>JBNLVK010000038.1:0-28625 GCA_050618055.1 Myxococcota bacterium
AGCGCCTGCTCGCGAGCTTCGACGAGCCGGGCGCGGGCGTGGTGTGGCGCGGCGCGGCGATGCAGGCCATCCGCGGCACGATCGAGCAGATCGCCGAGACCGACGTCACCGTGCTCATCCAGGGCGAGAGCGGCGTCGGCAAGGAGATCGTGGCGCGCACCGCCCACGACCTGTCGCCCCGCCGCGACGCGCCCTTCATCAAGGTGAACTGCGCGGCCCTGCCCGAGGAGCTGCTGGAGAGCGAGCTGTTCGGCTACGAGAAGGGCGCCTTCACCGGCGCCGGGGCGCGCAAGTACGGCAAGTTCGAGATCGCCCACACCGGGACCATCTTCCTGGACGAGATCGGCGAGATGAGCCCGCCGCTCCAGGCGAAGCTCCTCCAGGTGCTCCAGGACTCGGAGTTCACGCGGCTCGGCGGCAACAAGGAGGTGCGCGTCGACGTGCGTGTGCTGTGCGCGACCAACCGCCGCCTGGTCGAGATGGTCGAGTCGGGCGCCTTCCGCGAGGACCTCTACTTCCGGCTCAACGTGGTGAACGTGAACATTCCGCCGCTGCGCGACCGGCGCGAAGAGGTGCCGGTGCTGGTCGAGAGCTTCCTGCGCCGCTTCTCGCTGCGCTACGGCCGTCCGGTTCCGGAGCTGTCCGAGCGGCTGCGCGGCGAGCTGGCCCGCTACGCCTTCCCGGGCAACGTCCGCGAGCTCGAGAACATGATGAAGCGCGTCGTGGTGCTGGGCGGCGAGGAGACGATCCTCGAGGACATGCGGGAGGCGGAGCGCGGCCCGGGTCGCCGCGGCAGCGCCATGGCCGCCCTGCTCGAGGAGGTGGAGCAGACCGCCGGCGACGTCCCGCTGAAGGAGGTCGGTCGCCGCGCCGCCCAGGAGGCGGAACGCGAGGCCATCGACCGGGTCCTCCACCACACCAACTGGAACCGCAAGCAGGCCGCCGGCCTGCTGGGCGTCTCCTACAAGACGCTGCTCCAGAAGATCCGGGACTGCGGCCTGGAGCCCTGAGGGTACCGTCTGCCGAGGATTCCTTTCCCGCGGGGACGGTCCAAAAACCGGGCCAAACGGCGTATGATGGAAGCCCGGCCGGGGCAATCCCCACTCGGCCCCAGCGGACTCCCCCCTCATGCCCGCCTCCTGGAACTCCTACGGCTTCGTCACCCAGATGCCCCACATGGCTCCGGGCGAGAAGCTGTCCGAAGTCGAGCTGCTGAAGCTGTTGGCGGCCTACCAGTGGGAATCGATCGCGCGGGTGCTCGGCCGCAAGCCGTCGGAGATCGCCAACGACCAGGGCGACCGCCTGTACGGCTCGGTGATCGACGTCGAGGTCTGCCTGGCGCCCCAGCACGGGCTCGAGGTCTTCGGCGAGGACGCCGAGGTCCACGTGCGCAACCGCGTGAGCCTGTACGCGAAGAAGTTCGTCGAGGGGTTGTTCGTGATCGACGACCGGGAGATCCCGGACTCGCTCGTGGCGTCGATCAAGAGCCGCGAGGACCTGCCGGCCCTGGGCACCTCCTGGGCCTGCATGACCAACGCCTTCATCGCCCGCAGCGGCGGCAACGTCAAACTGAAGGTCTTCAAGCCGGCAGGGGTGGACGACGGCGGGATCGTGCCGATGCGGACCACGCCGGCCGGGATCCAGCTGCAGGCCCGCGCACAGGAGACCGGGGAGGTCGATCCGCTGGGAGGCGAGCCGGGCGTGCCGCTGCTGGACGTGCGGCCCCGCGACCGGATCGTCTACGCGATCGCCCCGGAGAGCGACCTGAACGGCGCCGGACTGGTCTACTTCGCCCGCTACGAGGCGATGATGAACTACGGCGAGCGCATCTTCCTGTGCGAGCACCTCGACACGCCGGTCTCCACCGAGCTGGTGTCCTGCCTATCCACCGAGCATCGCCGCGCGCTGTTCTTCGCGAACGCGAGCCCGACGGACCGGGTCGAAGCCCGGGTGTCCGCGAGCCTGTTGACGCCGGACCAGTTCGAGCCCCGCACCATCCCCGCCTACCGGACACCTTTCAAGGTCGACTTCCGCATCGACCTCTACCGCGAATCGGACCGCACGCTGATGGCGAGCTCGCGGGTGCGCAAGGCGCTGAACGTCCCGGGCAACGCCAAGCAGGTGTTGAACGAGGCCAGCCGCCTGCTGCGGGCGCAGGGCTGAGACCCGTGGCCGATACCGAACTGCGCGTTCTCGATCCCCGCGACCCCGAGCAGCTCGAGGCCTTCGCGGACCTGCACGAGGCGACGCTGCCCGACAGCGTACCCGTCCAGTTCGGCCGGCGCTTCATGACCGGCTTCTACTTCTCGAGGCTCGTCGAGGACGGGCTGATCGCCGGGGACCTGTACCGCTACGAGGGCCGCTACATCGGCTACAACCTCTACACCAAATACCCGGACAGCTTCATGCGGCGAGGCGTGCAACGGCACTTCGGCTTCCTGCTCCACTTCATGCCCCGGGTGTTCGCGGCGAACCCCAGGGCCCTGCTCGCCATCCCCCACGCGCTGCGCAACCAGGGCGGGTTCCCCAGGGACGACCAAACCGGCTACTGGCTCACCTTCGGGGTCCACCCTGACTTCCGCTCCGTGCGGGTCGAGGGCAAGCCGCCCGCGCGGCTGCTCGTGGAGCGGATGTTCGACTACTTCCGCGAGGAGGGCTTCGCGGCAGTGGAGGGGACGGTCGAGGCCGACAATCGCGCCGCGATCATCTTCTACAAGACGTGCGGCTTCAGTTTCGAGGATCGCGGCTTCGAGGGCGGGACGAAGCTGCAGGTCCGATACGAAGTGACTGGCGGAACAGGCGAGGAAAAGAGATGAGCGCCACGAGTGCAATGGTGACCAGGGATTCGGCGTTGCGGGACGAGCTGATCGAGCTGCTCCTAGGCGCCACCGAGGGGAAGTTTCAGGCGGCGGAGATCGATCCGAGCGCGAACCTGTTCGACTACGGCTACGTCGACTCGCTGACGGGCGTGGTCTTCCTGGCCGAGATCGAGGAGC
Organism: Myxococcota bacterium; assembly: GCA_050618055.1. Lineage (GTDB taxonomy): Bacteria > Myxococcota_A > UBA9160 > UBA9160 > SMWR01 > CALDCK01. The sequence goes on from JBNLVK010000038.1 coordinate 2,997, forward strand.
GCTACGGCGTCGAGATCGACGACATGGAGGTGGTCGAGCGCCTCAACACGCTCGACCTGCTGGCCGGGCACATCGCCGAACGGCGGGCCTGACCATGCGCGTCTCGCCCCGCACCACGCCGGTGGACGACGCGACCAGCCGGTCGCGGGCCCGGGAGCGGATCGAATGGATCCGCGACTACGCAGAGCGGCGTATCGACGCGCGGCTGATGGACGAGCGCCGCTCGATCCCGCCCCACGTGGTTCTCGACCTGGGCCGGGCCGGGCTGTTCGGTGTGCAGGTCGATGAGAAGTACGGCGGGCTGGCTCTGCGGCATCGCGACCTCGCCCACGTGCTCGAGCAGCTCGCCGCGGTCGACCTGGGTCTCGGCACCTGGCTGCTCACCTCGCTCTTCCCGGGCGTGCGGCCGATCGCCGCCTTCGGGAGCCCGGTGGTCAAGGACCGCCTGCTGCCCGACCTGGCCGCGGGGCGCCAGCTTGCCGGCTACGCCCAGACCGAGCGGGGCGCCGGAACCCACTTCTCCGCCATGGAGGCGCGCGCCCAGGAGCAGGGCGATGGAAGCTGGCTGCTGTCCGGCGACAAGCAGTGGATCGGCAACTCCTCCTGGGCCGGCGTGCTCACGGTCATGGCACACGACGTATCGGCCGAGGGGCGGAAGCGCGGCCTCACCGCCTTCGCCGTGGACCTCGATCGGCCCGGTGTGCGCGTGGGGCGCGAGATCCTGTCGCTCGGCATGCGCGGCATGGTCCAGGGCGAGATCTCGTTCCGGGACGTGCGCGTCGAGCTGGACGAGGTGGTCGGGCGTCCGCGGGGTGGGCTCGAGGTGGGCGTGGATTCGATGAGCTACAGCCGCTTCGCGATCGCCGCGACCTGTCTCGGCACGATGCGGCGCTGCGCCCAGCTGATGCTGCGCTTCGCCGGACGCCGCCGTATCGCGACCGGGCGTCTGCTCGACCATCCCGTCGTGCGGGTGCGGCTGGCCGAGGTGTCTGCACGCATCGACGCGCTCGACGCGCTGCTCCAGACGGTCGCCGCCGAGCTCGACGCCGGAGAGTCGGTGGCCGCGGAGCTGCTGGCCACGGCCAAGATCGCCGGATCCGAGTTCGCCTGGCAGACCGCCGACGAGCTGGTGCAGCTGCTGGGCTCCCGCGGCTACGACGAGGCCACCGGAGTGCCGCAGCTGCTGCGCGACGTGCGCGTGACGCGTATCTTCGAAGGCGCGAGCGAGCCCCTGCTCGCCTTCCTGGGGGCGTCGGCGCCCAACGAGCGCTCCGACCTGCACGAGGATCTGGTCGGGCGCCTGGAGGCAGCGGATGTCGGCTCCCGGCTCGCGACGGCGGCGGCTGCGCTGCGCGAGCGCCCGTCCCCGGAGCCGGAGGACGCGGGATCGGCGCGGGCCTGGCACGCCGCCGTGGCCGGCGAAGCCGCGCTCTGGGCCTGCCTGCTGGCGTGCAACAGGCACCGCGACGAGGCGGGCTCACCGCGCACGGCGGCCTGGCTCGAACGCCGTTTCGACGCCGCCTGCAGCGCGGCCCGCGATGGCGATGCGCGCGAGGCCATGTGGGCGTCGGCGGGCGACCTGGAAGAGGAGCTGGAGCGCGCCGCCGGCCCGATCGGCGACGTGGAGCTCCAGGCTCCGGGCGAACGGCGCGAGCGCGAGCCCCTGCTCGCGCGCTGATCGCGACCGCGGGCCCCGCTCGGCGCGGGTGACCCCGAACGACGGATCCACCCGGTCGGGTTCAAGGCGGGTGCTCGTCCGGCCGCAGGGAAGGGGGATCCGTTACCATGGCGCCCGCAGCGGGCGTCGCCCGAGGAGCGTCGATTGCTGGTCGGAGACGAGAGGCTCTCGGAGCGCGATTTCGATCGGCTCGCAGAGCTCCACGTGGCTTCCATCGGCGACTCGATCCCCAGCTTCCTGGGGCCGGCCTACGCGCGGCATCTCTACCGCTTCCTCGCCGGGTCCGACCGGGAACACGTCCTAATGGAGCGGGTCGACGGGCGCATCGGCAGCGCCTGCGTGGTCAGCTTGGCCCCGAACTCCGTCCATGCGCGCATCGCGCGCGGCACCCTCGCTGCGCTGCTGGGTCACGCGCTGGTCGCCTTCGTGCGCCGGCGGGACTTCCGCGCATTCGTGGCCGCCACCGTCCGCGACCTGATGCGCGGCGGCGCCGACGACTTCCCGGGGCCGGAGATCGTCTACCTCTTCACCGACGCCAGCCTGCGCGGGGGCGGGCTCGGCCGCAAGCTGATCGACGCCACCGACGCACTGCTGCGCAGCCGGGGCGAGTCGATCTACTTCGTCCAGACCATCGACGGCCCGGACAACCGGGCCCTGGCGTTCTACGCGAACGCCGGCTTCGTCCGGATCGGCGACCGCTACGAGCGGGGTCGCCGCTTCGCGCTCTTCCACCGCAAGCTCGAGCGCGGCTGAGCAGCGCTAGCGGCTCCGCTGGGAGCGCCGGTGCAGCGCTCGCGCGACCGCGATCACGGCCCCGGCGATCGCACCGAGGGCGGCGACCGGTGCCGCTGGAACGGCGACGGGACCCCGGGAGAGGAGTTCGACGCGCCCGGCGGTGTCCGCCCCGGTGTGCGCTTGGATCCGAGCCCTTTCGGCGGTCGACGAGCCGACCGACGAAGACGACTCGGGAGCCGCATCGGGAGCGACCAGGGTCGGGGGCGCGCTCGCCTGGCGTCCTGCCAGCAGCGGGATGATGGTCGAGTCGGGGACTACCTGGCCGTCCACCAGGCGGAACGAGGACTCGATGCGGTTGGTCCGGGCGTAGCCGTTGACCAGGCTCTCGCCGATGGCGTTGACGGTGCGGCTGTCGCCGTTCAGGAAGTCGCTGCCGACGTCGAACTGGTGGTCGAAGAGCTGGGGAGGCGTCGGGCAGTCGCCCGGGCCGACCAGGTCGATCTCGATGCTCCCGATCTGGCCCCCGGGACGCAGGTCGAGGGCGAAGTCATCGAGACGCTCGTGACTGAAGACCCGGTGGCAGTCGCTGAACTCCACCCTCAGCTCGATTGCCCCCATGGTGTCGCCGAGGATCAGGTTGTGGCTGCGGTCGTCGCCCGGATCGCCGGTGCCGGGCGCCCCAGCGATGGTGAGGGTGCCGGAGAGTGAATGGGGATCCGCGATGGCGATCAGGGCGCCGCTCGCGTTCGTCGCGATCGGCACGTCGCGCAGGGTCAGGCCGTCGAGGTCGTGGTGCTGTGGAGAGGCGTTGCTCAGGATCTTCGAGAACTGGAGCTGGCCTCCCACGCAGGTGGTGCCGGAAAGGTCTACGAAGGCGACGTCGTGGAGCTGCTTCCAGCAGCGCGGGGTGCCCTGGGTGTAGTCGCGCGCGACCAGCGTCGAGTTCGTGACGGACCAGGGCAACGGGCTCCCATCCCAGCTCCGGCCCTTCGCGTCGAGGGCGATGGGGCCCTCGGCGTGGACGTCCTCGATGGTCCAGCGGGTGGGGCCGTTGCAGTTGCACCCCAGGGCGATCGAGGACGAGCCGGTGTAGGCGGTCCGGAAGGAGCCGCCCCGGATCGTGACGTCGGAGGCGGAGTCGGGATCGAGGCCGAAGTGACGAGCGAAGAAGAGCTGGACGCTGGTGGGGTGTCCGGTCTCCGGATCGCCAGCCACCCGGGTCTCGACCACGCAGTCCTCGACCACCACTTCCTCCCCCTGGTCGAGCTGCAGCCGCACGACGTTCACGCCGGAGGCGGGCGCGCCGTCGGCGTTGTCCCACACGATCGCGGTGCCAGGGGCACAGCGCAGGTGGGAGAGGGTGTCGTCGGGCAGGTCGAGGCGCAGGAACTCGTTGGTCTGATTGCCCGTGAAGACGATCGACTGCTCGAGCAGGCAGTGGGAAGTCGCCGCATCCTCCATGCAGCGCTCGAGCGAGGAGGCGTCGTTCACGCGCTCCCAGTCGATGCCCGCCGTCGCAACGCCGCTACCGGCTCCCGACGAGCCTCCACCCCCGCCACCGGAACAGGCCGCCGCGACCAGCGCGATCGGGAGGCAGGCTCGCCATCTGCTCTTCGGATCCGAGCGATCCACGCAGCCTCCGGAAAGGAGAGCATCCTACACCCCCGGGCGACGCTCTTCGGCGTGTTTTCCCGTCGCTGGAACGAGCGGCGGCGCTTCGCAGACTTGCGAGCAATGTTGCGTGTATCCGACTTCCGGCCCGGCGACGAGCTCACAGCCGCCGCGGAGGGGAGAGACGAAGCTGGTCAGTGCCCCGGGGCCTTGGCCTCGAACTGGCGGTCCGGAGGAGCGATGGTCGGTGCGTTCAGCCGATTGGCCTCGATCAGCTCGACCATGTTGAGCAGGAACGACGTCACGCCCAGCATCGCGGCCAGCATCAGCATCAGCGACGAGAACGCCGCCCTCGACCAGTGCATGGCCACCTCGCCCTCGGTCAGCCACTCGCCGATTCCCGGCAGCGAGACGAGCACCGCAACCGCCGCCAGGGAGGCGACGCCCCACAAGCGCCAGCGGCTGGAGAAGAGCGGAGACACCCATCCGATCACGCCGTCGCGAGTCGCGGGTCGGTAGTGGGCGGCGGCGGCCACCCGATCGGCGACGATCGCGGCGCAGCCCACGATTCCGGCGAAGGTGGTGAGCAGCGACGCCATCAGTACCTTGTAGATCATGGGTTCCAGCAGCTCACCCTTGCGCAGCCAGTAGAGCAGCGGCTCGCTGCCCACCAGCGTGGCCAGGAGCGCCAGTGCACCGGCCACGTAGCCGAGGGGGCGCGCGGGACGAAAGGTGACCGCGCCCTGGAGGATACAGGTGAGGAAGCGCACCCCGTCCTTCACCACGGAGAGCTTCGAGCGTCCCTGGCGTTCGGCGTAGGCCATGGGGAGCTCGATCAGCTCGAGCTTGTCCTCGAGCAGCACCCGGGCGCTCATGGCCGGAGTGAAGTGGAGGCCGTCCGGCAGCGGGTAGAGGTCCGGGAGGGCGGAGCGGCGGATCACGCGCATGCCGCTGGCCGTGTCCTGGACGCGGCGGTGGGCGAGCAGCCCCAGCATCCAGGCGAAGAGGGTGTTGCCGACGGTGCGGATCAGCGGCATCTCGCTGTTCGGCCCCATGCGCGAGCCCAGAGCCAGGTCTGCCCCCTTGGCGTCCAGCTCCTGGCAGAGGTCGGCGAAGAAGCGAGGGTCGCAGGTCCCGTCGGCGTCGAGGAAGGACACGAGGTCCCCGCTGCCGTGGGCGAAACCGGTCTTGATCGCCGCGCCATACCCCCGGTTCTCGATGAAGACCAGCACCGTCACCTCGGGGAAGCTGCGCGCGATCTCCTCGGTTCGGTCGGTCGATCCGTCGCTGACCACGACGATCTCGACGTCCTTCACCGGCGAGGTGTCGACGATGTGCTGGCGCGCCTCGAGGCAGCGCTCGATGGTGGTCCCGATCGCCTCCTCTTCGTTCAGGGCGGGAATGACGATGGTCAGGATGTGGTCGGGTTCGGCCATGGGGCGTGAGAATAGCAGCGGCCGTCGGGCCTTCCGGCTTGAGCCTGCCGGCGCTCGGGTAGGCAGAAGGCTGGCAGGTCGGGTTCAAGCGAGGCCTCCGTCCGGCCGTTGGAGGAGCGGATCCGGTACACTGCGCCCCCGCCGCGGCGGCGGGGTCTGCGCGCGGTCCCGAGGAACATCATGCAGCCGCTCCCGCGCTACCGCCTCTACACCCGGCTCGGCGACTACCTGGCCATCGGCCGCGACGTCCTGCTCGGCCGCCGCCTGAAGGGCGACGACTGCGAGCAGCTGGAGGCGGCGATCCGCAAGTGGGGCGCCGCCCATGCGATCTGCACGCCCCAGGCGCGCCTGGCCGTCTACCTGGCCGTGAAGGCGATCGTGCCGCCGGGCCGGAAGGTGGTGCTCTCGCCGTACACCATCTCCGACGTGATCAACATGGTGATCTGCGCCGGCGCCGTGCCGGTGTTCGCCGACGTCGAGCGCGAGACCTGCAACATCGACCCGGCCGAGATCGAGAAGCTCGTCGACGCCGACACCGGTGCAGTCCTCGTCACCCACCTGCACGGCCTCGCCTGCGACATGGACCGCATCCAGGCGATCTGCCGCGAGCGCGGCGTCCCGCTGATCGAAGACTCGGCCCAGTCCTTCGGCACCGTCTGGAAGGGCCAGCGCATGGGCACCTTCGGCGACGCCGGCATCTACAGCTTCGGCCGATACAAGAACGTGAACTCCTTCTACGGCGGCATGCTCGTCTCGCCCGACGCCGGCGTGGCAGAGCGGGTGCGCCAGGAGATGGCGAGCTGGCCGGCCCACCCCTGGGCCCACTACCTGAAGGAGGTGCTCTCGGGCGTCGCCACCGACCTCGCCACCTGGCCGGCGCTGTTCAAGAGCTTCACGTACCACGTCTTCCGCTACGGCTACCTGCACGACGTGGCCCTCCTGAACAACCAGGTGTCGGTGGACATGAACCCGCAGATCAAGCGCGAGCTGCCAGACGCCTATCGCCGGCGCATGACTCCGCTCCAGGCGCGCATCGTGCTTCCGCAGCTCGAGCAGCTGGACGCCCACATCCAGGCGCGGGTGGAGCGGGCAGCGGCCTACGACGAGGGGCTTTCCGACGTTCCCGAGGTGATGCGTCCGCCCATGCGCCGCGACGGCACGCACATGTACACCTACTACCCCATCCAGGTGGAGGACCGGACCTCGCTGTTGAAGCACCTGATGCGCGAGCGGCGCGACGTGGCCGCCCAGCACCTGAAGAACTGCGCCGACGAGCCCTGCTTCGCCGACTACCGGCGCGACTGCCCGCGGGCCCGCGCGACCGCCGGCGCCGTCGTGCTGCTCCCGACCTATCCCCGCTACTCGATGCAGGACGTGGAACGCAACGTCGCGTCCATCCGTCGGTACTTCGGGAAGTCCTAGTTGCCCCGCGTCGCCGTGATCGGTTCGGGGCCGGCGGGCGTGGCGGCGGCGTTGCCGCTGCTGCGTGGCGGCCTGTACGTCGAGATGCTCGACGGCGGGCGCGAGCCGGACCCGTCGTCGGAGGCGCTGGCCGCCAAGATCCGCCGGCAGGTGGAGTCGGGCGCCTCGCCGGACGCGGCGGTCCGCCGCGAGCTGAAGCACGGTCCGGGCGGCGAAGGCGCCGGGCTGCTGCGCGGCGTCCGTGCCGTGCTGGGCGGCGACGTCGACGCGAAGCGCATCGAGAAGCGCATCCTCGGCTCCTCCTTCGTCTTCGACGGAGTGGAGCAGGGGATCCCGCTCCAGTCGACGCCGATTCCGCGGTCGCTGGCGCGCGGGGGGCTCTCGAACGTCTGGGGAGCGGCCTGCTACAGCTGGCGCGCCGACGACTACGCCCACTGGCCGATCGCGGCCGGGGACCTGGAGCCCCACTACGCGGCGGCGTCGGAGCTGTTCGGCCTGGTCCAGCAGCGGGACGACCTGGCGCGGGCGTACCCGTTGTGTGGCGCCTGTCGGGAGCATCCGCCGCGGAACCCGGGGTCGGCGGCGGAGCGCCTGCTGGAGCACTGGGCGCAGCGCGGTGAGGCGCTGGCCGAGCGGGGCTTTGCGGCGGGCCGGGCGCGGGTGGCCGCGCGGCTTCCGGGCGACGAGGCCGACGCCTGCCGGCGCTGCGGGCTGTGCGTCTACGGCTGCGCCTGGGACGCCATCTACAGTACGCGCCGCACGCTCCCCGACCTGGAGCGGCGCGGGCTGCGCTACCGCGGCGGCGTCACGGTCGAACGCTTCGCGGAGGAGGAGGACGGCGTGCAGGTGCTGTGGCGCGACGCCTCCGGCAGCGCCGGGCGCGATCGCTACGACGCGGTCTTCCTGGCCGCGGGCACGCTGTCCTCGCTGCGTATCGCCGCCGACTCCCAGGGCCACCACGATCGCCCGACGCCCCTGCTCGACAACGACATGGTGCTGCTGCCGCTGCTGCTGACCCGCGGCCTGGTGGGCGGCCGCTTCCGATCCCGCTTCACGCTGGCCGAGGCGGCGCTGGCACTCGACGCGGGGTTGGTGTCGGAGCGCGCGCTGCACCTCCAGCTCTACTCCTTCCACGAGTACTTCCTGGCCGAACTGGCGCCCGTGCTGGCGGCGCTTCCCGCTCCCCTCGAGAACCTGGCGTGGTGGCCGCTCAACAACCTGCTGGTGAGCTTCACCTACCTTGCGGGCAGCGAGTCGCGCATCGTGTCGGGGCGCGTGCGCCGCACCGACGGTCTGGGCCGCATCGAGGTGGAGCAGCGCCTCCACCCGGAGCACCGGGCGGTGATGAAGCGGCTCATGCGGAGGCTCTGGCAGGCGCGGCGCGACCTGGGCTTCGTGGCGGCGTCGCCGCTGGCGAAGCTCGCGCCCCTCGGGTTCTCCGGGCACCTGGCCGGTTCGCTGCCCATGCGTCGCTCGCCGGGCCCGCTGGAGAGCCACCCGGACGGACGGCTCGCAGGGACGCGCCGCGTCTACGTGATCGACGCGGCGGCCTTCCCCGACCTGCCGGCCCAGAACCTCACCTATACCATCGCCGCCAATGCACTCCGGGTGGCGGAGACGTTCGCCATCGGAGGGAATTGAGGGATCTCGCAAATTGGGATAAATTTCCCAATCACATGAGAGAATGCGTCGAAGACGGCGTCCGCGGCGGCAGGCTGCTGCTGGTCGACGACGAGCCGGCCACCCGCTGGGCCGTCGAGCGGGTGTTGCGCAACTGGGAGTGTGTGGTGGACCCGTTCCGCGGGAGCCAGCAGGTCGGGACTCCCGGCGTGGTGCTGGCCGCCACGCTTCCATCCCGGGAGGACACGGTCGCCCGGGTGCGCGCGCTGCGGGGCCGCGTGCCCGGAGCGCCGATCGTGCTGCTGGACGCGAACGGCGACGGGAGCCGCGCCGCCGTGCTCAGCGCCGCGTTCGACTGCGTGCGCAAGCCGATCGAGCCCGACGCCCTGCTGCTCTCGGTGCAGCGCGCGCTCGAGTGGCGACGCATCGAGCGCGAGAACGCGCGGCTGGCGGACTCCCTCGACCGGCTGCGCCGCCGTGAGGAGGCGGCCGGGCGTGCCCTTCCGGCCCGGCCGTGCGAGCTGCTGAGCTGCGCCCTGCGCGAGCGCCTGAGCCTGCGCCAGGTGGAGGACCGCTACGTCGAGTCGGTGCTCCGGCTCACCGGCGGCAACAAGGTCCGGGCGGCCGAGATCCTGGGCATCGCGCGCCGCACGCTCTACCGACGCGAGGAGCGGCGTCGCGGCTCGGACGGCGGGAAGGACGCGCGCTAGAAGAGCCCGAACGCGCGGTCGCGCTCGAGGGCGGCAGCGACCTCGTCGTGGCCGGCGGCACTCGCCAGGTCGCGCGCCGTGCGTCCCCGCTCGTCGCGTGCGGCGACGCGCGCACCGGCCTCGACCAGGCGCCGGACGCAGGCGGCATGTCCGCCGGCCGCCGCGCGCATCAGCGCCGTCCGCCCGCCGGGACCGCGCGCGTCCGGCGCAGCCCGGTGCCGGAGCAGCAGCGCGACGCTCGCCTCGTCGCCGCGTTCGGCGGCGCGCATCAGCGGCGTGACGCCGTCGCCGCCGGGCTCGTCGGCGGCAACGCCCGACTCGAGCAGCGCGCCCGCGACCTCCCGCGCCCCGACGCGCACCGCCCGCAGCAGGGCGGGCTCGCCGCGCGTGCAGCGGCTGCGGGGATCGGCCCCGTGGGCGAGGAGGGCCTGCGCGGCCGGATCGTGGCCGCCGGCCAGCGCGGCGCACAGGGCAGACTCGCCGGCGTTCGAGGCTCCCGACGGGCTGGCGCCGGCACCCAGCATGGCTTCCAGCGCGCCGGTGTGACCGCGCAGGGCAGCGATGCCGACGGCGGTCGCGCCGTTGCGCGCCGCGCGGTCGAGTGGCTCACCGGCTGCGATCCACAGCCGCGTGAGCGCTGCGTCGCCGTGACCGGCGGCGAGGTGGAGACCGCTGCGGCCGTCACGCGCCCGGACACCGGTGTCCGCGCCGGCGTCGAGCAGGACGCGCACCAGCACGGCGTCGCCCTGTCGGGTCGCGCGCAGCAGCGGCGCTTCGCCGCCCGCGCCCTCGTCCGGGTCGGCTCCCTCCGCCAGCAGCCGGCGGACGAGTTCCGCGTCGCCGCGCCAGATGGCGGCGAGCAGCGGCGTCGGTCCGGCGTCGTCGTCGCGGCGAAGCCGCTCCCGCCACGCCTGCTCGCGGCGCTGCGCGGCGGCCCGCGTCGAGTCGACGCCCCCGGCGCGACGCAGCGTGTGCGCGGCTTCGGCGTTGCCCGACGCGCGGGCCAGGGCGAGGGCCGAGCGTCCACCGGCGTCCAGCGGATCGACCCGGGCGCCGGCTTCCAGGGCCCAGCGGACGAACTCCGCCCGCCCGCGCGCGGCCGCCACCAGCAGGGGCGTGCGGCCGGCGGCGTCGGTCGCCTCGAGGGGAGCGCCGCCGGTCCGCAGCGCGCGCGCGATCGCCACGTTCCCGTCGCGGGCGGCGACGTGGAGCGGGGCGTCGCCGGCCCGGTCCGCCGCGCCCGGATCGGCACCGGCTTCCAGCAGCAGGCTCGCCGTCTCGAGGGCGTCGGCCTCGACCGCGGCGAAGAGCGCCGTGCGCCCGCGCGCGTCGCTCGCGTCGACCGGCGCACCAGCGTCGAGCAGGGCGCGCACCGCCCCGGCCTCGTCCCGGGCGGCCGCGCGCCGCAGCGCCGCCGCAGCGTCGCTCTGGACGGCGAAGCGCTCGGGAACGCTTGCTCCGTCGGGCAGGGCGCCCAGGGCCTCGCGGGCACCCGCGTGTCCTGCCTCGGCGGCGCGGGCGTACCAGACGGCGGCGGCGCGCGGATCCGCCTCGGTCCCGCGCCCGTTGCGCAGCATCTGGGCCAGCGCGTACTGGGCCCGCGGGTCCCCGGCGCGCGCGGCCCGCTCGAGCCACTCGAAGGCCGCCCGCTCGTCGCGCGCGACGCCGCGTCCGGCGCGATGCAGCGAGGCCAGGTGGATCTGTGCTTCGACGTTTCCGTCCTCGGCCAGTGTCCGGTAGATGCGTGCCGCGTCCTCGAAGCGGCGCTCGCGCGCCGCCACGCGGGCCTCGTCGAGTGCGTCTTCGGGCGCGTCGGCCAGGGCCGACCCGGCGAGCAGCAGCAGCGCGATGGCCAGCAGGCGCGTCATCCGCGCAGCACCTTCCCGCGCGCCGTCTCCAGCTCGATCCCGCAGTCGCGCAGGAACGCGCTGGGCAGGATCCCGCCGGCGCACACCAGCACCGCGTCGTTCGGAATGCGGACCTCGCCCGCGGGCCGGGCCAGCCGCACCGACTCCGGCAGGATCTCGACGACCTCGGATTCGAGTGCGACCTCGAGATCCGGTCCGGCGGCGGCTGCGGCGACGCGCTCCCGGTTGGCCGGCTTCGCCCGCGTGAACGCCTCGCCGCGATACGAGAGCACCACCGAGGCGCCGGCCTCGGCCAGGGCGACCGCCGCCTCGAGCGCGGAGTCGCCGCCGCCGACCACCAGCACGCGGCGCTCCGCGTACTGCTCCGGGTCGACCAGCCGGTACACCACCTTCTCGTGCTCCTCGCCGGGGACGCCCAGCTTGCGCGGCGTGCCGCGGCGACCGATCGCCAGCAGCACCGCCCGCGCCCGGTAGAGGGCGCGCGGGGTGCGGACGTGCCACAGCGGCCCCACGCGCTCCATGCGCTCGAGTCGCTCCCGGTAGCGGATCGCGACGCCGGTCTCGCGTTCCACCTGCTGCCAGAAGGCGAGCAGCTCCTCCTTCGACGTCTCCCGCAGCTGGACCCTGCCGTAGAGCGGGAGCTCGGCGGGCTGGGTCATCACCAGCTTGCCGCGCGGGTAGTGGGCGACGGTGCCGCCCAGGGTCTCCTGCTCGACGGTGACGGAGTGCAGGCCGTGGTGCTTTGCTGCGAGGGTGGCGGAGAAGCCGGCCGGTCCGGCGCCGACGATCAGCAGGTCGAGCTCGTCGCCGGACGGCGGCCGGGGGCGCGAGGCGATGGCGTCGACGGCCTGCCGTCCCTGCTCGATGGCGTTGCGGATCAGGCCCATGCCGCCCAGCTCGCCGGCCACGTAGATGCCCGGGGCGCGGGTCTGGAAGTCGGAGCCGAGGATCGGGATGTCGATGCCGCGGGTCTCGGTGCCCAGCACCAGCGCGATGGCGCCGGTGGGACAGGCCTCCCGGCAGGCGCCGTGGCCGATGCAGTTGGCCGGCTTCACCAGCCGGGCCTTGCCGTGCAGGATGCCCAGCACGTCCTTCTCCGGGCAGGCGGTGACGCAGGTGGCGCAGCCCAGGCAGGCGTCCGGATCGATGCGCGGATGCAGCGACGACGGCTCGATCAGTCCGGCCGCGCGCGACGCTGCCAGCTCGCGCGCGCTGCGTCGGCTGCGTCGCCGCCGGCGCCAGGCGTACGTCCCCCACAGCGCGGCCAGCGGGATCAGGTAGAGGGCGGCGAGATCCAGCGACGGCATCAGAAGTCGTACCGCAGGCCCAGCTGCGCGCGGTACCCGTACTCGCTGCCCGCGTCGGCGCCGCCGCGCCGGCGCGTCCATTCGGCGACGATCTCGCCGTCCAGGTCGAGCTTCCAGATGCGCAGGTCGCCGCGCAGCCCGGGCTCGACCTGGTAGGCGTGGCTGCCGTCGTCGCGGTCCTCCCAGCGCAGCAGCAGCAGCGGGTGCAGGTGGATGCGATCGCCCAGCGGGAGCCGGCTGCCCAGGTCGAGGCGGATGCGGTCGGCGAAGTCGCCGGCGAAGCCGCGCAGGCCGATGGTGGTGACGTCGCCGGCGACGAAGGCCCCGCTCACCACCAGCTGGAGCCCCAGGCCGGCCTCGACGTCGGTTCCGTCGGTGGCGTCCACGCCGCCGGAGGCGCGGGTGCCGTCGAGCTTGCTGATCGTCGCGTCCGCGTTCAGCTGGACGTTCTCGCCCAGGTGGTGGTTCATGCCGAGCATGCCCAGGCTGGAGCGCCCGGTCCGGTCGGCGGCCAGGTCCTCGATCTCGTCGTCGGAGAACAGGCGTCGCAGGTCGTGCAGCGACGCGACCGGCTGACCGATGAGCGCGTTCTCGAGCGTCAGGATCGGCGTCGTTCGGTGGTCGAGGGTCAGGTGGAAGGTCGTCTCGGTCGACGGGCTCCAGTTGCCCACCAGCAGCGCCGTGTTGAGCTGGCCGAAGCGCACGTCGTAGTCGAGGAAGCCCGCCAGGAAACGACTGGGGGCGAAGTAGCGGACCTCGGCACCGACGGCGCCGCGGTCCATCATGCCGTCGGCCTGCTGGCCGATCGCCCAGACCTGTCCCTCGACGGACTCGAAGAAGCGGGGCGAGTCCAGGCTCACGCCGCTGAAGACGCGGTCGGTGTCGATCTCGAGCCTGCGCGACAGGCCCACCGGGAAGCCGGCGACGCCTCCCAGGACCCAGTCGTCCAGCACCCGCGCGCCGAGGCGCAGCCCGTCGAAGCGTCCGAGCACGCCGCCGCTGTTCGCCGACTGGCGTCCGAGTGCGCCCTCCAGTCCGCGGCCCCGGTCCGAGGCCTCGACGTAGAGAGAGCCCACGCGCAGCTCGTCGATCTCGCTGTCCAGCGGGATGTCGTAGCGGTAGCTGGCCGAGCCGCGCAGCAGCACGTCGAGGTCGCCGCGCCGTGCGCGGGTCGAGACGTCCAGGTCGGTGAAGGCGATCGATTCCGAGAGCGGATCGTCCTCGAAGCCGCCCCACAGGTCGCTCCGGTAGTACGACGTGTAGAGGCTGCCGAAGCCGCGGACGTCCCAGTCGGGTCCTTCGGCGCGCGGGGTGCGCAGCGTCGCGTGACGGGGCGCGCTGCGCGTCAGCAGGGCGTCGAGGCGCCGCTGCACGCGTTCGGCTCCCTCGCCGTCCGGGTAGCGCGAGAGGTAGGCCTCGTACTCGGCCTTGGCGTGGGCGAGCTGGCCCCGCCGCTCCCGCGCCAGGCCCAGCAGCTCCTGGGCCTCCTGCGCCTCGGGCCGGGTGGGATCGGTCAGGATGGAGGTGAGCAGGCGGATCGCCAGGTCCAGGTCGCCGTCGGTCATGGCCTCGCGTCCGCGCGCCAGCAGGGCGGCGTCGTCGGTGCCCGGGGCCGGGGAGGGGTCGCGGGCCGCAGCGCGGGGCAACCTCGGCGTCGCCGCGCTGCGCAGGGCCCGCGCGGACACCGCGTGGGTCGACGAGCCGGCACGCTCGCCCAGCGACGTGGGCACCACCGACGCCTCCGGGTACCACTCGGCCAGCGCGTCGCGGGCCTGACGGGCCGCCTTGCGCGAGGGCAGGAAGCCCAGCCGGTAGCGGTAGGTGACGTCGTCGCCGCTCTGGAAGCGCAGCCGGTAGAGCCGGTAGCGCTCGAACAGCGGGTGGTCCGGCGGCGGCCGTGGACCTCCGCCTTCGGGCACCGCCTCGAGCTCCACCGCGAAGCGGTGCTCCAGGTGGACGGCAACGGCGTCGAGGTCCGGCGGATCCGGCATGGGGGGCAGCTCCGGGAAGGTGGACGGGGTCCGGCGCTGGGAGTGGGCCGCCGGCGGCGTCGTCACCACGATCGTCAGGCTGCGCAGGTCATCGCCCTGGCGCACGTCGAACTCGACGTCGCGGCCGAAGCGGATCTCCACCACGGCGCCCGCGCCCGGCGCTCCCTCGTACACGACCTCGCGAAGCGGCGTGGCTTCGCCCGGCGGCGGCCGCAGGGCTTCGCGCAGGCGCGCCGGAACGCCCGCGCCGGGCGCGGTGGCCAGCCGCTGCAGCTGTACCTGGACGTCGCGCCCGCGATCGCGGGGCGCGTGGCGCAGGTAGCGGATGGGCTGGTGGAAGTGCACTTCGATGACCAGGCTCTCCCGCCGCTGTCGCAGCGTCAGCGACTCGAGCACCAGGTTGCGGGCCGGCTGGCTGCGCGCCGCTCCGGCAACGGAAGCGCAGACGATGAGGGTCAGGATCGCCGTTCGCTTCATGCTCTCTGTACGGCGGGGGAGATTTCGGTTCATGACCATCTTCGATGCGCGCCGTTCCGGTGACAGTGATACGTGTCACCGATCCGCAGCAGATCTCCGGTCGATAGGTGTACTCGTGCGTCGTTCGATGGTTCTACCGTCGGTGGAGACGGTTCGCCCGTTAGGGCTGTGTCGACGCGTCGCACGCGGTGTGTCGCGAAGTCACACCGTTGAGTGCCTTCGTTCACTGGCCGATGATGATCGCGGCGGGTGAGAGGATTCCAGGAATGGTGCGATCGCTTCCGCTGTCGCTGTGGATCGCAGCGGTGGCCTGCGTGCTGGCGTTGACGACGGGCTGGGCCCTGCGCGCGGAGAACCTCGTGTCACCGCGTTCCGGGGCCGGCTACGCGCTGGGCGTCGTCGGGCTGGGCATGATGGTCCTGCTGCTGCTGTACTCGGTTCGCAAGCACGTGCGCGCGCTGTCGCGCTGGGGCCCGATCCGGCGCTGGTTCCACGCCCACATGGTGCTCGGGCTGCTGGGGCCGACCGCAGTGCTGCTCCACTGCAACTTCGAGCTCGGCTCGGTGAACAGCAGCGTCGTGCTCTTCTGCACCCTGTTCGTGGCCGGCAGCGGGATCGTGGGCCGGATCGTGTACACGCGGGTGCACGAGGAGCTGACCGGTCGGCGACGCAGCCTGGCCGAGCTGCGGGGAGAGCTGGAGGCGGCCCGGCGGGAACTGGCTGCGGAGGCGCGGGGCGACGTGCTGGAGCGCCTGGACGAGATCGAGCGCTACGTGGACCGACGGCCCGAGGGGGCGCTGGCGGCGCTCGGGCAGTTCGTGGCGGTGGGCGCGCGGGTCCGCCGGGCGTCGCGCGCCTGTCGCCGGGTGCTCGGCGCGAGAGACCGGAGCGCGCTCGCGCCGGTCTCCGCCTACCTGGCGTCGGCGCGCCGCGTCGCGCGCTTCGGCGTCTACGAGCGCCTCTTCGCGCTGTGGCACGCCGTCCACCTGCCGCTCTGCTTCCTCCTCTTCGCCTCCGCGGGGATCCATGTCTTCGCCGTGCACTCCTACTGATCGGCGATGCGCGCACGCCGTCTCGTCCCGACGCTGCTGGTGGGGGTTCTCGCTGCGCCCGCCGTGGCGATCGACCTGGAGCGTCTGGTGATGCCCGGCGAGCTGGCCGCGGCCCACGCCGAGTTCGAGTCGGACTGCGGCTCGTGCCACGCGCGCTTCGACCGTTCCAGCCAGGACGCGCTGTGCCTGGACTGCCACGAGGAGGTCGCCGCGGACCGGGCGGCGTCCACCGGATTCCACGGGCGCGTCTCGACCTCGCGGGATGCGGCCTGCGCGGTGTGCCACACCGACCACCAGGGGCGCGAGGCGGACATCCGCGGCCTCGACCTGGGCGCCTTCGACCACCGCTTCACCGACCATCCGCTGCGCGGAGCGCACCAGGGGCTCGACTGCCGCGCGTGCCACGAGGAGGGCATGGCGTTTCGCGACGCCCCCGGCGCGTGCGTCGACTGCCACGCCGAGGTCGAGCCCCACGATGGAAGGCTGGGGAGCGACTGCGCCGACTGCCACGACGAGCGCGCGTGGTCCCACGTGAGCGGCTTCGATCACGGCGAGACCGGCTTCGTCCTGGAGGGCCGGCACGCCGACGCCCGCTGCGGCGCCTGCCACCCGGCGGAGCGCTGGGCGGATACGCCGAGCGCGTGCGTCGACTGCCACCGCGGCCAGGACGCCCACCGCGGCTCCTTCGGTCCGGACTGCGGGACCTGCCACGATCCGGGGGGCTGGAAGGCGGAGGGCTTCGACCACGACCGGGACACGCGGTTCCCGCTGGCCGGCGCCCACGCCCGCGCGTCCTGTGCAGGCTGTCACCGCCAGAACCCGCGGGAGGAGGCGACGCCCCGCGACTGCCTGAGCTGCCATGCGGCCGACGACGAGCACCGGGCCGGCAACGGACCGGACTGCGGCGCCTGCCACGGCGTGGCGTCCTGGGCGCGGGTGCACTTCGACCACGACCGCGACACCGGCTTCCGCCTGGCGGGCGCGCACCGGGACGTGCGCTGCGCTTCGTGCCATGCGGGTCCGCCCGCGGAGGTGGCGACCGATCCGGAGTGCGCCGCGTGCCACGCCTCCGGCGACGTGCATCGCGGTCAGCTGGGCCGCGACTGCGCGGCCTGCCACGGCGAGGCGGGCTGGCGCAGCGTACGCTTCGACCACGAGATCACGCGCTTCCCGCTGCTCGGCCTGCACGCCGTGGCGAGCTGCGAGCAGTGCCACGCCACCCAGGCCTTCCACGACGCACCGACCGACTGCGCGAGCTGCCACGCCTCGGACGACGTCCACCGCGGAGCGCTCGGTGCCTCGTGCGACGACTGCCACAACCCGAACGACTGGGGCATCTGGTCGTTCGATCACGCCCTGGAGACCCGCTTCCCGCTGGAGGACGCCCATGCGGGCCTCGCCTGCGGGGCCTGTCACCAGGCGCCGATGGGTGCGGACGGGATGCGGCGCGACTGTGGCGCCTGCCACCGCCGCGACGACGTCCACCGCGGAGCCCTGGGGAACGACTGCGGTCGCTGCCACGAGGCGACCCGCTGGCGGGAGGTCCACGTGCGATGAAGCGAATCGGCACGACGCTCGCGGTCGCGCTGGTACTGGCGTTGGCGCACGCCGCATCGGCCCAGCCGGTCTTCGACCACACGCGAACCCGCTTTCCGCTGACCGGCTCCCACGATCGCGTCGCCTGCGAGTCGTGCCACGTGCGCGGCGTGCTCCAGGGGACGCCGACCGACTGCGGCACCTGTCACGAGAGCTCGGGGACCTGGGCAACCACGAGCAAGCCGCGGGACCACATCCCCACGTCGAACAACTGCGACGACTGCCACACGGTGGCCTCCTGGGTGAACGCGCGCATGGACCACGCCCTGGTGGGCGACGACTGCCGTACCTGCCACAACAACGTCATGGCGACCGGCAAGCCGCCGAACCACCCGATCTCGAGCGACCAGTGCGACCAGTGCCACAGCACGCTCACCTGGCAGGGGGCGCGCTTCGACCACGCCGGGATCACGACCGGCTGCTTCAGCTGCCACAACGGCAGCACGGCCACGGGCAAGAACCCGGGTCACGTCCCCAGCTCGAACGACTGCGAGACCTGCCACAACACGATCACCTGGCAGGGGGCGCGCTTCGATCACGCCGGCATCACGACCGGCTGCCAGGGCTGCCACGACGGCAGCACCGCCACCGGCAAGCCCCCGCGCCACGTGCCCACCACGGCGGGCTGCGAGACCTGCCACTCGACCCGCGCCTGGCTGCCGGCCTCGGCCTTCGACCACAGCGGGATCACCGGCGGCTGCGGGTCGTGCCACGACGGCGCGACCGCCACGGGCAAGCCGCCGCAGCACGTCCCGACCACGGCGAGCTGCGAGGTCTGCCACTCGACCAACGCCTGGATCCCGGCCGGCTTCGATCACGCCGGCATCAGCTCGGGGTGCACCTCCTGTCACAACGGCACCACGGCGACGGGCAAGCCGCCGGGACACTTCGTCACCGCGCGCAGCTGCGAGCTCTGCCACTCCACCGACCGCTGGATCCCGGACACCTTCGTGCACACGTCTCCGGGCTATCCGGGCGCGCACCGGCGCAGCCTGGACTGCAACGACTGCCACCAGGGCGGCGTGGAGACCGCCGCCTGGTCGAGCCCGGCCTACCAGCCCGACTGTGCCGGCTGCCACGCCCGCGACTTCAGGACCGGACCGCACAAGAAGACCGAGAGCCCGGAGACCTTCTACACGGTGAGCGAGCTGCGCGACTGCACTGGCGCCTGCCACGTGCGCAACGTCGCCGGCTCCATCATCGACCGCCGCAGCGGCCCGGAGCACCGCATCACCGACGGCGACTTCTAGCGGGCGGCGATCTCGGCCAGCACCTTCTCCTGGCGCTCGAAGAGCGCCTCCCAGGTCCAGTGGGCCTCGACCCAGGCGCGGGCGGCGCGGCCGATCTCGCGGGCGCGCTCCGGCTCGCGCAGCAGCCGGGCCACCTCGCGGGCCATCGAGGCCGCGTCGTCGGCCAGCACGATCTGCTCGCCCGGGGCGGCGCCGATGCCCTCGTTGGCCACCGGCGTGGCGACCACCGGCAGCTCCGCCGCCATGGCCTGCACGATCTTGTTCTGCATGCCGGCGCCGATGCGCAGCGGCGCCACGGCCACGCTGGCGCGGCACAGCCAGTCCTGGACGTCGGGCACCTCGCCGGTCACCTCGATGTGCGGCGGACGCGCCAGCGCGCGCACCCCGCGCTGCGGATTGCGGCCGACGATCCAGAAGCGCGCGTCCGGCAGCTCGGCCTCGACCCGCGGGAAGACGTCCTCGGCGAACCAGGTGACCGCGTCCACGTTGGTGTAGGTGGACATGACGCCGGTGACCACGACGGCGTTCGGGTCGCGCTCGGTCTCGCGGACCTGCGCGAGCGGCGGCACGTCCTGGCCGTGGGGGTTGATCACGGCGTTGGGCAGCGGGGCCGTCTCCTCGATGGCGTCGATGTCGCTCTGGCCGCACAGGAAGACCCGGTCGAAGTCGGCGGCGACGCGCGCCTCGTAGCCGCGCACCTTCGCCGTCTCGATGCGGTAGAAGGTCCTGCGGAACGGGTCGCTGGCGTGGTCGACCATGCGCGACAGGTTCAGCCCCTGGCTGATCTGCATGCCCAGCGCCTTGGGCACCGGCAGCCCGCGCGTGTACTCGGACATGCGGATCAGGTGTGTGTAGACCACGTCGTAGCCCTTGCTCTCCACCAGGCTCTCGATGCGCGCGCGCATGTGGTCGGAGCGGTAGTACTGGGCCTGCATGGGCAGGGAGCCGGGCAGCGTCAGCGCCGTCGACAGGTACGAGCGCCACTTCGGCAGCAGCACCGTCTCGATGCGCCGGCAGACGTCGCCGTGGGCCTGGCGCAGGGCGCGCTCCTGCTCCTCGTCCTCGACGAAGCAGACCAGGTCGACCTCGTGGCCGCGCCCGGACAGGAAGCGCAGCAGGCGGTCGACGGTCATGGCGTCCGCCATCACCGGCGGCCAGGGCGGTCGCGACGAGACGACGAGGATCTTCACCGCGGCCGCCTACTCGCCGTCGATGCGACGGGGCGGCGCGCCGACGACCGGCCCGAGCTTCGGGTTCTCCACGATGAACGGGCCGATGGCCAGGTAGTCCAGGTGCCCGCGCATGAAGCTGCGCACCGCGTCCTGCGGCGTGCAGACGATGGGCTCCTCGTGCATGTTGAACGAGGTGTTCACCACCGTGCCGATGCCGGTGAGCTTCTTGTAGGCCGTGAGCACCTTGTGGAACGACGGGTTCGACGTCTCGCTGACGATCTGCGGGCGCGCCGTGCCGTCGACGTGCACCGCCGCCGGGCATTCGCGGCGGAAGGTCTCGCTGCAGTCCGAGATGATGGTCATGAACTCGGCGGTGTGCTCCGCCCCCTCCAGGCCGACGAAGCTGTCGTGGACGTCCTCGGCGCGGGTGGCCGGGGCGAAGGGCATGAACTCGGTGCGGTCGAGCCGCTTGTTCAGCCAGTCGTTCACGCTGGCGTCGGAGCAGTGGTAGAGGATCGAGCGGTTGCCGAGCGAGCGCGGACCGAACTCCATGCGGCCGTTGAAGCGCGCGACCACGCGACCCTCGGCCAGCAGCTCGGCGATGCGGAGCTCGACCTCGTCGTGGCGGCGGGCCTCGAGGCCTTCCGCCGCGATCGCCTGGCGCATCGCCTCCTCGTCGTACTCGGGCCCCAGGTAGACGTTCTCGAGCCGATAGGGCGTGAGGCCGTCGGTCTCGGCCATCTCGTAGAGCGGGGCGCCGTAGGCCAGGCCGCCGTCGCCCATGGCCGGCTGCACGAACACGTGTCCGAAGCCCATGTCCTTGACCAGCTTGTTGAGCTTCACGTTGGCGAACACGCCGCCAGCCAGGCAGATGGGCTGACCGTCGATGCGCGGGATGGCCTGCTCGATGAGCCGCGTGACGTCCCGCTCCAGCAGGTGCTGGATCGCCCAGGCCAGGTCCATGTTCGACCAGTCGCCGAACAGGGTCTGGCGCAGCTCGCGCAGCTCGCGGATCGCCGCGTCGAAGGCCGGATCGTCGTCGGTGGAGCCGTGCTGCGAGTGCAGCATGAAGAAGTAGGGACGCCCCTCGCGAGCCGACCACACCCGGGCGAGCCAGCCCTCGAGGGTGCGCAGCAGGCGCTCGTCGTGGCTGCCGTGGCCCGAGAGTCCGGTGACCTTGCCGGCGTGGCGGTGCGGGTGGAAGCCGAGCAGGGCGGTCATGTACTCGTAGTTGTGTCCGACCGGGAACTCGGTGTGGAACTTCTGCGTCACCGGGTGGAGCCTGCCGCCTTTGGCGTGGAAGATGCGGCTGCTGTAGGTGTCGCCGACACCGTCGACGGTCACGACCTCGGCCTCGTCGAAGCCGGACGGGTAGTAGGCGCTGGCCGCGTGGCAGGTGTGGTGGTCGACGAAGGTGCGCTCGAGCGTCGGGAAGACGGCGCCGGTTCCCGGCGTGCGACCCAGCAGCGCGTCGGCCAGCTTGCGGAAGCGCTTCGGATGGACGTCCTGGAGCTTGCCGTGGGTGGCGTTGTAGAGCGCGAGCCGCGCCTCGCGCGGGAAGCGCTTCGCGGTGGGCAGGCCGCCGTGGGAGGCCCGCACGCCGTCGGTGCCGTAGGTCTCCTCGACGTAGCGCGCGGTCAGCGTCGGCCAGCCGCCCTGCATCTTGATGCGGCTGAAGCGCTCCTCGGACGCGGCGAAGCGCGGCCTTCCGTCGGCTTCCAGGAGCGCGACGCTGGCTTCGTGACTGCGGTGGAAACCGAGACGCATGGACGGGCCTAGTTAGCAGCCCGGGCAGGGCCGGGCAAAGCAAGAAAGACGGCCTCGGAGGCCTGGTCGACGTCGGGTCGCCAGGCGATGCGCAGCGGGACGGATCCCTCGATCGCGAGCTCGACGCGCGGTCCGTCGAGGCGCAGCACCCGGCGGTGGAAGCGGGCCACGTCGCCCACGGCCCAGCCGCCGACCCAGGGAAGCGGCGCCGTCACGTCGACGCCGTGGCGCGTCATGGGGCGCGTCTCGCCGAAGCGCTCGTGGAGCGGAGCCTCGCGGGCGGTAGCCGGCTGCGCTCCCAGCGCCGCGAAGGGAACGTCCGCGGCGTCGGGATGGGCGTGGAGACCGCTCTCGATGCGGTGGACGCCGCTTCCGGCTACGAAGTCGAGGATCACGAGACCGGCATCTCCCAAGGCAACCAGCCTGTGATGCATCGGCAAACCGGGCCGCCAGCTGTACGCATCGTGGGACGCCGCCAGCCACCGCCAGGTTCCACCGCCGGCCGTGCGGACGCGCCCGCGGCCGCCGAAGCGGGCCCGGCCGCGGCGCCCGGCCCGGAAGCTGCTCCAGACCTCCAGCTGCTCCTCGCCGTCGATGCGCAGCGTGTTGTGGGCCAGCGTGCCGCGCAGGCGGTCGCGCTCCGGGCCCGGGTCGTAGAGCAGGGTGCCGGTGTCGGTCACGACGCGGCGCTCCCCGCAGCTGGCGTCCAGGCTCAGCAGATCGGCGTGTGCGTGGCCCATCTGCTCGTCCGGGGCGTGGGGGCCCGCACGCACCACCGCGCGCCAGGGACCGGCCGTGAGCGTCGCCAGGCCGCTGTGGCGCTCCGGGCGCTCCGGCGGCCGCGCAGGGACCTCCCGGGCCGCGGCCGCCAGCAGGGCCGGGGTCGACACCTCGCCGAGCCAGCCGTCGCCCAGCAGCGGGATCTCGCCGTCGCCCAGCGCGATGGCCGCCAGGAAGCCGCTCATGCGGCCCAGCGCGTCGTCGAGCCAGTCCGGGCTGGCGGCGCCCAGCAGCAGCCGGACCTCCAGCAGGTCGCGGGTGCAGAGGGCGTGGTAGAGGGGGGCGCGCTCCTGGTGGCCGCCGTCCGGCAGCACCTGCTCGTCCACCTGGGCCTCGAGCCAGTCGAGGGCGTCGGGCACGCCGCCCACCAGCTCGTTCGCGAACACCAGCCCCACCGCGTCGCGGAACAGGTGGTTGCCGCGCAGGTCGAGCTCCAGGTTGTCGCGCAGGAAGAGGCCGTGGAGGCCGATCTCGCGGCCCAGCCACTGGGCGTCCGGGTCGTCGGCGGCGAGATCCAGCGTGCGGCCGGCCACCGCCCAGTGCACCAGCCGGGTCGCCACCGCCCGGGCGTTCCAGCTGTCCAGGGCGAAGTCGCGACAGCCGATGGGGGCGGCCGCGCGCCAGCCGCGCGCCAGGTCGAACAGCCGCGCGCGGTAGCGCGGGTCGCCGGTGCGCCGGGCCGCGCGGGCCAGGTCGGTGGCGAAGGAGAACTCGTGGAGGTGGGTCTTCCAGAGGCGGGTCCCCTGGTCGAGGTCGGGACGGAACCAGTCGACCGGATCGCCGAGCGCCTCCTCGCGGGAGAGGAAGCGGAAGCGACCCTCGAGCGCGGCGTCGGCGGCGTCCTGCGCCAGCGCCACCGGGCGCTCGCCGGCGCGCCAGGCAGCGACGCGCGCCAGCCCCGCGTGGTCCCAGCGCAGGGGCGGGAGCGCCTCGGCCCGGCGCCGGTAGCGCGCGTCGACGGCGCCGGAGCGGCGCTGCCAGCGCGCGCGCCGCACGCGGTAGCGCAGGCGGTGCAGGATCTGGCCCGGCCGCAGGTAGGCGACGGTTCGCAGTGTGCGTCCGAGATGGGCCAGCTTCGCGTTCCCCGGCGGCCGACGATAGGCTCTCGATCCGATGGACGCGACCCGCCTCTGGCGCCTGGAAGGCGTGGTGCAGCCCTACGCCTGGGGCTCGAAGACCGCGATCCCGGAGCTGCTGGGCGTGGAGCCGACCGGCGAGCCCCAGGCCGAGCTGTGGCTCGGGGCGCATCCGTCGGCACCGTCGATCATCCTCGCCGATGGGGAGCGCGTGCCCCTTGATGCCTGGATTCGGGCGGACCCGGTCGGTGTGCTGGGAACGGAGGTCGCCGCCGAGTTCGACGGCGAGCTGCCGTTCCTGCTGAAGGTGCTGGCGGCGGAGGAGCCGCTGTCCATCCAGGCGCACCCGAACGCGGAGCAGGCGCGGGAGGGCTTCGCGCGGGAGGAGCGAGCGGGCATCCCCCGGGATGCACCGAATCGCTGCTATCGCGATCCGCACCCCAAGCCCGAGCTGATCGTCGCGTTGACGCCGTTCCGGGCGCTGTGCCGCTTTCGCGCGCCCGGCGACATCGCGGTGCGGTTCGAGGCACTGGGCATCGATGCCCTGACCGCGCTCGCCAAGCCGCTCAGGCGGTCACCGGACCGCACCGGGCTTCGCGCCTTCTTCGAGCGCTGGATGATGCTCGACGCACAGCGCCGTTGCAGACTGGTGGAGGAGGCTGCGGCGTCCGTCGACCCGGCGGGCGATCCGGCGCACGCCATGCTCGCGGAGCTGGCTCGAAGCTATCCGGGCGATCCCGGGGTACTGGCTCCGCTCTTCCTCAACCTAGTCGAGCTGGCGCCGGGCGAGGCGATGTACCTGCCCGCCGGCGAGCTACATGCCTATCTCGGCGGGCTGGCGATCGAGGTGATGGCGAGCTCGGACAACGTCTTGCGCGGTGGCCTGACCCCGAAGCATGTCGACGTACCCGAGCTGCTGGCCGTTCTCGGCTTCGACTCGGGATCTCCCAAGATCCAGTGGCCGGAGCCTGTCGGTCCGGTCGAGGTCCGCTACGCGACGCCGGCGCGAGAGTTCTCGCTGTCGGTGTTGCGCCCCTCGGAGGAGCAGGCCTGGGATTCGCCCGCCAGGCGCGGCCTCGAGATCCTGTTCTGCACCGAAGGCGTGGCGCGGCTCTTCGCCAGTGACGATCCACCGCTCGTTCTGCAGCCCGGCCAGGGCGTCCTCGCCCCCGCCGCCGCCGGCGCGTACCGCGCGGAAGGTGACCGAGCCGTGCTTCACCGCCTTGGTGTGGCGGTGAAGTAGCGCTTCAACGCCAGAAAGCGCTTCTCGTACAGGTGCCAGCTCAGCAGCGCTACGCTGCCGGCCAGCAGTGTCGAGGCCAACGTGAAGAGGATCTGGCCGGGGATCTGCGAGCCGAGCAACGTCAGGAACGCGTCCCGCGGATACACCGTATCGCGAATGGCGGCGCGCAGCGGCAGGTGGAACAGGTAGAGCGCGTAGCTGTAGGTGCCGAGCCAGACCAGCCAACGGCCCGTGAACACCTCGAAGAGCGGACGGCCCTGGACGCTCGCTACTACGAGCACCAGCAGTCCGGCAAAGAACAGCGCGATCAGGCTGTAGCCCAGGGTCTGCATCAGCGGGTCGCGAGCCGGGAAACCTCCGAACCAGAAGAAGAAGGCGAGCAGCAGGCCGCCAGCTCCCGCCGTCACGCGGCGCGCATGTGGCACAAGCGCATCGATGCCGCCGGGCGTGCGGGCGGCGATGGCCACGAAGGCTCCAGCCGCCAGCGGATCCATGCGCGCGGGGGTGATCACGTAGGTGGCGATCGGGTTCACGTCGGCCCACACCATGCCGAGCCGCACGAGGAACGAGCCGACTACCAGGGCGACGCATAGACGCAGCAGGGCGCCGCGTCCCAGCGATCGCACCACCAGCGGCCAGACCAGGTAGAACTGTTCTTCGATGGCCAGGGACCAGGATATGTCCAGGATGCCGTGACGCCACTCGCCGGCCGCGGCGACGGAGAAGTTCGAAAGGTAGAGCCAATACCAGATCTCGTCGCCTTCGATCTCGCCGAAGGACGCGAGCTTGCCGGCCGGGACCAGACCCTCGGGCAGGTTCGGAATGACCACCAGGCTGA
>JBNLVK010000039.1:0-3045 GCA_050618055.1 Myxococcota bacterium
GCCCGAACCCCTGCGGTCCCGCCATCTACTGCGGCCCCACCGGCCTGGACGAGCGCAGCGAGCGGCGCCGCTCGGGCTGGGGCGTGGGCGCCGGCATCGGACACAGCCTGCCGATCGACACCGGCGCGCTGCCGCTCCGGGACACCGCGCTGCACGGTGGCTACGACTTCGCCAGCTTCGAGGCGCGCGGCCGCGAGTACACCTACCGGGCGCACCGCTTCGGGGTCGGGCTCTCCACCGGGCTGCCCTTCGGCGTGGGCTTCGACGTGGAGGGCGCCTACACCTACCGGCCGTTCCGCCACGCGAGCACCTACCCGGATCCGCCGGTGGCGGCCGGCGTCCCGCCCAACGGCGTGCCCTACACGCTCTCGGGCGTGCGGCGCCGCGAGGAGATGTTCGAGGTGGAGACCGAGCTGTCGCGTCCCGTCACCGACGTGGTCTCGGTCTCCGCGCGCTGGCGCTACGTCGACAACGACTCGAACACGAAGGTCTTCGACTACGAGCACCACGTGCTCGGCTTCTACGTCCACCTGGGCTTCGGGAGGGAGCTATGAGACATCGAACGTCGTTGGGGATCGCGGCGATCGCCGCCCTGCTCGCCGCACACGCGGCGGGGGCGAACGGGCTCGACCGGCTGGCGCCGCCGGGTCCGTGCGCCGAGCCGGAGACGGCGCTGCGCGGCGACCCGCCCCAGGGCTTCGACGTGGCCGGCGGTCCGCGCGAGCACTTCGACCCGAACGACGTGGCCGCGCCCGGCGGCGCCGATCCCTTCGTGCCGCCGAGCCCGCCGACGGTCGACCGCTCGTCCTGCGACGGGCCGTCCGTCGGCTGCGCGAACGTGGTGGTGATCGGCCGGGGCGTGATCAGCGAGCCCGGACCCGGCGACGGCGGCGGTCCGGTCTTCGGAGGGGGGCAGCAGCGATGAGCAGCAAGGTGGTTCGCATCTTCCCGCGCGGCGGCCTGCCGGCCCCGCGTCCCGCGCAGACGCCGGCGCAGCGTCCCAGCGACCGCGACCTGCTGTCGCGCGTGGCCCGCGGCGACACGGCGGCGCACCGCGCCCTGTTCGATCGCTACTACGCGCGGGTCACCGCCTTCGTGCGGCGGCGCGTGCGCGACGAGGGTCTGTGCGAGGAGATCGTCTCCGACGTCTTCTTCGAGGTCTGGCGCGGCGCCGACGCCTTCCGCGGCGAGTCGGAGGTGCACTCCTGGATCTTCGGCATCGCCCACTTCAAGGCCATCTCGGCCCGGCGCTTCCAGGGTCAGCTGAAGCGCTCGAGCGTGGTGCCCACCGAGAACGAGGCGCTCCAGCGCTTCGCCGACGACGCCGACGTCGAGGACCAGGTCGGCTCGCGGGAGGAGGTGCGACGCCTGGCCCACGCCCTCGAGCGGCTGCCGAAGGGGCAGGCCGACGTGCTGCGCCTCGCCTTCCTGGAGGGCCGCAGCTACCAGGAGATCGCCGACGAGCTGGGCATCTCGGAGGGGAACGTGAAGACGCGGGTGAACCGCGCACGCGCCCGGCTGCGCACGCTCATGCGTCGCGGCGACGGAGGAGGGACGTGATGAATCTCCAGAACGAGAACGGATGTCCCGAGGTCGTGCTGGCGTCGATCGCCTGGTACCCGGACGCGCTGGACGAGGAGCGGCGCGGGCTGGTCGAGTCGCACGCGGCGGCCTGCCCGGCCTGCCGCGAGGAGCTGACGTTCGTCTCCGGCGAGGCCCTGCCCGAGCAGGACCTGCCGGACGCGGACGAGGTGTACGCCGGCGTGCTGGCGCGCATCGAGCGCAGCGAGGGCGCCGGGCGCGCGGACACGTCCGCGGCGGGCGAGCCGGTGGCGCGGGCCCCGCGACGCAGCTGGGGTGCGTTCGGCGCGCGGCCGGCGGCGTTGGCGGCGGGCATCGCCCTGGCGCTGTTCTGCGGAGCGTTGGGCGCGCTGGGCGGCCTGCTGTACGGCGCGTCGGAGCCCGACTACCAGGTGGCGGGCGAGCTTCCGCAGACGACCGCCGCCGCGCCGGCGGGCGCACCGGCCCTCGACGTGGTGTTCCGGTCCGACGCGCGCGCCGAGCAGGTGCACGCGGCGCTGCGCGCCATCGGCGGGCAGATCGTCTCGGGGCCGACCCAGCTCGGCGTCTACCGCATCGAGCTCGCTCCCACGGCCGACGCGGCCGCGGCGGCGAGGCTCCTCCAGGGAGAAGGTCAGGGTGTCGCGACCTTCGCACAGCCGGCGAGTCGCTAGGACGCGCCTCTGCCGACGGACGCTGCGCGCGTCCGGGGGAGTCCTGCTCGCGGGGCTCCTGCTGGGGACGTCCGCCCGCGCGGAGGACGCGGCGGGCTGCGCTCCCTTCGACGAGGCCTACGGCGCCGAGCTGCAAATCGCCCGCGCCGAGGCCGTGGAGCCGGTGGCGCCCGCCACCGGCGGCGCCCGCCCGGGTGCGATCGTGACGCTGCCGGCGGCGCCGGCCCTCTCGCCGGAAGAGCCGGCGGGCGAGGTGCTGCTGGCGCTGCCCAAGGACGCCGCCGGCGCGCTGCCGGACGGCACCGAGCTGGGTCCGGGCGCGCGGGTGGCCGAGTCGTTCTTCAGCCCGGTGCTGTGCGCCACGATCGCGCGGGTGGTGGGCCCGGAGGACGCGGACGCCCGGGCGCTGGTGCCCGGCGTGCCGGACACGGCGACGGTCGTTCCCAACTCGGTGTACTTCACGGCCCAGGCGGAGGTCACCGCCGCCGAGCCCGCGCGCGACCCCCGCCCCGATCCGTACCGCCCCCTCCAGTACGCCCTCGACCAGACCGGTGTCGACGCGGCGCGGGGCGCGTCCGACGGCGCGGGTGTGACCGTGGCGGTGCTCGACTCGGCGCCGGCGGCGGACCACCGCGACCTGGCGGCGGTGCGCGTCGCGCGCGTCGAGGACGGACCCGGCGAGGCGCCGGCGGTGCACGGTACGCTGGTGGCGGGCGTGGTGGCGGCCACCGAGGACAACGGCTTCGGCATGGCGGGCGTGGCGCCCGGCGTCGACCTGCTCGCCGTGCCGGTCTGCACGTCGGTGGGCGCC
>JBNLVK010000040.1:0-18505 GCA_050618055.1 Myxococcota bacterium
CCTCGGCGCCGGCGCCGCCGGCAGTCGCGGCGGCGCCGCCCAGCGCGGCGCCGGGTCCGTCGGTCGAAGACCTCCTCGATCGCTACAAGGCCCTGCTGCTCGCGCGCATCGCCGCGCAGAAGCGCTACCCGGCCATGGCGCGTCGCCGCGGCATCGAGGGCGACGTGACGCTGCGCCTGCGCATCGACGCTGCCGGCGACCTGGCCGGTGTCGAGACCCTCGGCCGCGCGCCGCTGGTGTTGGCGAAGCAGGCCCGCACGGCCGCGCAGAAGGCCGCTCCCTTTCCCCCGCCCCCGGGCGGTGAGTTCGCCATCGACTTCGTGCTCCGGTTCTCGCTGACCGACTGAATCCATCCGTCCAGCAAGCGCGCCTCGCGGCCAGCCAGACGTCCGACGCCCACCCGCCAGCCGGGGGGCGAGGAGCCACTCTCCAGATGCCGCGCGCGTTCCTCCTGGCCGCGACCCTCGTCGTCGCGTTCGCTCCGCCGTCCGTCGCGGCGGAGGAGGAGACCGTGCACACCGGCGGCGAGATCGTGGTGGAGGACGAGCGGCTGCGGGCGGAGGAGGTCTTCCAGGACACGGCGATCGAGACGGAGGTGATCACCCGGCAGGAGATCCAGGACACGCCGGGCACCAGCGTGGCCGACGTGGTCGAGTACCGCGCCGGCATCCGCACCCAGCAGCGCATCCAGGGTCAGGACGCGGCCGTCTCCATCGAGGGGATGCCCCCCGAGTACACCCACATCCTGGTGGACGGCCAGCGCTGGAGCGGAGAGATCGGCGGCGTGGGCGACCTGGCGGACGTGCCGCTCACCAACATCGAGCGCATCGAGCTGCTGCGGGGCAACCAGGGCACGCGCTACGGAACCGACGCGGGCGGCGGCGTCATCAACGTCGTCACCAAGGGGGCTCCCGAGGAGGGCGCCCGCGTGGCCGGCGATCTGGTGCTCGGCACCGACGAGAAGCTGCGCGCCGGGGGCGCGGTGAGCGGCCGGCTGGGTCCGCTGGGGCTCTCGCTGTCCGGCGACTTCGACACCGTGAACGGCTACGACGCACCCACCGACGACGACATCGTCTTCGTGGGCATCGGCGGGGACGACTCGGTCCTCCAGAGCCACTTCCTCTACGGCAAGTGGAACCTGCCGGTCGGCGAGTCGCTCGAGCTGCGCGGCAACGGGGTGTGGCGCGTCGAGGACGACGACCTGGTGCCCGAGGGCACCCACACCCACCTCACCACCGAAGAGACCAACTGGCGCGGCAACGGCGGCTTCGACTGGCTGGCGCTCGACTCGACCAGCGTGATCGGCGACTTCACCTGGTACGACGTCGAGACCGACTCGAAGGTGGGCCGCGAGTTCGTGCTCCGGGAGGACGAGTGGAAGGGCGACCTGCGCTTCGACCACTTCCTCGAGACCGGCCCCATCACCCATTCGATCCTGGGCGGCGGCGAGCTGGCCTACCAGCGTCTCGACCTGGACGAGGGCGACCTGCCGCCGGGCATCGACAACGACGACCTGGCGGCGGGCCGCGACGTCGACGAGACGTTCACCATCCCCAGCCTCTACCTGCAGACCGAGAGCGCGGTCACCGACTGGTTCTCGCTGGTGCTGGGCGTGCGCGCGCGCTTCCACAGCGAGTTCGCGAGCCGCGTGCTCCCGCAGGTGGGCGTGCTGGTCAAGCCCCACGAGACGCTCAAGCTGCGCGCATCCTGGGGGCTCAACTACCGCACGCCGTCCCTGCGCGACCTCTACCAGCCGCCGACGCCCCAGCTCGGCGGCGCCTACTTCCTGGCGGGCAACGAGGACCTGGATCCGGAGCGCTCCATGTCGACCCGCGCCGGCCTGGAATGGAGCCCGGCCGAGTGGATGAGCCTGGCGACCACCGGCTTCTACAACGACATCGACGACCACATCCGCTCCCAGCTGGCCGGCGAGATCCAGATCGGCGAGCAGGTGGTTCCGCCGGGCGACCCGGGCTTCGACCCGGTGCTCCAGCTCGTCTGCGACGCCCAGGCCCAGTTCTACCCGGACCCGGCCGACTGGACGCCCGAGTGCGGCGTGGGCGTGACGCTGCCGATCACCTCGAACGTCTTCGCCAAGTCGAACCTGGACTCGGTGCGCACCTGGGGCGTCGAGGCCCAGCTGCGCCTGCGCGTCACGCGTCACGCACAGCTGGGCGTCGACTACACCTGGCTCCAGACCGAGGTGACCGACTCGAACGTCGCCCTCGACGAGCTGCCCAACGAGCCGGAGCACGTCGTCGCGCTGCGCGGCCTGCTGACCCTGCCCTGGACCGACACGCGCCTGCTCACCGCCTTCCGCTGGCGGGATTCGGTGATCCCGGAGGGCAGCGGCACCGGACTCATCAGCTTCGCCGACGGGTCCGAGCACCTGGACCCCACCTGGCAGCTCGACTTCCGCGTCACCCAGCCGCTGTGGGACCGGGGTCGGCTCTACTTCGACGCCATCAACGTCACGAACGAACGACGCGAGGACTCCTACGCCATCCGCGGCTCGACGTTCATGGTCGGGCTCGCCATGGAGTACGGCCAGTGAGGGGGAACGCCATGCGACCGATCCTGCTCGTGGGGCTCGCCGCGCTGCTTGCCGCCGCGCCCGCCGCCGCCGAGCTCTTCCTGATCCAGCAGGGTCAGGACTCGTCGCCCTACGCCTTCCTGCCCGAGCTCCCGCGCGGCTTCTACAACAGCGCCTACGCCTACACCAACACGCTCGGCGGCGAGGACCACAGCTTCGAGTACTACATCGAGTTCGACCTGCCGCCGGAGCTGCTGGTGCCGGGCACCGTCGTCGACGAGGCCTACGCCTGGATCTACTACGGCTTCGACTACACGATCTTCGGCGACACAACCGACGAGGTGGGCGAGGTCCTCTGCCACGAGGTCCTCGAGCCGTGGAGCCAGGAGACGCTGACCTGGAACGACCGGCCGGCGATCGGCACCTGGTTCGACCGGGTTCCCGACATCACCGAGGTCGGCATGCAGATCTGCGACGTCAGCGACGTGGTGCAGGGCTGGATCGACGATCCGGACACGAACCACGGCATCGCGATCACGTCCGAGCAGCCGCGCGTGATCGGCTTCTACACCTGGGACGACGGCGTGGTCGGGCCGAACTTCAAGCCGAGCCTCGTCGTCGAGACGCTTCCCGAGCCAGGCACCGCGTCGGGCCTCGCCGCCGGCATCGCCATGCTCGCCGCCCTCGGGCGCCGGGCTCGCCGCCGGATCCACCCCTCCTGCAGGAGCACCCCATGAACCACCGGACACCCACCCTGCTGTTCGCGCTCGCGATCCTCGCGGCGCCGCTCTCGGCCACGGCCAGCCAGGCGATCCACTCGATCACCGTCGACCCGGTCGACTTCGACCGCTGGATGTACCCGCTGAACGGAACGCCGGGCCTGCGCAACGTGGCGTCCACCTTCAACGCGGTCGGCAGCGCGCCCGACTTCGACAACAAGGACGGACAGGTGATCGTCGCCGTCGACACGGAAGCCGCCGGCATCCCCGCCGGCGAGGGCCCGTCGAACTACACGGACATCAGCGTGCGGCTGACGCTCACCCACTTCAACGGCGCGTTCACCTACGATCCGACCTACGACGCCTGGCAGACGTATCTCGACCCGATGGATCCGGGCTACGTGCCCGATTCGGACGCCGGCCGGCCCATCGAGGTCTACGGGGTCGGCCTGCGGGGCGGCTACGCCCTGCCGGTCGTCCCGGCCCTGGGCGTGCCGCCGGGCGACAACGGTCCGATCGACTTCGAGGAGAACGAGCGCTACTGCGAGGGCTGTTCGGGCGGCATGGGGCAGGGCGTGCGCAATGCCTACCCCTGGGATCCGGGTGTGCCGGATCCGGAGGGGGACGTCTCGAACAACGTGGTGCGCATGGCGCCACTGACCGGCGGCGGCTTCGACCCCTCGCCCTGGGCCATCGGCATCTCCACATCGGGCCTCTCGCCCGGCGACACGGTGCCGGAGGGCGTGAACAACGTGAGCGCCGGCGAGACCTTCGAGTTCGTCATCGACACCAGCGACCCGGACGTGCTCGCCTACGTGCAGGAGAGCCTGGACGAGGGCGTGCTCGCTTTCGCGGTGGTGTCGATGACCGAGACGGTCCAGTTCGTGGGCGGCACCAACCCGAACTTCTACATGACCGAGACCGCCGACAGCGCGGCCCTTCCGCCCACCATGGAGGTGACGGTGACCGTCCCGGAGCCGGGCGTCACGGCGAGCCTGGCGGCCGGCGTGCTGGCCCTGGCGGGCCTGGGCCGACGGAGGAGCCGCTTGACACGCGGGTAGCTTCCCTGGCATGTGGGCGCCCATGACGTTCAAGGTCGTTCAATGGGCCACGGGCAACGTCGGGCGCGCCTCGCTGCGCGGCATCCTGGCGCACCCGGAGCTCGAGCTGGTGGGCTGCCTGGTCCACTCGCCGGAGAAGGCGGGACGCGACGCCGGCGAGCTGTGCCGGCGTCCGCAGACGGGGGTCGTCGCCACCACCGACGTCGACGAAGTCCTCGCCCTCGACGCCGACTGCGTGGCCCACATGCCGCTGCCGTCGGCGCGCTACGGCGAGGATCCGGACGCCGACCTGAAGGACCTGTGCCGCATCCTGCGCTCGGGCAGGAACGTGGTGACCACGGTCGGCTACGTGTACCCGCGCGCCTACGGCGAAGAAGTGGAGGCCCGCCTGCGGGAGGCCTGCGCCGAAGGCGGGACGTCGCTCCACGGCACCGGCACCAACCCGGGCTGGATGAACGAGCTGCTGCCGCTCACGATGTCGGCGCTCTCCGAGCGCATCGACCGCATCCACGTGCGCGAGTCGACGAACTTCGCCTGGTACCCGTCGCGCGAGATCATCTTCGAGATGATGGGCATGGGCAGCCGGCCCGAGGCGTTCGAGGCCGCGTCGGCGCGCTACACCGGCTGGCTCTCCGACCTGTTCCGCGAGAGCCTGTTCCTGCTGGCCGACGGCCTGGCGGCGGAGATCGAGGACGTGCTCTTCGAGAGCGAGGTCCAGCTGGCGAAGGCGGACGTGGAGATCGCCGCCGGGCGCGTGGCGGCGGGCACGGTCGACGCGCAGCGCTTCCGCTGGCAGGCCCGGGTCGGCGGCGAGCCGCGGCTCGAGCTGGAGGCGGTCTACAAGGCCCACGCCGACGCCGCGCCCGACTGGCCCGAAGCCGGCTTCCTGTGCCGGGTGGAGGGCCGCCCCGGCATGACCTTCGAGCTCTCCGAGGGCTGGATGGACAACGCGCTGGTGGCCACCGCCTTCCACGCGGTCCACGCCATCCCGGCCGTGTGCCGCGCCGAGCCGGGCATCCGCACCTTCCTCGACCTGCCGCTGCTGGCCGGGCGGCACGTGCTGGGAAAGCGTTAGTCCACCAGGTAGCGGGTGAGCAGCGTCGTCAGCTCGTCGGCCAGCGCCCCGCCGAGATCCCGGCGCGTCGCGTTCGCGCCCACTCCCTCGACGGCGCTGACGACGACGAAGGCTGCCAGGTCGAGATCGCGCACCCGCAGCTCGCTGCGGTGGGTTTCCAGGAGCTGCCGGACCAGTCGGGTCACGCCCTTTCGCGACGCCGCGAGATGCTTGCGAAAGACCGCGTCGGGAACCGCCTCGAGCGCGCGGAAGAGCTCCGGGCCGTGGCGCATGGCGCGCATGCCGGCGGTCAGGTGGGCGCGAATGGCGCTCTCGAGCGGTACGTCGCGCTCGCGGCGCTGCTCCGCGAACGCGGTCGACAGCAGCCCCAGCTCGCGCTGGATCAGGGCTTCGAAGACCTCGTCCTTGTTCGCGTAGTACTCGTACAGCGTCCCGACGCTGACGCCGGCTGCCTCGGCGATGCGGTTGGTGGTCGCCCGGGCGTAGCCGAGCCGCGCGAGAACCCGAGCCGCGGCGTCCAGGATCGCCTGGAGGGTCTCCTGGGAGCGCTCCTGTTTCGGCTTTCGGCGCGCGGGCTTCGCACCCTTGCGGCGCATGCGGGGAGCCTCCCTGGAATCCGAGTTGATCGGATCCGAGTAATACCTCAACTTTTTGGGGACCCCCACACGCTCCCCGTCTCGAGACCCCGGGAACCCCGATGAGCACCCCTTCCTACCGCTACTCCGCCGAGCCCACCCGCAACCCGCTGCGCTACGCGCGGGCGGTGTGGCGCCTGGTCCGCCGCGATCCGGAGACCACGACCGACGAGGCCGCCGTCGTCGAGATGGGCTTCGCGCGCTCGAAGCTGGGACGGCGCTTCGCCCGCTGGGAGCAGGTCGTCGCGCACCTGCGCAGCGATCCGCGCACCGCGGCGGCGGTCCGCGCCCGCCGGCCCTTCGGTCCGATCGTGCTGGAGCGACTGGACGGACTTGCGCCGGGCACGCTCGGACGCGTGTTCGCCGACCACTGCCGCGCGCGCGGAGTCGACCCGAACCTCGTCCACGTACCGCCCACCGACGAGGTCGGCTGGGTGCTCGACCACTTCTACCAGACCCACGACATCTGGCACGTCGTGACCGGCTGGGGCAACGACCTGGCGGGCGAGGTCGGGCTGGGCGGCTTCTACGCGGCCCAGCTCGGGAACCCGGCCTTCTTCGGCTACATGCTCGCGCTGGTGCTGCTGAACGTCGTCACGCGCAAGGCCGACCTGGGCGACGTCTTCGAGGCCTTCAGCGTCGGCTACCGCTCGGGCCAGCACGCCCGGCCGCTCTTCGGCCACGACTGGGAGGCGTCGTGGTCGACTCCGCTCGAGGACCTGCGCGCGCGCCTCGACATCGACCGCGAGGCGGTCGTGGGCGAGGGGATCCGCCCGGCAGCGTGAGGCGCCCGTCCTACGGCAGGTCCTGTGCGCGGATCCAGCTGCCGTGGAAGCCGAAGGGCACGCGCTGGGGCAGGTGGA
Source organism: Myxococcota bacterium (assembly GCA_050618055.1). GTDB lineage: Bacteria > Myxococcota_A > UBA9160 > UBA9160 > SMWR01 > CALDCK01. The sequence continues at coordinate 6,887 of JBNLVK010000040.1, forward strand.
TGCGCGCCACCGCTTCGGCCGACGGGTTCTGGGCGTCCAGGATCACCAGGTCGCTCGAGTCGCTCCGGTCGTCGTAGACGTAGCCCAGGGCCCAGCCCTCGTCCTCGCCGGCGCCCGGGTGGGCCTCGGCGAACACGAACTCGGCCGGGTGCCCGTGCGGACCCAGGTCGTGGCTCTGCGAGGTGCCCGTCGCCAGGTCGTACTTCGTGACCACCGCCGCCGCGTTCATGTCCATGATGCCGCTGCTGCCGGGCCGCTCGGCCACCACCCAGCCGTAGCGGTTGCGCAGGCCGACCTTGCGGTCGTCGACGCGCGGGAAGCCGTGGCTCACGTCGTCGAGCTGCTCTTCGGCGACGGCGCCCGTCGCCAGGTCGAAGGTCCAGCGGTGCAGGTAGGAGGGCGCGAAGTCGTCCATCGAGTCGCGCCACATGTAGGCGTGGCGGCCGACGTCGCACACCACCTTGTCGCCGTCGGTGTAGGCGTTCATCGGGTGGAAGACGTAGCAGGGGTCGACCTCGAACCAGCGGATGTCGTCGTTCGTACCCATGCGCGGCAGGACGCCGACCCGCGCTCCGTAGCTCTCGTCCCAGCCGATCGGGACCTGGCCGGCGAGCGCCTTCTCCAGGTCGAACACCACCGGCAGGTCCATGAAGATGGCGTGGTCCCGGGTGGTGATGAAGTCGTGCATCATCGTCGGACCCGGCACCTCGATCTCGGCGCTGTGGACCAGCTCGCCCTTCGCGTCGAGCACGTGGTAGGTGAGGTAGGGAGGCACCGGTCCGTAGCCGAAGAAGTGGAGCTCGCCGGTCTCCGGGCAGAGCTTTGGGTGGGCGGTGAAGGCGGTGGTGAGCCGGCCGTCGTAGTCGCGGCAGCCGAGCGTCCCGAGCTCGGCGTCCACCTCGAAGGGCAGGTGCCCCTCCTCCAGCGCCAGGATGCGTCCCGCGTGGCCGATGACGTGGGTGTTGGCCGCGCTGGCGGTGCGGTCCATCATCACCGCGGGGTCCATGGCGTCGAGCCCGCCCTCGAGCTTCGGTGTGCGCACCCAGCGGTTGCGGTACCAGACGGCCTTGCCCTTCTCGAGCCGGACGCCGTGCAGCATGCCGTCGCCGAAGAACCAGTGGCTGGTGGCGGCGCCCTTCGGGTTCGAGCCGTTGCGCACGTAGAGCCCGTCGAGCTCGGGCGGGATGGCGCCGGTCACCGGCAGGTCGAAGGCGGTCAGCTCGTCCTTCACGGGGCCGTAGTTGCCCCGCATGTGCCAGGGGATCTCGACGCTGTCGGCGGCGCTCATGGGGTCTCCTTCGGGTGTGGAGACCAGTCTACTTCGGCTCCAGCACCAGGAACCACTGGAACTCCCGGGCCACCCGGTAGCGTGGGCGGATCCAGGCGCCGGTGTCGCCGTCGCGGGCCCGGTTCTGGAGCTCGGCCTCGGTGGCGCTCGACTCGTAGTGGACCGTGGAGAGCCAGCGGGCGAGCTGCTTGGCCGGCGTCAGGTCGAGCCAGTCGACGCCGGCGTCGGCGGCGTCGCCGTACAGGCGGTCCCAGGCGTCGCGGCGCAGCACGATCAGCGCGTCCGGGTTCTCCTCCAGCCAGACGCGCGGCGGGCGGGCCCTCTCGGTGTACATCAGGTCGTCGAGGGCGTAGTCCTCGCGGCAGACGCCCACCATGGGGGCGACCTGCCAGGCCCGACCGTAGAAGTAGACGGGAAGCCCGGCGCGCTCCGGCTCGGCCAGGAAGCGCCCGATCGCCACGAAGTCCTCGCGGGGCTCGCTGCGCTCGAACTCGAAGGCGGTGGTGCGCGTCGGCACCGGCGCGGGACGCTCGCGGCCCGTGAGCACGTCGACCGCGCCGCGCACCCAGCGCTCGGCGTACAGGCTGCCGGTGGGCGCGATGCCCAGCAGGTAGGTCGCCGACGCGACGCACACCAGCGCGAAGCCCAGGCGCCGCGCGCCGCCCGAGAGCGCCCACAGGTTCGCCGGCAGCGGCAGCAGGAAGGTGAGGAACAGCACCAGGAAGGGCGCGTTCAGGTGCCAGTGGTCGCAGCGGTTCATGCCGCTCTTCAGCACCACCAGCGCGTACAGGAGCCCCGCCAGCAGCAGGCGGTCGCCGCTGGCCAGCGGTCGATCGCTGCGGCGCAGCAGGCCCGAGCCCACCGTCACGCAGGCGATGGACAGCAGGCCGAACAGCGCCAGCGAGTTGGCGGTCCAGTAGAAGCGGAAGCCGGCGTGACCGCCCGACATCATCTCCACGATCTCGAGCAGGTGGCGGAAGTAGGCGGGGGCGTCGCCGCCCATCAGCAGGAAGGCGCTGCCGATCCACACGACGAGCGACCCGAGCCCCAGCAGGGCGGCGGCGCCGAAGGCCCGCCGCTCGCCGCGCAGCCAGGCCACGCCGTAGGTCCCGCCCACCGCCAGCAGGCCCGCGCCGGCGTACTCGTGGGAGTAGGCCAGGTGGAGCCCCACGATCCCGGCGGCCCAGAGGAGCGCGCGCCGGTCGTAGGGGCGGTGGGCCAGCAGCAGCGCCACGCCGGCCGGCACCAGCCGGCGCATGCCGTTCCAGTTGAGCCCCAGCATCGTGTCGAACAGGAAGGGCAGGAGCAGCGCGAAGGCCACGACCCGGTCGCGGCGCCGCGGCAGGAAGACCTGGAGGGCGGCGGCCAGCAGCGCGAACTGGAGACCCTCGAGCAGCGCCAGGAAGGCGTAGTAGGAGGTCATGGACAGGCCGAAGAGCTGGGCCACGCCCCAGGCCGGGTAGAGCATCAGCGGTCCGTAGAGGAAGCCGAAGTCGCGGTAGGGCACCTGGCCGCAGGCCATGCGGTGCAGGCTGGTGAGGAAGTACTGGTCCTCGCCGTAGGGCGCGTGGCGGACCAGGAACAGCGGGAAGCAGGCCAGGGCGAAGACCGCGAAGACCAGCCCGATCTCGGTCCAGTCGAGCCGGCCGGTCGCGGGCGCATCGGGCGCCGCCGGGTCCGGGGCGGGCTGCCCCCGGTCGCGGATCGCGAAGCCGGCCACGCCGATCAGGGCCCAGGCGAGCAGGGTCCAGTACGCCGCCGCGGTGTCGTAGCCGTCCGCCGCGGCGGCACTCAGCACGTCCGGGTCCGGCGCCACCCAGGCCGGGAGCGTGATCAGCAGGACCACGAACCCGACCGCGAACGCGATCGCTGCGGGGTCTCGGGGCGGCAACGCGCGCATCCTAGCAGGCAACGGCCGACGCCCGAGAGGGCTTGAGAATCGGGCCCGGCGCCCCGATGAACCGGATGTGTCAAAGTCAGGGGTCGTGGAGGAGTCCTTCCGGCGAGAAGGCGACGTCGCGTCCGGGCGGGTGGGCTGGGCGGCGCTGCTGGGACTCCTGGTCGGCGCCGGGTTCGTGTGGCTGGCGTTCCGCAAGCTCGAGCTGGGCGAGATCGTGGCGGCCCTGCGCGCCGCCGATCCCTGGCCCTGGGTGCCGCTGGCGGTGCTCTTCTACCTGGCGGGCCACGTGGTGCGCGGGCTGCGCTGCCGCTGGCTGGTGAGCCACGACGCGAATCTGCCGCTCCCCACCGCCACCAACGTGGTCGTGCTGGGCTACGCGGTGAACAACGTGCTGCCGGCGCGGCTGGGCGAGGTGGCGCGGGCCGGGCTGCTGGGCGAGCGCATCGGCATGCCCTTCGTGCAGAGCCTGACGGTCACGCTGCTCGAACGCATCCTGGACGGCTGGACCATGCTGCTGCTGTTCGCGGCCGGGCTGGCGCTGGCGCCGGTGGGCGGCGCCATGCTCCAGAGCGCGCTGGTCGCGGCCGCGATCTTCGGCGTGGTGAGCCTGGGCATCGTGGCCATGCTGACGGCGCCCTACCGGCTGGCGTCCTTCGTCTCCCACCTGGCCGGTCGCGTGCGGCCCGCCTGGCAGGAGCGGGCCTGGCGCTTCTGCATCTCGGTGGCCAACGGCCTGGGCTACCTGCGTCGGCCCGCCGACGCCGCCCGCGTCGGGCTGCTGAGCGTCGTGGTGTGGCTGCTCGAGAGCGGCATGTTCCTCATGATGCTGCCGGCCTTCGGCCTGCCCCTGCGCGTCGAGTGGGCGGTGCTGGCCATGGCGGTCACCAACCTGGGCATCCTGATCCCGTCGACGCCCGGCTACGTGGGCCCCTTCCACTACTTCTGCATGCAGACCCTGGTGCTGCTGGGCGTGGCCGGCGTCACCGCCACCAGCTACGCCATCGCGGTGCACGCGGTCTTCTACGTGCCCATCACGATCTGGGGCGTGGGCGTGGTGCTGCGCTACGGCATCGAGCTGGGCTGGATCCGCGCCATGGCGCGCGACGCGGAGCGGGACGCCGCCGCCACCGAGGTCGACGGCGTGCCGATGGTCGTGCTGGGCAGCCGGCGGGTGTCGCCCCGCAGCGACGAGCCGGGCCAGCTGATCCTGGCGCTCACCGCCGCGCTGGTGCCCGCACCCGAAAGCGACGAGCAGGCCGCCGCCGCGGTCCGCACCGCCGGCTTCGTGCAGGGTCAGGTGAACGCCCTGCCCATGCTGCTGTGGCTGGCGCTCGAGCTGGGGCTCGTCGGCTTCCGCGTGCTGGTGCGCCTGCGCTACCTGCGAAGCTACTGCGCCCTGCCGGCCGAGACGCAGCGGCGCGTCGCCGCCTGGTGGGCCTACGGTCCCCACCGGCTGACCCGCACCATGTTCCGCGTGCTGCGCAGCACCGCCATGCTGGCCTACTACGAGGACGTGGAGGCGCACCCGTGAGCGCGGCGCAGGTCGAGGTGCTGGTCGTCGGATCGGGCGCGGGCGGGGCCACCACCGCGCTCGAGCTGGCCACGCGCGGGCGCGACGTGCTGGTGCTGGAGGAAGGCCTCGACCTCTCCGCCGGCGGCTACGGCCGGACGCCGCCCGAGGGCATGCGCACCCTGTATCGCCAGCGCGGCATGGCGCCGATCGTCGGTCCGGCGCCCATCGGCTACGTCGAGGGCTGCTGCGTCGGCGGCAGCACCGAGATCAACAGCGGCTTCTGGCACCGCACGCCCCGCGAGATCCTGCTGCGCTGGAAGAGCCAGTTCGACCTGGCCGACTCGAGCCCGGAGGAGCTGGCGCCCCACTTCGAGTGGGCCGAGCGGCAGGTGGGCATCGCGAAGTTCCCGGGTCCGCACCCGAAGAGCACCCAGGTCTTCGAGCGCGGCATCCGCGCCATGGGCTGGTCCGGCGAGGAGGTCCCGCGCACCGCGCCCGGCTGCCAGAGCACCAACCGCTGCGCCCAGGGCTGCGCGTCCGGCGCCAAGCAGGGCATGAGCCGCTCGCTGCTGCCGCGGGCGCGGGAGGCCGGCGTGCGCGTGCTGTCCGGCTGCCGCGTCGACAACCTGATCCGCCGCCGCGACCGCATCGTCGGCGTGGTCGCCACGCTGCGCGAGCAGGACGGCGTGCGCCGCCAGGTGCGCATCGACGCGGAGCACGTCTTCGTCTGCTGCGGACCCACCGAGACGCCGGCGCTGCTGCGGCGCAGCGGCATCAAGCACCGGGTGGGAAACTCCCTGCGCATCCATCCCATGCTGAAGGTGGTGGCCCACTTCGACGAGCGCATCGACGCGCACGAGAGCGTGCTGCCGCTGCTCCAGGTGAAGGAGTTCTGGCCCGAGATCTCGCTGGGCGGATCCTTCTTCACGCCCGGCCACGTGGCGATGGCGCTGTCCGAGAACTGGAGCGAGCTGGCCTCCGAGATGGCCGACTACCGGAACATGGCCAGCTACTACGTGGCGGTGAAGGGGGTGGGGCGCGGCTCGGTGCGTCCCAACCTGCTCGACCAGGGGGCGCCGCTCATCCGCTACAGCCTGACCCGTGACGACCTGCGCCACCTGTCCGCCGGGCTCGCGCGGCTGTCGGCGCTGCTGCTCGCGGCCGGCGCCAAGGCCGTCTACCCCAGCGTGCAGGGCCTGCCGGCGATCCGCAGCGAGATCGAGGCGGTGCGCTGGCTCGACGAGATGCTGCCGCGCTCGCTGCTGTCGCTCACCACGGTGCACGCCTTCTCGAGCTGCCCGATGGGGGAGCGCCACGGCCGCTGCGCCACCGACTCCTTCGGACGCGTGACGCGCTTCGAGAACCTGCACGTCAACGACGCCAGCCTGCTGCCCGACTCGCCGGGCGTGAACCCGCAGGGCAGCGTCATGGCGTTCGCCCGGCGCAACGCGGTGCGCTTCGCCGAGGAGGCGTCGTGAGCGCGACGGCGATCGTGACCGGGGGCTCGGGCTGGCTGGGACGGCGCCTGGTGCGGGCGCTGCGCAGCGGGCTCGAGGACGTGCCGGCGTTGGCCGACCCCGGCGACCGCGCCGTGCGCTGCCTGGTGACCGGCGACGCGGACCGCGCGATCGTGGCGCAGAACGATCCGCGCGCCGCCTGCGTCGGCGGCGACCTGCTCGACCCGGCCTCGCTGGCGCCGCTGTTCGAGGGCGCTGCGGGCGCCACCGTCTTCCACTGCGCCGGCGTGATCCACCCGCGGCGCGTCCGCGAGTTCTTCGCGCTCAACGTGGAAGGCACGCGCGCCGTGCTCGACGCGGCCCGGGCGGCCGGCGTGCGCCGCTTCGTGCACGTCTCGTCGAACTCGCCCATCGGGTGCAACCCGGACCCGGAGCACCGCTTCGACGAGGACGCCCCCTACCACCCCTACATGGGCTACGGCCGCAGCAAGAAGCAGGCGGAGGATCTCGTCGCCGCGGCCCACGGCCAGGGCCTGGAGTGCGTCGTCGTGCGTCCGCCCTGGTTCTACGGCCCGGGCCAGCCGCCGCGCCAGACCGAGTTCTTCCGCATGATCAAGGACGGCCGCATGCCGATCGTCGGCGGCGGAGGCAACCGGCGCTCGATGGCCTACACGGACAACATCGTGCAGGGGCTGCTGCTCTGCGAGCGCGTCGCGGAAGCCGCCGGCCGCACCTACTGGATCGCCGACCGCCGCGCCTACACCATGAACGAGATCGTCGAGACCGTGGCCGACGTGCTCGAGCAGGACTTCGGCATGACCGTGAAGCGGGGCCGGCTCTCGCTGCCGGGCTTCGTCAGCGAGGTGGCGCTGCTGGCGGACCGGCTGCTCCAGGGAGCGGGGCTCTATCAGCAGAAGGTCCACGTGCTCTCCGAGATGAACAAGAACATCGCGTGCAGCATCGATCGCGCGCAGCGGGAGCTGGGGTACGATCCGAAGGTGGAGCTGCGGGAGGGCATGAAGCGCAGCGTCCAGGCGCTGCTCGACGAAGGCGCCGAGATCTAGGGAGCGCGCGCCTCGTGTCCGAACTGCATCTCGTCACCGGGGGATCCGGCTACTTCGGCTGTCTGCTGGTGGCCAAGCTCCTCGACGCGGGCCACCGCGTGCGCGTCTTCGACCTGAACGACGCCGACGACCGGCCCGGGGCGGTCGACTTCGTGCGCGGCGACGTGCGCGATCCGCAGGCGCTGGCCCGGGCCTGCCGCGACGTGGCGGTGGTGCACCACAACGTGGCGCTGGTGCCGCTGGCGAAGGACAAGCAGGCCTTCTGGGCGGTGAACCGGGACGGCACCCGCAACCTGCTCGAGGCCTGCCTCGAGTCCGGCGTGCGCAAGGTGGTGAACACCTCGTCGTCGGCCATCTACGGCGTGCCCGCGCACAACCCGGTGACCGAGGAGATGGCGCCGTCGCCCCAGGAGGACTACGGCCGCGCCAAGCTGGCGGGCGAGGAGCTGTGCGGCGAGTACGCCCGGCGCGGCCTCGACGTGAGCAGCATCCGGCCGCGCACGATCATGGGTCACGGCCGGCTCGGCATCATGCAGATCCTGTTCGAGTGGGTGCGGCTGGGCCGCAACGTCCCGGTGCTCGGACGCGGCGACAACGTCTACCAGTTCGTCCACGCCGACGACCTGGCCGAGGCCTGCATCCGGGCGGCGGCGCGGCCGGGGTCGCGCACCTACAACGTCGGCGCCGACCGCTACGGCAGCATGCGCGAGACGCTGGAGGGCCTGGTGCGCCACGCCGGCACCGGGTCGCGGGTGCGCTCGGTGCCCATGCGGCCGGCGGTCTGGGGCATGCAGCTCACCAGCGCGCTGGGGCTCTCGCCGCTGGGTCCCTACCACGCGCTCATGTACGGCCGCTCCATGTACTTCGACGTGACCCGAGCGAAGACCGAGCTCGAGTGGACGCCGCGCTACGGCAACGTCGAGATGTTCTGCGAGTCCTACGACTGGTACGTCGCCCACCGCGAGGCGGTGCTCGCCCAGAAGGGCGCGTCGCACCACCGCTCGGCGGTGCGCCAGGGTGTCCTCGACCTGGTGTCGCGCCTGCTCTAGCGGTCGGCTCCGGGGGGCGCCGCCAGGAAGTGGCGCGCGACCGGCGACTCGGGGCTCCCCAGGTACTGGCCGACGAAGTTGAAGCCGATCTCCATGTAGCGCTGCTCCTGGAGCTCGAAGAGGTCGAGCACCTTCGCGGGCTCGGGCACGGACACCAGGCTCCCCTGGGCGACGATGCCCTGGACGTGGCGGCCGGCGATGACGGCGGTGTTGACGGCGCCGATCACCAGCACGGCGACGATGCCCCGGGTGAGCCTGCGACGCAGCGCGTCGGGCTGCGGCGGCACGCGACCCAGCGCACGGATCGTGACCAGCGCCGTCACGAACAGCATGGGAATGCAGGCGCGCATCACCAGGTCGTTGTTCCAGCCCAGGTTGATCCAGGGCAGCACGCACAGCACGACGGTCGAGGTGACGAACAGCACGCGCAGCGGCTCGTCCATCAGCGACCGCTCGCGCCACCAGACGCCGTAGAGCAGGGCGTGCAGCAGACCGAACTCGAGGGCCACGAACAGCGGATAGAGCACCAGGAAGGCCGGGCCGCGCCGGAACAGGCTCAGGGTGAGCACCTCCTGGTAGAGGCCGCTGGTGTCGATGGGCGACACGTAGGGGTGGAAGCGGGTGGCGAAGTAGGCGGCCGCGACCAGGCCCAGCGCGAGGCCGGCGAGATTGGCGCCGGTGAGCAGCGCGGCCGGCCGGCGATCGCGCCACAGCTCGCGTCCGACCAGCACGCCCACGAAGGGCACGAGGCCCAGCGTCACGAAGGGCGCCCACAGCGTGCTGAGCCCGCCGTAGAGGACGGCGCTGCCCGGCAGTCGCCGCTCGCGCGCGTCCTGGACGACCAGCGCGGTCAGCAGCCAGCCCGGCAGCGCCTGCTTCGGCGCGAACACCAGCAGGTTCAGGTGCGAGGGCAGGCACGCCACGCCGTAGCCCACCCACCACTCCAGGTAGCGCCAGGGCCGCGGCTCCGGATCGCCGGACAGGGCCTCGAACAGCGAGCGCAGCCCGGTGCCGACCGCGTCCATGCCGGAGAAGGCGAGGAACAGCGGCACCACCCACCAGCGGCGCACGCCGGCCAGCCGCACCACCCACAGCGCCGCCAGCGAGATGCCCGCCAGGCCGTAGAGGAAGAGGGTGAGGTTCGCGGCCTGCCAGCCGAGCCACTTCCCCACGGCGGCGGCCGGCAGGTAGAAGGCGATGTAGTAGACCAGCAGCAGCGGCTCGGAGGCCGTCTCGTAGACCACCGGCCACGGATCCTCGACCAGGCTCAGGAAGACGGCGTTGCCGCGCAGCCAGTCGGCGTCCTGGTAGCCCCAGCCGCCCACGCCGGTGATGGCGAAGACCAGGACGGCGGGCAGCACGGCGCGGGCCAGATCGCGGGCGGCAAGCGGCTCGCCGGCGGCGGCCCGGTCGGGAAGGAGCGCACGGCGCAGTCCCCACAGGCACAGCGCGCCGATCGCGATCGCCCAGGGCACCTGCACCCAGCCGGCCAGGAACACGAGGTAGGGGACGAACAGGAACAGGAGTGTCGCGGGTCGGAGATGGGTCACGCGTTCGTCGCCGGGGCCCAGGGTAGATCGTCCGACCCCATCTCGCCTCGAGGTGGTGCCTCGCCGCGCCGATCTGACCTACGGTGGCGGAGGACCGCATGCACGAGGGGGGAGCGTGAGCGGAACGGTGGGCCTGGCGCTGGCGGGCCTGGTGCTGGGGGCTCTCGCACTGGGTGCGGACGGCATGGCGGTCGCGCGCTGGCTGGATCCGCCGGCGGTCGACCGGCACGCGCAGGTCGCCCAGGGCGTGACGGTGCTGCGCGTGCTGCTGGGGCTCGACGCCCTGCTGCTGCTGGGCCTGGCGGCGTGGCGCGCGCGGGGCGGAGCCGCGGCCGCGTCCGAGCGGGCGGCGCTGTGGCAGCCGCCGCTGCAGACCGCGCCCGACCGGCGCCTGCACCTCGCGCTGGCGCTGGCCCTCGGCCTGGGCGCGCTGCTGCTGCGCGCGGTGGGGCTCGACACCGACCTGTGGCTCGACGAGGTGGGCACCCTGGTGCTGTTCGCGCGGGTGCCGCTGGGCGAGCTGCTCACCTGGTTCCCCAACGACAACCACCACATGGCCTACTCGGTGCTGGCGCGCCTGTGCGTCGTGGCGTTCGGCGAGAGCGAGGCGGCGGTGCGCCTGCCGGCGGTGCTCTTCGGCCTGGGGAGCCTGGCGGTGCTGGTGCGCCTGGGCGGACTCGCCCTGTCGTGGCGCGACGGCTGGTTCGCCGCGGCGCTGCTCGCCTTCTCCTACCACCACGTGTGGTTCAGCCAGAACGCCCGCGCCTACACGCTGCTGCTGTTCGGCACGCTGCTCGCCACCGATCTCTTCCTGCGCGGACTGGCCCGGCCGCGCGCGCCGGTGTGGATCGGCTACGCGGCGACCATGGCGCTCTCCGCCTGGGGCCACATGACCATGGCCTTCGTCGGCGTGGCCCACGGGCTGCTGGCCCTCTGGATCCTGGTGCGCGAGCGCAGCGCGGCCGGCGGTCGCGCCTGGCCGCTCGGCGGGGTGCTGCTGTCGGGCTGGCTGACGCTCCACGCCTACGCCCTGGTGCTGCCCCAGATCCTGGCCTTCTTCTCGCTGCCCGCCGCCGGCTCCACCGCCGAGCCCACCGAGTGGACCAACCCGCTGTGGCTGGTGATGGAGACGCTGCGCCACCTGGGCGTCGGCGTGGCGCTGGGCGTCGTGGGCGCACTGGCCGTCGCCGCCGTCGGGGGGCTGGGCCTGCTGCGCAGCGTGCGGCGCGATCCGCTGTTCGTGGTGCTGATGCTGCTGCCCGCCGTGGTCGAGGGCATCGTGCTGGTGGCGCTGGGCCGCAGCCTGTGGCCGCGCTTCTTCTTCCATCTGCTGGGTTTCGCCGCGCTGGTGGCCGTGTCCGGCGCGTTGGCGGTGGGCGACCTGGCCGGCGCCGCGGCGGCGCGCTTCGCGCCGCGGGCGCGGGCCGCGGTGGCCATGCTGCCGGCCGTCTTCCTGGTGGCGGTCTCGGCGGCGTCGCTGCCGCGCAACTACCACCTGCCGAAGCAGGACTACACCGGCGCCCGCGACTGGGTGAAGGCGCGCCTGGCGCCCGGCGACCGGGTGATGGGCCTCCACATGGCCGGCTGGGTCTACAACTGGTACTACGCGCCCGAGTGGCCCTGGGTCGAGTCGGCCGAGGACTTCGACGCGAACCGGGCGACCGACGGACGCACCTGGGTGCTGTACACGCTGCCCGGCTACTTCGAGGGCGCCTACCCGGAGCTGATGCAGCGCATCGAGCGCGACTTCGAGCCGGCGGAGACCTTCTGGGGGACGCTGCGCGACGGCCAGATCGTG
>JBNLVK010000041.1:0-43037 GCA_050618055.1 Myxococcota bacterium
GTGCTCTTCCGATCTGGCCGAGCGGGTGATCGCCTGCTGGGCGATGGGTGTGACCCAGCACCGCAACGGCGTGGCCAACGTTCAGGAGATCGTGAACCTGCTGCTGCTGCGCGGCAACGTGGGCGTGCCCGGGGCGGGACCCTGCCCGGTGCGCGGACACAGCAACGTGCAGGGCGATCGCACCGTGGGCATCACCGAGAAGCCGTCGCCCGCCTTCCTGGACGCGCTGGGCGCCGAGTTCGGCTTCGATCCGCCCCGCGACGACGGCCTCGACACGGTGGCCGCGATCCGCGCCATGCACGAGGGACGCGCGCGCGTGTTCGTGGGCATGGGCGGCAACTTCGCCGTGGCCACGCCGGACACGGCGCTCACCGAGGCCGCGCTGCGCCGCTGCGACCTCACCGTCCAGGTCTCCACGAAGCTGAACCGCTCGCACCTGGTGGGAGGGCGCGAGTCGCTCATCCTGCCCTGCCTGGGCCGCACCGAGCGCGACGCGCAGGCGGGGGGCGATCAGTTCGTGACGGTCGAGAACTCGATGAGCGTGGTGCACCGCTCGCAGGGGCGGCTGGCGCCGGCCCACGATCGGCTGCGCAGCGAGCCGGCGATCGTGGCCGGGCTGGGCCAGGCGCTGCTGGGCGACGCGGTCCCCTGGCGCGAGCTGGTGGCCGACTACGATCGCATCCGCGAGCGCATCGAGCGCGTCGTCCCGGGCTTCGAGGACTACAACCGCCGGGTGCGCGGGGCCACCGGCTTCGTGCTGCCGTCCGGCGCGCGCACCCGCGACTTCGACACGCCTTCGGGCCGCGCCGCCTTCACCGTCCACCCGCTGCCCGACGACGCCATCGCCGAGGGGCGCCTGCGGCTCACCACGATCCGCAGCCACGACCAGTTCAACACCACCATCTACGGGCTCGACGACCGCTACCGCGGGCTGTCCGGCGATCGGCGCGTGCTGCTGCTGCACCCGGACGACCTGACGGGGCAAAGTGTCGCTGTCGGCGACCGGGTGGACGTCACCAGCCACTTCCGCGGCGAGACGCGCACGGTGCGCGGCTTCCGCGTGGCCACCTACGACCTGCCCCGGGGCTGCGCCGCCGCCTACTTCCCGGAAGCGAACCCGCTGGTACCGGTCGACCACCTGGCCGAGGGGAGTCGCACGCCCGGCTTCAAGCACCTGGAGATCTCGCTGGCGCCGGCGTCGGACGGATCGTGAGGCGCGGTCGTTCCGGGCGATCGCGCTTGCCCTGCGCTTGGCCGCGAATCTAGAATGACCCCTCCGGGGCGCATACCCCCAGGAGATCCGCGACGGGTTTGCGACACGCGGCCTCTCTCTCCGCCGGGACAGCCCGAGCCGACGCGCCCGCGTTGCTGCGCGACCGTGCCGACGACGCCGGACGCGCCGCCGCCCTGCTGGCCTGGATCCGGCTGGCCCGACCGCCCGAAGCCTGCGTCGTGTTCGGCGCCACCTGGGCGGGCGCACGGGTGGCCGGCCTCGGCGGGGACGCGCCGGTGCTGGCGCTCGCCGCTTCGAACGCGCTGCTGTTCGCGGCCTCGATGATCTTCAACGACTGGCACGACTGGGCCGAGGACCGCATCAACAAGCCGTCGCGTCCGATCGCGTCCGGTCGCGTCCCGCGCGAGGCCGCCCGCCGGCTGGGCCTGCTCGTGTTCGCCCTCGGCGTCGCGGCGGCCTGGCCCGCCGGCGCGACGTTCGTGGCGGCGGCGCTGTGCGTCACCGCCGCCAGCGTGGCCTACACGGTCGGGCTGAAGGGCGTCCCCGGCCTGGGCAACCTGGTCGTCGCCCTGGTCACCACCTACGCGCTGGCCTGCTGGATGCTGTGGGTCGCTCCCGGCCCGGTCTACGTGGCGCTGGCCGTCGGCTGCGGGCTGGCCCGCCTGGGCGGCGAGATCCTGAAGACCGCCGAGGATCGCCCCGGCGACCGGGCCTGCGGCGTGCGCACGATCGCCACGCGCTGGGGCACGCGCGCCGCCTGCGGTCTCGGGCTGGCCGCGATGACCGCCGGCCTGGTCTCCGGCGGGGTGCCGGTCGCGCTCGGCTCCACCGACGCGGTCTACGCCGCGGCGCTCGGCCTGTCCCTCGCGATCACGCTTCTCAGCGCCGTCCACCTGGCGCGCAGCCGGGCCGGACCCGCGCGGGTGGCCGCGCGCGCGGTCGCGGGCGAGCGGGCGGTGATGGTCCTGATGCTGGTCGGCATCGCCTTCGGCGTCGATCCGCCGGACTGAGCGCGGCTCCGCCGCAGGAGACAGCCCCGATGGAAGAGACGCTCCAGGTCCTGACCCTCGCGCACCCCGTGATGCCGGACCCGGACGGCTCGCACCCGGTGCTGGCCGCCATGGTGGCCGTCTCCTACGTCATCCAGGCGGTCACCATCGTGCTGATCGTGATCCACGGCTTCCGCAAGCGCAGCTACGGCATGCCGGTCTTCGGGGTGGTGGCGTTCCTGGCGATCAGCGTGATCTGCGGCTGGATGGCTCCGCTCCAGCCCCAGCTGTTCCGCGACGTGCTGAGCCAGCCGGTGCTGCTGTGGATGTGGCGCGGCTTCGCGTTGCTGATGGTGGTGGTCTTCTGCCAGTACTTCTACTACTCGCGCAGCCTGCCGACGTTCTGGCCCGAGGTGGCCCGGTACCGCGTGGTGCTGTCGCTGCTGCTGTTCGGGGCCGTCCTCTACGGCTGCTGGTCGTTCATCGTCTTCTACCAGGACGTCTACGTGAACGAGATCTTCCCGCTGGTGATGATGGTGGTCTCGGTGAACTACGTGACTGCGTTGTTCACGCGCCCGAAGCTGCGCGGGCTGTCGGTGCTGGTGGGCGTGGGCTGGCTGGTGAGCAACCTGCTGCTCTACGGCGCCACGGCCATGGGCAACATGGACGACCCGTATCCCTGCCACAACGGCGTCTGCGAGCTGGTCTGCGGCTTCGGCGAGAACGCCCCGACCTGCACGCTGCCGGCCGCCTGTCAGCTGGAGAGCTGCGCGATCCAGATCGATACCGGCTACCACTTCATGTACTTCCTCTACTCGGTCACGTTCGGCCTGAACCTGGCCTACGTGGCCGGCCTGATCTACCGCCGCCAGGAGCTGGGGCACGGCTGGGACGTGGAGAAGACGCTGCGTCGCATGGTGCCCAGGTGACGGCGCCGTCCGCCGGCGTGGCGTCCGCGCCCGCTGCCGGCGGCGTGGCGCGGACCGGCGGCGGCCTGCGCGACCTGGCGGCGCTGTGGAGCGATCCGGTGGGCTTCTTCGCGCGGCTGGCCCGCGAGCAGGGCGACTTCGCGTCGGTGCGCTTCGCCTGGCAGCCGCTGCACCTGGTGAGCCACCCGGACCTGGTGAGCGAGCTGATGGTCACCCACCAGGCGCGCGTGGCGAAGGGGGCGCCGCTGGAGAAGGCGCGCGTGCTGCTGGGCAACGGCCTGCTGACCAGCGACGGCGAGCTGCACCGGCGCCAACAGCGGCTGATCCGCCCGGCCTTCGGCCGGCGCCGCGTCGCCGGCTACGTCGACGGCATGGTGCGCACCGCCGAGGACGTGCAGTCGGGCTGGCGCGACGGCGCGTCCGTCGACGCCGCCGCCGAGATGATGCGCCTCGCCCAGCGGGTGGTGGCGGGCAGCCTGTTCGGCGTGGACGTCGCCGACGCGCAGGCGCGGGCGGTCGGGCGTGCGCTCGACACGCTGGTCGAGGACTTCGCCTTCCTGCTGCTGCCTCTGGCGCCGCTGCGCCTGGGTCTGCCGCTGCCGCGCAGCCGCCGCCTGCGCCGCGCCATCCGCACGCTCGACGAGGTGGTCTACGCGATGATCAACGCGCGGCGGGCGAGCGGCGACGGGGAGGGCGTGCTGGGCAGCCTGCTGGCGGCGCGGGACGAGGACGGTCGCGGCATGGACCGCCGCCAGATCCGCGACGAGGCGATGACCCTCTTCCTGGCCGGGCACGACACCACCGGCAACAGCCTGGCCTGGAGCTGGTATCTGCTGTCGCAGCACCCGGAGGTGGAGCGGCGCTGGCACGCCGAGCTCGACGACGTGCTGGGCGACCGGGCGCCGACGGCGGAGGACGTGCCGCGGCTGGTCTACACGCGCCGGCTGTTCGCCGAGTCGATGCGCCTGTACCCGCCGGTGCCCGCCACCGGACGTCGCGTGAAGGAGCCCCTCGAGCTGGGCGGACGACCGGTCGCGCGCGGGGCGATCGTCGAGGTGTGCCAGTGGGTGCTGCACCGCGACCCGCGCTTCTTCCCCGAGCCGGGCCGCTTCCGGCCCGAGCGCTGGACGCCGGCCTTCGAGCAGTCGCTGCCGGCCGGCGCCTACATCCCGTTCGGCCTGGGACCGCGCCACTGCATCGGCCGACCCTTCGCGTGGATGGCCGGCGTGGTGCTGCTCGCGACCCTGGGCCGGCGCTGGCGCCTGCGCGCGGCCCCCGACTGCTCCGCCGCCTTCCTGCCGCGCAGCATCACGCTGCGACCGCGGCACGGGCTGTCGATGCGGGTGCGGCGGCGATGACGGCCCCGGAGATCGTGGCGCGGCGGGGCGCGCGCTTCCTGCCGATCCCGCGGGTCCTGCACCAGACCTGGAAGGACGCCGACCTGCCGGAGCGCTTCCAGGCCTACCACGCGACCTGGCGCCGCCAGCATCCCGGCTGGAGGTTCGTGCTGTGGACCGACGCGGACAACCGGCGGCTGGTGGCGAGCCGCCACGCCGGGCTCCTGTCGCTCTACGACGCGCTGCCGCGGGACATCCAGCGGGTCGACCTGGCCAAGTACCTGATCCTGGCCAGCCACGGCGGCGTCTACGCCGACCTGGACAGCGAGTGCCTGCGGCCCGTCGACGCCTTGCTGGCCGGCGGCGGCGCCGTCGTGAGCCGCACGCCCGACGGCGTGATCGACGGCGCCTTCCTGGCGTCGCCGCCGGGCCACGCCTTCTGGGAGCACGTGCTGCGCGAGGTCCAGGCGCCGCCGCTGCTGGCGCGGGCGCTGCGCGGCGTGCCCGGTCTGGACGCCTCCCACGTGCTGTTCTCGACCGGTCCCCACATGCTGCGGCGCGCCGTGCGGCGCTACGACCCGGGCGCGCCCGCCCACCGCGGCGACGGCCTGCGCGTGCTGGCGTCGCGGCACGTGTCGAGTCGCTCCTGGCTGGCGCGGCGCGAGCCCTTCCGCGAGGTCGGCGCCAGCGTGCGCCACCACCACGCCGACTCCTGGCTGCTGCCGCTGGAGCGCGCGGTCGTGCGCTTCTGCACCGCCCGGCACCTGGCCGGGGCCGCGCTGGCGCTGGTCGCCGCGGCGCTGCTGGCGGCGGCGACGGCATGAGCCGGCCCACCGTCTACCTGGGCCTGGCGGCGACGCTCCACGATCCGGCCCTGGCCATCGTGACCGAAGCCGGCGAGGTCGTGTTCGCCGAGGCCGCCGAGCGCTTCCTCCAGGACAAGCGCGCCTACGATGCGCCGCCGGACCACCTGCTGCGCACCGAGACGCTGCTGGCCGAGCACGGGCTGTCGGACGCGCGGCGCGTGGCGGCGATCAGCTGGAGCCGGTCGCTGCTGCGCCGCACGCGCCTGCTGGCCCTGCTCGACTGGCCCGGCGTGGGGCGGCTGGCCGAGCGCGTGCTGCGGCGGCGCGACCACCTGCTGTGGCCGCTGGCCGACTCGCGCACGCTGCTGACGTCGCTGGCGAGCAGTGTGCAGCAGGCGTCGGTGAACCTGGGCTGGAGGGGCGGCGACGCGCCGCTCGAGCGCCGCTACTACGACCACCACCTCACCCACGCGGCGAACGCCTGCTTCACCAGTCCCTTCGACGAGGCGCTGTGCGCGGTGGTGGACGCCTTCGGCGAGTGGGGCTCGAGCGCCTGCTTCCACTACCGCGACGGACGGCTCGAGCGGCTGTCGGCCCGCGGCGCCCGCGGCAGCGGCCGGCGCGCCAGCCTGGGCAGCTTCTACGGAATGCTGTGCGCGTTCTGCGGCTTCGATCCGCTGCTCGGCGAGGAGTGGAAGGTGATGGGGCTGGCCGCCCATGCGAAGCCGGACCCGCGGCTCTACGCGCTCATGCGTCCGCTGCTGGCGGTGGAGGGTCTGGAGGTGGTGAGCGGGGTGTCGGACCGGGAGTACCGGGCACGCGTCGAGCGTCTGGCCGGCGAGCGGCGCCCGGCCGACGCGCCGCCGCTGGATGCCGCGCCGCTGGCGGCCAGCGGTCAGCGCGTGTTCGAGGAGGTGATGCACGACCTGCTGCGGAACCTGCACGCCACCGGCCGCTCGGACCGGCTGGCGCTGGCGGGCGGCTGCGCGCTGAACTCCTGCTGCAACGGCACGCTGCTGGCGAGCACGCCGTTCCGCGCTCTGCACGTGCCGTCGGCGCCGGCCGACGACGGCAACGCGCTGGGCGCCGCCCTGCTGGCGCGGGCCGAGGACGGCGGCGCGCCGCGGCCGTGGCGCGAGTGGGGGAGCCCCTTCCTGGGCAGCCGACCCGACCCGCGGAGCCTGGACGCGCTGGCTCGGTCCGGGGCGTTTCGCCGGGTGGAGCACCTGCCCGGTCGCGTGGCCGAGGCGGCGGCGGAGCTGCTGGCGCAGGGCCGCATCGTGGGCTGGATGCAGGGGCGCGCCGAGTTCGGTCCGCGGGCGTTGGGCCACCGCTCGATCCTGGCCGACCCGCGGCAGAAGCAGATGCGCGAGCGGGTGAACCGGGCGGTGAAGTTCCGCGAGGACTTCCGCCCGCTGGCGCCCGCCATCCTGGCCGAGCACGGACCCGACTGGTTCGAGGACTTCGTCGAGTCGCCCTGCATGGAGCGCACGCTTCGCTTCCGGCCAGAGGCGGCGGCACGCGTGCCCGCCGTGGTGCACGCCGATGGGACCGGACGCGTGCAGAGCGTCCGCCCGGAGTGGTCGCCCCGCTTCCACGCGCTGCTGGGCCACTTCCACCGGCACACCGGCGTTCCGCTGCTGCTGAACACGAGCTTCAACGTGATGGGCCGGCCGATCGTGCATTCCGTCGAGGACGCGATCGCCGTGTTCGCGACCACCGACCTGGACGCGCTGGTGATCGAGGATCACCTGCTGCGCAAGGAGCGCTGCGCATGAGCGGCGACCTCGCCGCGATCGCCCGCGCCCTGTCGTCGACCGGAGCGCGCGTCCACGAGGCGCCGGCGCCGCGCTGGTCCGCCGACTTCGGCCGGGTCGAGCGCGCCGCGCCCGGGCTGGTGGTGGAGGCGCGCTGCGAGGACGACGTGGCCGCCACGCTCGCGCAGGCCCACGGGCGGGGCATCCCCGTCACGCTGCGCGGCACCGGGCATTCCTGCAACGGATCGTCGCTCAGCCGCGGCGGGATCCTGCTGGTGAACGCGGAGCGCTCCGCTCCGCCGCCCGAGCTCCTGCCCGACGGGCGCGTGCGCGTCGCCGGGCGCCAGCGCTGGCGCGAGGTCGAGCGCGCGCTGCACCGGCGCGGGCGTCAGGTCCCGGTGCTGGCCGACTTCCTGCGCCTGTCGGTGGGAGGCACGCTGGCCGTGGGGGGCTACGGCGTCGACTCGGTCCGCCAGGGCGCGCTGGTCGACCAGGTGGAGGCGCTGCGGCTGGTGCTGCCCGACGGCAGACGGGTCACCTGCTCGCCCGACGCCGACCCGGAGCTGTTCCGTTTCGGCCTGGCGGGGCTCGGTCGGGTGGGGGCCATCGAGAGCGCGCTGCTGCGCACCGAGCCGCTGGCGCGGATCACGGTGCTCTTCACCTACCGCCACCCGGGCCTCGAGGAGATGATCGACTCGCTGGGCTGGCTGGCGCAGCCGGGCGGGAAGCAGCCCGCCTTCTTCCGGGCGCTGCATGCGCGCGGCCGCTTCGTCTCGACCTACGGCGTCGCGGCCGCGTCGCTCGGGGACGCCGCCCGCGCCGTCTCGCCGGTGCCCGCGCGGCGTCCGGCCCACCGCTTCGTTTGTCCGGCCTATCGGACGTGGCGCAGCCGCGCGGTCGCCCTGTGGACCGCCCGCTTCGGCGGCGCGCGCCGCGTCTGGTGCGACTACGTGTTCGACTACCAGGGACTGCGCGGCTTCGCCCGCCACCTGGCGGCTCGGCTGGCCGACGACGCCTTCGCCGGCTGCCTCCAGAGCGCCTACGTGCTGGCCGTGCGGCGACCGGCCGGACGGGCGCGCTTCGCCCTCGAGGCGGGCAACACGCCGGGCGACGGTCCGCGCTTCGGCATCGGCCTCTACTGCATGGTACCGGCCGGCGACGACGCCGCGCTGGCGCAGGTGCGCGCGGCCCAGGAGGACTGCCTGCGTGCGTGCCAGGCGCTGGGCGGTCGCCCCTACCTCTACGGCGCGCACCGGCTGGGCCGCGAGCGTCTCGACGCCGTGTACGGCGCTGACTACGCTCGAGTTCGGGAGCTCTCCCGGGAGCTGGATCCCCGGCAGACCTTCCAGACGGGAGCGCTCGACTGATGCGCTGCGCGGCATGCAGCTTCGAGAACCCGCCGGGCATGCGCTTCTGCGGAGGCTGCGGTCAGCGGCTGGAGCAGGCCGAGGCCGAGCGCCGGCAGGTCACCGTGCTGTTCTGCGACCTGGTGGGGTCGACGTCGCTCTCGGACCGTCTCGATCCCGAGGACCTGTGCGAGGTGATCCGTGACTACCAGGACCACGTGGCGGCCTGCGTCGAGCGCTTCGAAGGGCACGTGGCCCAGTTCCTGGGCGACGGCGTGCTGGTGTACTTCGGCTACCCGCAGGCCCACGAGGACGACGCGGTGCGGGCCATGCACGCCGGTCTCGCGATCCTCGCCGGCCTGGACGCGCTGAACGCGCGACTCCGCGACCGGGACGTGCAGGTCGCCCTGCGCCTCGGCGTGCACACCGGTCCGGTGGTAGCCGGCACGCTCGGAACCGGCACGGCCAAGGAGGCGCTGGCGCTCGGGGTGGTCCCCAACGTGGCCGCCCGCATCGAGGGGCTGGCCGACGACGACACGCTGCTGATGAGCGCCGACACGCACCGCATGATCCGCCACCGCTTCATCTGCGAGGACCTGGGTCCGCGCCGTCTGAAGGGCATCTCGGCGCTGGTCGACGTCTACCGCCTGGTCCGCGAGCGGGAGCCCTCGGACGCGTCGGTGGTGCCCGGATCCGACGCCCCGCTGCGGGGTCGCGTCGAGGAGGCGGAGCGGCTGCGCGCGGCGTACCGGCGCGTCGCCCAGGGCGGGCGGGAGGCGCTGCTGCTGGAGGGCGAGCCGGGCATCGGCAAGACGCGCCTGCTGGGCGAGCTGCACGGCGAGCTGGGCGACGAGGCGCTGTGGCTCGCCTGCACCTGCTCCGCCTTCGCCACCACCAGCGCCCTCTACCCGGTGGTGTCGATGCTGGCCCGCACCTTCGAGATCCAGCGCAGCGGCGCTCCGGAGGCGCGGCTGGCCGCCCTCGAGCAGGGCCTGCGCGGCTTCGGACCGCGGGCGCCCGACGTGCTGCCCCTGTTCGGCGAGCTGCTCTCGATTCCCCAGGACCCGACCCACCCGACCCTCGACGTCGGACCGGACCTGAAGCGCCAGCGCACCTTCGAGGCGATCCGGGAGCTGATCGGGCCCTGGAGCGCCGAGCGTCCGGGGGTGGTCGCGGTGGAGGATCTCCACTGGGCCGACCCGTCGACCCTCGAGTTCATCGGCGGCATCGCGGCCCAGGGCCCGGAGCGCGTGCTGCTGGTGTCGACGGCACGCACGCCCTTCGAGCCGGCCTGGATCGACGCGGTGGAGCGGGTGTCGCTGCGGGGGCTCCCGACGGATCGGCTGGTCGAGCTGGTGCGCGACGCGGCGGGCGACGTGCGGCTCGCGCCGGAGGTGCTGCGCTACGTGGCCGCGCGCACCGACGGCACGCCGCTGTTCGCCCGCGAGCTGACCGCGGCGATCCTGGAGTCGGGCGCGCTGCGCGAGGGTTCCGCGGGCCTCGAGTTCGCCGGGGACGCGTCGGCACGGCTGATCCCGACGACCCTGCGCGGATCGCTGACCGCCCGTATCGATCGCCTGCCCGACGCGCGGCCGGTGGCCCAGCTGGCCGCGACCATCGGTCGCGAGTTCAGCTACGCCATCCTGAGCGCGGTGGCCGACCTCCCGGAGGCGACGCTGCGCCGGTCGCTCGACCAGCTGGTGGCGGCCGAGATCCTCGACCGGCACGGGGAGCCGTCGGAGCGCTACGAGTTCCGGCACGCGCTGATCCAGGAGGCGGCCTACGAGCTGCTGCTCAAGCGGGTGCGCCGCGAGCACCACGCGAAGATCGCCCGCGCGCTGGTGGAGCGTTTCCCGGAGCGGGTCGAGGTGCAGCCCGAGCTGGTGGCGCGCCACTACACCGAGGCCGGACAGCCGGCCGAGGCGATCCGCTACTGGCGCCTGGCGGGCGAGCGCGCGGGGCGGCAGTCGGCCACCGCCGAGGCGATCGCCCACCTGGAGGCCGGCCTCGGTCTGCTGGCCGGGCAGCCGGCCACCCCGGAGCGCGACGGCGAGGAGCTGGCCTTCCAGATCGCCCTGGGCGCGGCCTCGCTTCCCACCCGCGGCTTCGCGGCACCGGAGGTCGAGCGCATCTACCTGCGCGCCGGCGAGCTGAGCCGCCGCGTGGGCCGCGCGCCGGAGCAGTTCTGGGCGATGCAGGGTCTGCGCATCTACCACCTGGTGCGCGCCGAGCTGGAGGAGACCCAGCGCATCGCCGGCGCCATGCTGGAGATGGCCGCGGACTCGGGCGATCCGGTCCACGACGCGAGCGCGCGGCTGAACTACGGCTCCACCTGCTTCTACCAGGGCGAGTTCCAGGAGTCGCTGGAATGGCTCGAGCAGGCCATGGAGTCGGCGCCGCCCGACGATCGCACGCTGCGCGACAACCTGCGCGTCGACATGGCGGCGAGCTGCCTGGCCTACGCGGCGCTGGTGCTGTGGCACCTGGGCGACCTGGAGCGGTCCGAGGCGTACGGCGACCGCGCCCTGGAGGTCGCCCGTGCCACGGACCACGCGTCGTCGCTCACCCAGACGATGGTGTTCGCGGGCTGCCAGCTGAGCCACTTCCGCCGCGACACCGAGCGCTGTCGGCGCATGGCGAGCGAGCTGCTGGTCCTCGCCCAGGAGCGCGGCTTCCTGATCTGGCAGCTCCAGGCGACGCTGTTCGAGGGCGCGTCGCGGGCGAAGCAGCTGCCGGAAGAGGAGCTCGACGGGTTCGGTCCGAGCGCCGAGGCGATGGCCGGGACGCTGGCGCTGTACCGCGCCTCCGGATCCCGTCTGGCCCTGGCCTTCCTGTCGAGCGTCTGGGCCGAGACGCTGATCCGCCTCGGGCGCGCCGACGAGGCGGCCAAGCTGCTCGACGACTCGCTGGCCATCTCGGACATGACCGGCGATCGCATGTGGGAGGCCGAACAGCGCCGGCTGCGCGGCTCGATCTCCGAGCAGGCGGGGGAGGTGGGGGCGGCCGAGAACGCCTACCGGGCCGCGCTGGCGACGGCCCGCCGGCAGGGGTCGCGGTCGCTGGCGCTGCGCGCCGCGGTCTCGCTGGCCCGGCTGCTGCGCGCCCGGGGCGACGCCGCCGAGGGCGACCGTCTGCTGCGGGAGGCGTGCGACGCCTTCGACCCCGACGCCGACGGCGTCGACCTGCGCGAGGCGCGGGCGCTGCTCGGCTAGCCCGGGTTGCGCCCCGAGAAGAACACCATGCGGAAGCTCCCGTCGTGGAGTCCGCGGCAGAAGGCGTCCGCCGCCTGCACGTGGCCCTGCCGGTTGCGGCGCCGGGCCGGATCCCGCGAATAGGCGATCCAGTCGAGCCGCAGCCGGATCAGCCACAGCGGCCCCCGGCACAGCCGCCGCTGGTAGGCCGCGTTGGCCTGGCACTGCGGGGTGAGATCCCGCACGCGCACGTCCCGGTAGCCGGCGGCATGCAGCAGACCCTGCGTCTCCGGGAAGGGCAGCAGGTGGGGGATGTGGAAGCCCTCGCGCACCACCCGGTAGGCGGCCCGCTGCCGCGAGGTGAGTGCGTCGTCGCCGAGCGAGAAGACGATGCCGCGCCAGTGCCCGCCGGGCGCCAGCAGGCGCCGCACGCGCTCCAGGTAGGCGCCCTTGTCGAGCGCGTAGCAGAAGGTGTCCTGGTTGGTGACCAGGTCGAAGGTCGCCGGCGCGAAGGCCAGGGCGTTCATGTCCATGGGCAGGAAGCGACAGAGCGACGCGACCCCCTGCTCGCGCGCCACGCCGGCCGCCAGGGCCGCGTGCTCCTCGACGATGCTGATGCCGGTGACCCGGCAGCCGCTGCGCTTCGCCAGCCAGACGGCCAGGCCGCCGTTGCCGAACCCCACGTCGAGCACCCGGCTCGCCGGCGAGAGGTCGACGCCGTCGACCAGGATCTCGTTGCTGCGCAGCAGGGCGCGGTCGAGGTCGTGGTCGTCCGGATCCGAGTAGCCGTAGTGCCAGCCGAGCGAGCGTCCGCCCCAGCTCTGGTAGTGGCCGGTCAGCTCCCGGTAGTAGCGCGCGGCGTCCACGAAGCGGCTCCCTCCTCCAGCGCGCGCAGCCGGCGCAGCAGGGCCTCGATCCGTCTTTCGCCCAGCCGCATGCCGGCGAAGGCGACCCGCGGATAGCCGGGCACGGGCGGTGTCTCCCGCCGGATGCGGGCGCGGTCGGGGACCAGCGAGTCGCGCAGCCAGACGCTCTGCGGCGCCTCGACCACGTCTTCCGGGAAGGCGCGGGCCAGCTCGCGCAGGCGCCGCTCCTCGGACCCGTAGCGGCGGAAGTCGCCGTCGCCCCAGAAGGCCTGCGCGTCGCGGAAGCGGGCGCGCACCGCCCGCGGTCGCACGCCCGACAGGCCGGCCAGCCACAGCTTCCAGTGGAAGCGCGCGCGGTACAGGTGCAGCGCGCGTCCCGAGTCCAGGAAGAAACGCATGTTGGCCAGCTCGTCCAGGGTGGGCAGCGAGTCGAGGTCGCGGAAGAAGACGGCGTCCAGGTCGTTCCACCAGATGGGCTCGAAGCGCCAGAGCGCGCCGCTGCGTCCCTGCGACGCGCCGCGCAGGAACAGCTCGACGCCGCCCGACCGGGCGATGCGTTCGACCGCCGCCCGCTCCGCGCGCGGCACCGAGTCGGGGTGGAGGAAGACCAGGATGCGCGCCCGGGGCAGCAGCAGGCGCCAGGCCCGCCACACCAGCTCGACGCCGCGGGCGTAGGCGGTCACGCCGCGGTTCCTCCAGTCGGCGGCTCCGCCGAACAGGGAGTAGGAGATGGCGATGCGGGGATCGCCGGCGCCGTTCACGGGGATCGATTCTATCCGTTTCCGGGTCGGTCGTGAGATCATGGCGGCATGGGTCGGCTCCCGGAGCTGCTCGCGCTGCTGGCCTGTCCGCACTGCGCGGGCGGGCTGCGGGAGACGGCCGCCGGCCTGGCCTGTGCGGGCTGCGGAGCCGTGCACCCGCGGGTCGACGGCGTGCCCGACCTGCGACCCGGCGGACACTCGCGGCAGGTCGAGCAGGCCTTCTCGCGCCAGTGGCGCTGGCGCTCCCAGGGACGCTTCGAGGACGGCGCAATGCTCTACGGCGCCCCGCACGCCGCGCGCGCACGCGACGTCGAGCTGCGCCTGGCCCGGTCGCTGGCGCGGGCGGGCTCGCCCTGGCTGCTCGACGCCGGCTGCGGCTCCGGCGAGATGACCGCCGACCTGGCGGCACGGCACCCGCGCGTGCGCTTCGTGGGCATCGACCTGTGCGACTCGGTGCGGGCGGCGGCGGCCCGCTTCGCGTCGCTGCCCAACCTGCACTACGTGCAGGCCGACGTCGCGCGGCCGCCGTTCCGTCCGGCGGCCTTCGACGCGGCCTGGTCGTTCGGCGTGCTCCACCACACGCCGGACACGGGTGGCGCCTTCCGGGCGCTGGCGGCCCTGGTGAAGCCGGAGGGCGCGCTGTCGATCTGGCTGTATCCGCACCGCGACGACCTGGGTCCGCTGTCGGCGCGCGAGCGGCTGGGCATCCGGCTCTACTACGGCCTGCGCGACGGGCTGTTCGCCGGCCGCGGACACCGCTTGCGGTCGGAGACCCTGCTGCGCGCGCTGCGGTTGCTGAGCGCGCCGGCGCGCTGGCTTCCGCTGCCCGTCCCGGCGGATGCGCGCGCCGCTCCCGGAGCGGCGCGCCCGTCGCTCTACCAGAGCCTGGTCTTCGTGCTCTACGACGGCGTGGCGCCCGAGTACCAGCACCGCCACCGGCGCGAGGAGGTGCTGGGCTGGTTCGACGAGGCCGGCTTCCGCGCGCTGCGCGCCGGACCGGGCGACGCCCACTCTGCCGGCGCCTACACCGGCACGCGCGGGTCCTGATGCGCGCGCTGCTGCTGGTCGCCCACCCGGACGACGACGCCATCTTCGCCGGCGCGCTCCAGCGCCGCCTGTCGGGCCACACCTGGAGCGTGGTCTGCCTCACCGGAGGCGCCGGCGCGCCGCGCGGTCGCGAGCTGCTGCGCTGGCAGGCTTCGCTGGGGACGCCGGCGCGGCGGATCCACTTCCTGGGCGAGACCGACGACCCCCGCGACCTGCGCGACGGCACCTGCTCGATCCCGCTCGCGCGCGTGTGCCGCCGCATCGCCGGTCTGGGGCTCGCGCCCGACGTGGTGGTCACCCACAACGCGGCGGGCGAGTACGGTCACCCGCACCACGTGCTGGCCCACCGGGCGGCGGCGCGCGTGTTCCCGGCCACGCCGCGCCTCGAGTTCGCGCGCGGCGCGACGCCGGCCGACCTGCGGCTGCGCTGCGCGGGCAAGTGGCCGCGGGTGGCGGCCTGCTACCGGTCGCAGTGGCGGGTGGTCGCGCGCCACTGGCGACCGAGCGAAGGCTTCCGCTGGGCGACCGGCGACGGCGAGGCGGGTCAGCGCGGAAAGACCACCCTGGTCTCGTTCACCGCGTGTCTCTCGAACACGCCCTCCACCACGTAGGGATCCCTCGCGGCCACCGCGCGCGCGCTCGCCAGGTCGTCCGCCTCGAACAGCACCAGGCTGCCGACCGGCGCGCCGTCCTCGTCGAGCAGCGGCCCGGCGTGGACGATGCGCCCCGCCTGCGCCAGGCCCTCGAGCCCGGCCAGGTGCGCCGGTCGGTGCTGCTTGCGCAGCTCGGCGCCGCGGGGTCCGTCGTGACCGATGAATGCGAAGACGGGCATGGATCCTCCGAAAGGGGAAACGGATTGTACACTCGCGTCCCGAGATGACCCCGACCCCCTACGGAAGCTGGCGTTCCGCGCTGACGGCCGAGCGGCTCACCGCCGGAAGCCTGGGGCTGTCGCAGCCGCGGCTCGACGCGGGAACGCTCCATTGGCTCGAGAGCCGACCCGCGGAGGGCGGTCGGCAGGTGGTGATGCGCGCCGCGCCGGGCGGATCGCCCGAGAGTGTCACGCCCGACGGCACCAGCGTGCGCACCCGCGTCCACGAGTACGGCGGCGGCGACTACACGGTGCGCGACGGGCGGATCGTGTTCAGCCGCGACGGCGACGGTCGGGTGATGGCCGGCCCGCTGGACGGACCCTGGCGCGAGCTGACCGACGGCGGCGCCCGCTACGCCGACTTCGAGATCGCGCCGGGCGGTCGCAGCGTGGTGGCGGTGGAGGAACGGCACGGCGCGTCCGGTCCGCCCACCAACCGCCTGGTCGCGCTCCCGCTGGACGGCGGGGCGCCGCGGGTGCTGGTGTCCGACTTCGACTTCGTGAGCTTCCCGCGCTTCTCGCCCGGCGGCGACCGGCTCGCCTTCACCGCCTGGAACCACCCGGACATGCCCTGGGACGCCACCGAGCTGTGGTGTCTCGACTGGACGGCGGACGGTCCCGGCGAGCGGCGGCGCGTCGCCGGCGGCCCCGGCGAGTCGATCTTCCAGCCCGGCTTCTCGCCGGCGGGCCGGCTCACCTGGGTGAGCGACCGCTCCGGCTGGTGGAACCTGGAGCAGCTGCGCGACGACCGGCGCGTGCCGCTGTGTCCCATGCAGGCCGAGTTCGGGCGGCCCCAGTGGGTGTTCGGCCTGTCGACCTGGGACTTCGTGAGCGAGGAGCGCCTGCTGTGCGTGCACGGTCAGGCGGGCCGCTATGGGCTGTCGCTGCTGGACGTCGAGGCGGGCACGCTCGCCCCGCTCGGTCTGCCCTACGACGCCTACGACGGCGTGCACGTGGAGGGGGGGCGCGCCGCGCTGATCGTGGCGTCGCCGCAGGTCGCCCCGACGGTGGGCGTGCTCGACCTCGACCGGCGCGCGTTCACGCCGGTCCGCGAGAGCCTGTCGCTCGAGCTCGAGGACGGGCTCGTCTCGGTGCCCGAGGCGGTCGCCTTCGAGACCGACGATGGCGAGACGGCCCACGCCTTCCTGTACCGGCCGGCGCACCCCCGCGAGCGCGCCGCGCCGGGCGAGCGGCCGCCGCTGCTGGTGAAGGGCCACGGCGGACCCACCGGGGCCGCCAGCTCGGCGCTCCAGCTGGGCATCCAGTACTGGACCAGCCGCGGCTTCGCCGTGGCCGACGTGAACTACCGGGGCAGCACCGGCTACGGCCGCGCCTACCGCGACCGCCTGCGCGGCGCCTGGGGCGTGGCCGACGTGGCCGACTGCGTGAACGCGGCGCGCTTCGCCGGGAGCGAGGGGCTCGCCGACCCGGCCCGCCTGGCGATCCGCGGCGGCAGCGCCGGGGGATACACGGTCTTGTGTGCGCTCACCTTCCACGACGTCTTCTCGGCCGGCGCCAGCCACTACGGCATCGGCGACCGGGAGGCGCTGGCGCGCGACACCCACAAGTTCGAGGCCCGCTACCTGGACGGACTGGTGGGTCCCTACCCGGAGCGCAGGGACCTCTACGTGGCGCGCTCGCCGATCCACGCCACCGACCGCCTCGCCTGTCCGGTGATCTTCTTCCAGGGGCTGGAGGACAAGGTGGTGCCGCCGAACCAGGCCGAGGCGATGGTCGAGGCGCTGGCCGCCCGTGGCATCCCCCACGCCTACGTGACCTTCCCCGGCGAGGGCCACGGCTTCCGCAAGGCGGAGAACCAGCGGACCGCCCTGGAGGGCGAGCTCTTCTTCTACGGCCGGGTCTTCGGCTTCGAGACCCACGTGGCGCCGAAGGGCGTCGAGATCCGCGGCCTCTAGAGCCGAGCTAGTCGCAGGCCCCGTTGCAGACCGAGCGGGGGGTGCTGCCGGCGAAGGACTCGGGCTCGACCTGGATGGTGGCGTGGTCGATGCCGAAGCGGGACCCGAGCACGCGGTAGATCTCCGACAGCAGGTCGCTGGCGCCGTGCTCGCTGGGCACCACCACGTGGCAGGACAGCGCCACCTGTCCGCTGCCCACGGTCCAGACGTGCAGGTCGTGGACGCTGCGCACCTCGGTCACGTCGACCAGCGCGCCGCGCACGTCCTCCACGTCGATCTCGCGGGGCGCGGCCTCCATCAGCACGTCGACCGCCTCGCGCAGCAGGTGCCAGGCCGAGAACAGCACCAGGCCGCAGATCACCAGCGACACCGCCGGGTCCGCCCAGTGCCAGCCGAAGGCCCAGATGAGCCCGCCGGCGGTCATCGCGCCGACGCTGCCGAGCGCGTCGGACAGCACGTGGAGCCAGGCGCCGCGCACGTTCAGGCTCGCCTCCCGGCCCGACGCGAGCACCCGCAGGCACACCAGGTTCACCAGCAGGCCGCCGGTGGCGATGGCCAGCATGGGGGCGCCGGCGACCTCGCGGGGCGCGCCGAAGCGCTCGACCGCCTCGGTCGCGATCATCACCGACACGCCCACCAGCGCCACGCCCTGGGCCAGCGCCGCCAGGATCTCGGCCCGCGCGCGGCCGGAGGTCCAGCGCTGGCCCGACGGCCGCGACGCCACCCAGGCGGCGAACAGCGCGAGGGCCAGCGCCGCGGTGTCGGACAGCATGTGTCCGGCGTCGGCCAGCAGGGCCAGCGATCCGGTCCACAGGCCGCCGACGACCTCGGCCACCATGTAGCCGGCCGCCAGCACCAGCGCGATCGCCAGACGCCGGCGGGTGGCTCCCGCGGCGTGCGCATGGCCGTAGCCGTGAGCGTGGGTGTGGGCGGCCTCGGCCATCTCCACAGGGTAGCGACTAGCGCGGGGGCAGGAAGCGCGCGGTGTAGGCGGCGAAGGCGCGGCGGATCGCGTCCGCGTCGTAGCCGAAGCGCTCGAGCGAGTAGTCGTGGGCGGCGCGCTTGTCTCGGGCCTGGTCGGTGAGGTGCAGGGCCATGGCCGCCTCGGCGGCCGGTCGCAGCGGTCGCCCGACGAAGTGGTAGATGCGCCGCACCTGGGCCATCGGGTCGGCGACCAGGTCCCGGTAGTCGACGTCGAGGAAGCGCTCGGCGGGCAGCCGCTCCCGCGACGCGAGACAGCGCTCCAGCGCGCGCGCGTAGCGGTGCAGGCACAGCCGCCCGATTGCGTGCTCGTCGACCGTGTCGCTGGCCAGCCGCCACAGCGACGCGTACATGCTGGCGATCGACGGCAGCGTCTCCGCCGGATCGCGGTGGGTCTGCACCACCCGGGCGTCGGGGAAGGTGGCGAACAGCGTGTCCAGGTGGCCCAGGTGGAACGGCGCCTTCAGCACCCAGTGTCGCCCCCCGCGACCGCTTCGCTCCTTCTGCCACTGGAGGAGCCGAAGCAGCCGAAGCAGGTAGGCGTAGGCCGGCGCCATGTCCTGGCCCTCGAGCCAGGCGTTGTAGCCGGGGACGTTCGCGCCCGACTCGGGCACGTGGGAGAGGAAGCTGTGCTCGAGCAGCAGGATCTCCTCGTCCGGCCCTTCCGGGTCCCACGGGTGGATCGCCGCCAGCTCGGGGACCGCCGCGAGGATCGACTTCACCTGCTCGTGGGCGTCGGCGATGCGCGGATCGTCGCCCGTCTCCCAGTCGCTGCCCCGCCAGGGCGCCGGGCTCCGGCACTCCCCCCCCAGCCCGGCCCGGGCCGCCGGCTCGGCGGCCCGCAGGCGGTGCAGGTGGGTGGTGCCGCTGCGGGGCAGGGCGATCACCACCAGCGGCGCCTCGATCCGCTCGTCCCCGATCTCCGGGTGCCGCGCGAAGCAGTCCTGGGCCGCGAGCCGCGTGGCCAGGCTGTCGACCAGGCGCGCGCGCTGGCTGGCCAGGCCCGCCTCGTTGAGGTTCGCCTCGCGCTCGAGCGAGTCGAGCAGCACGTCGAGCGGCTCGCGGAAGCCCTCGTCGCCGAAGTCGCGGAGGCCGGTCTTCGCGCGCGCCTCGGCGATCAGGTCGTTCGCGTCGAGTCGGGCCACGGCGGGAGGCTACCATGCGCTCCGTGACCGACCTTGCAGCAACCGGAAGGCGGTCGCTGTTCACGCGCGCCTTCGCCCTCGTCTTCCTCGCGAACCTGTGCCAGGGCTGGGGCTTCAACCTCTTCCTGCACCTGCCCGGCTTCCTGAGCGACCTGGGCGCCAACGACGTCGTGATCGGCTTCATCTTCGGCGTCACCGGCGTGACCGCCATCGCCGCGCGCCCGCCGATCGGACGCTTCATGGATCTGCGCGGCCGCCGCGGGATCATCCTGGTGGGCGGGGTGCTGAACGTCTGCGCCGGCGCCGCCTACCTGACCGTCGAGGCGATCGGACCCTGGATCGTGTGCATCCGGGTGTTCCACGGGCTGGCCGAGGGCATGCTGTTCACCGGCCTGTTCAC
This sequence comes from Myxococcota bacterium, assembly GCA_050618055.1. Classification (GTDB taxonomy): domain Bacteria; phylum Myxococcota_A; class UBA9160; order UBA9160; family SMWR01; genus CALDCK01. The sequence continues at coordinate 19,577 of JBNLVK010000041.1, forward strand.
CTACGGCGCCGACTGTGTGCCGGCGGATCGCCGCACCCAGGGCCTGGCCCTGTTCGGCGTCTCCGGCATGGCGCCCATCGCCCTGGGGGCCACCCTCGGCGACGAGATCCTGAAGCTCTGGGACTTCCAGGGCCTGTTCTGGGCGGCGCTCGGCTTCGCGGTGCTGTCGCTGCTGTTCAGTCTGCCGCTGCGCGACGTGCACCGCGCCCAGGGCGAGACGGCCGAGCCGTCGCGCGGCTTCCTGGCCGCGCTGCGCCAGCGCGAGCTGCTGCCGCTGTGGTGGATCGGGGCGATCTTCGCCGTCGCACTGGCCAGCGTCTTCACGTTCCTGAAGCGCTACGTCGACGAGACCGGCCACGGCACCGTGCCGGGCTTCTTCAACGCCTACACGGCGATGGCGCTGCTGCTCCGCGTCTTCCTGGGCTGGCTTCCCGATCGCATCGGTCCGCTGCGGGTGCTGCTGCCGGCGCTGGTCTGCCTGGTGCTGGCGTTCTCGCTGCTGGCGCTGGCCGACGGATCCGCCGAGGTGGTGATGGCGGGCCTGCTGTTCGGGGTCGGCCACGGCTTCACCTTCCCGATCCTGTTCGGCATCGTGGTGACGCGCGCCCGCGACTCGGACCGCGGCTCCGCCATGGGCATCCTGACCGGCCTGTTCGACCTGGGCGTGGTGCTGGGCGGCCCGTTCTTCGGCGCGATCATCACCGGCTGGGGCTTCTCGGCCGCCTTCGGCACGGCGGCCGCCGTGGTGGCCCTGGGTACCGCGGTCTTCGTCGTCTGGGACACCGCCACCCGGCGGGTATAGAATGGCCTGCCCGCAGGAGGACCCATGGCAGACGAAGACGGTTACCGCTTCCCGGTCGACCTCACCTCGATCATGCTGTTCGCCAGCGCGATCGGCGAGACCAACCCCATCTACTACGACGAGGAGTACGCGGCGAAGACGCCGCTCGGCAGCGTGATCGCGCCGCCGTCCTTCGCGTCGGCCGGCTCCCACTGGGATCCGGACTACTTCCTGAAGGGCGTGCGGAAGATCCCGCCGCCGAAGCCGCGTCCCGAGAAGCCGAAGGCCTCGTCGGGCGAGGGCGGTGGCGGCGGCGGAGGAGGCGGCGGCAACCTCACCCGCGTGCTCCACGGCGAGCAGCGCTTCGTCTACCACAAGCCGATGGTTCCGGGGCAGCGCCTCACGGTGACGTCCCATCCGGGCAAGAGCTGGGAGAAGGAGGGCAAGCGGGGCGGCACCATGCGCTTCTCCGAGACCATCTCCGAGTACCGCGACGAGCAGGGCGAGCTGGTTACGACCGCGATCAGCGTGGGCATCGTCACCGGCAAGGCCGTGGAGGGCTGAGCGATGGCAGGCAACCCGAAGCTTTCGTGCGACGCGCTGTCGGCGGGCGACACCCGCGAGCTGGTGCTGGTCGAGAACCTCTCGCGCACCCAGATCGTCCAGTACGCCGGCGCCTCCGGCGACTTCAACCCGATCCACCACGACGAGACCTTCGCCACGAAGGCGGCCGGCTACCCGTCGGTGTTCGCCCACGGCATGCTCACCATGGGCATGACCGGCCGGCTGCTGACCGACTGGCTCGGCGACGGCGTGCTGAAGGAGTACGGCGTGCGCTTCGTGAAGCAGGTCTGGCCGGGCGACACGCTCACCGCGAAGGGCACGGTGAAGTCGGTGGAGGTCGAGGGCGACGCGGGCGTGGTGCACGTCGACGTGGTCACGACCAACCAGAAGGGCGAGCCCGTGGTGCAGGGAAGCGCCGTCGCGGCGCTGCCCGCGCGAAGCTGAGCCTCCGACGCGCCGCCGCCCGCGCGGCGGCGGCGCTGTTCGCGCTGGCGCTGGGCTGCACCGCCGGGCCCTTCGACCCCGCGCCGCTCGAGGCGCGCCATCCGGCGCTGGCCGCGGTGCCGGGGCACCGGCTCGGCCAGGGCACGCCCTACCTGCTGCCCCGCGACGATCGGCTGGTCTGGTTCACCTGCCGCTGGACCGAGCGCGTGCTGCGCGTGTCGCTGCCCGCGGACCTCGCGCCGCAGGATCGCCAGGGGGTGATGACCGCGCTGGCGAGCCTGGAGCAGGCGCTGGGGCTGCGCTTCGACGCGTCGGCCCCGGCGGAGACCGCGCACATCGTGCTGGTGCTCGGCGAGCCGGACGCGGCGAAGAGCGGTCGCACCGTGGCCGACTGCGCCGTGAGCGCCGGGGAGGGCCGGCTCGCCGCCGCACTGGTCCACGCGCAGGTGGCGCTCCAGCGCAGCAACGAGAGCGTGCTCGGCAAGGCGGTGCCGCTCGGCCCGGACGAGTGGCTGGGGGCGCTGATCCACGAGCTGGGCCACGCGCTTGGCTTCCAGGGACACCTCCAGAGCGGCGCCGGACCCATGGTGCGCAACGTGGAGCAGGTGCGCGCCGTCGGTGCGCGGGTGCGGCGCGGCGAGACGCTCGAGGCACCGACCCTGCGCGCCCTGTACGCGCTGCCGTCGGGCAGCGTGCTGCGCCGCGACCGCCTGCCGGCGGGCCGGACGGCGGACCTGGACCGTCTGGCCGGGCTGGCGGACGCGGCCGGCTACCGCGGTCCGTTCGTGCGCGTGGGCGATCGGGCGGCGCGCCTCGAGTGGCGCCACCGCTCCGGGCGCTACGTGAGCGCCTGGCTGCCGGGGCTGGCGCGCGTGGTGCGGTCGCCGGGCGCACTGGAGATCGTGCCCGATCCGCTGGCCGCGGCCTGGCTCGCGGGCCTGGCTCCCCGCTAGCCCAGGCTCGGGTCGAGCTTCTGGGCCTTGGCGAGCAGGTTGCTGGCGGCCACCGCCTCGCCGGCCGCCTTCAGCACCGTGCCCAGCCAGAACATGGTCTGGGCGTCCGAGGCGTCCAGCTCGTAGGCCCGCTCCAGGTGGCGGCGCGCGTCCTCGGGCTCGGGCGGCATCTTCTTGAACAGCGCCCAGCCGAGGGCCGCCTGGTAGGCCGGCTCCTCGGGCCACAGCTCGACGGCCGGACGCAGGTACTCGACCGCTCCGCGGAAGTTGCCGGTGCGCAGCAGGATCTCGGCCTTGCGGAAGTTGGTCTCGGCCGCCGCCAGGCGCTCGGCGTCCAGGTCCGACTCGTCGGAGCCGAGCCGCGCGTCGTAGTCGCGTCGCCGGTTCGGGTTGGAGAGCACGGCGTGGGCGGTGCCGATGGCGCCGAACACCTTGCCGGCGCGCTGGCGTGTCTCCTCGTCGACCCCGGCCCGAGCCAGCGCGTCCGGGTGGTAGCGCTTGGCGGCGCCCAGGTAGGCCTTGCGGATCTCGTCGGTCGACGCGTTCGACGCCAGCTCGAGCAGCTCGTAGTGATCCAGCTCGGCGAGACGCGCGAACTTGTCGTCGATCTCGGCGACCAGCACCTCGTCGACGCCGTCGTCCGGCTTGTCGTCGACGGGTCGTGCGGTGTCCTGGACGGGAGCGACCGTGTCGCGCAGCACGATCTCGATCTCGGGCTCGGCCTCCGTGTCGAGCACCTCCAGGTTCTCCGGATACTCCATGGCGCCGGTGGCGTCGAGCAGCCAGGCCGCCGCCAGGGCGCGCGGCGTGCGGGCCGACTGGAGCGCGCGCCACAGCGTGCGGGTCCCGTCCAGCGCGTCGATGAAGTCCTGCACCGCGTCGTCCCAGACCAGCCGCTCCTGGATGCGCGAGAGCTGGCGGGTGCGCCGCACGCAGGTCTCCATGTGGGGCGCCAGGTCGGCCAGGATGCGGTCGTGGCTCCAGTGGGTCTCGATGCCCTCCTGGACCAGGCGGTAGACGTCCACCCGGAAGGGCTGGGCCTTCTCGTCCGGGGCGCCGCTGCCCTCCACACGGAAGCTGCCCTGGGGCCAGCCGAAGCAGTCGAGCAGGCGCGCGCGCACCTGGTCCTTCAGCGCGATGAACAGCGACCTGGGATCGATCAGGCCCAGGTCGAGCAGGGCGGTGCCCTCGCGGCAGCCCTTCTCCTCCATGTGCTTCGAGACGCGCAGGTGGTCCTCGCGTCGGATCAGCCCGGCGTCCATCAGCTGCACGCCCAGGGTCTCGCTGGCCAGGTTCGACTCGGCGAAGATGGGCACGCCCTGCTGGAGCTTGACGGTCTTCTCGGCCCGCTCGCGGACCAGGCGCAGGGTGCCGTTGAAGCCGGCGCGGTAGACGGCGAGCAGCAGGCGGGGAAGCGGCGTCTGCTCGAACGTCCCCTGTTCCGGAATCGCGGCCATCGCTTGGATTTCGGGCGTTTGGGGCCCGGACTTGAAGCCCCGCGCCCGGGGCGGTCAGGAGATGCGGCGCTGGGAGCGGGCGATCTGGAAGGCCGTCACCACCGCCTCCTCCAGGTCCTTCAGCACCAGCAGCGGCGGGTTCTCGAGCTCGGCGATCACGCCCTCGCACAGCGAGGAGGGCTCGGCGAAGAGCGTCTCGGCGCCCCAGGCCTCGGCCTGCTGGACGATCTGCTCCAGGGCGGACGCGCCGAACGCCTCGTCGATCAGGGTGTGGGCCAGGTGGACGATCACCACGGTCACCTCGGCCGCCTGCGGATCGCGGCCGATCAGGTCCAGGGCGCGCAGTCCCTCGTCGGCGCCGCCGAACGGGATCACCATGACCGGACCCCAGATGTGCACGCAGGCCGCGTCGCGGTCGATGCCGAACTCCTCCAGGTCGCCGGGCGTGGGCAGCAGCGGGGCCAGCGCCTCGCCGGTCAGGCGCGCCTCGCGGGCGTGGACGAGCGTGCGGAAGGCCTCGAAGGGAATGGCGTCGACGGGCACGTCGTCGGCCGGCAGGCCGCCCCGGTCCTCGAGCCAGTCGGTCAGCTCGCGGGCCACGAAGCGGCAGCGGGCCTCGCCCTCGGTGCCGCAGCCGACCTCCACCGCCAGCAGGTCGGCGTCGACCATGGCCGACCGCCAGCCCGACGTGTAGCCGGCCGACAGCGCGCAGCAGCCCACGGCGCGCGTGGCCGACGCGACCAGGCGGCCCGCCGCCTCGCGCCGGTCGGGCCAGTCGCCGTGGACCTCGATGGCGCCGTCTCCGGTGGGCACACCGCGGTAGCGCATGACGAGCGGGGGAACGGTGGCGTCGCGGCGGCGGTTGGCCGCCTGGGCGCGCAGCGCGTCCTGCATGCCGTGCAGGAAGCCCATGCGCAGCAGGTTGCGCCGGGCGTAGCCGGGACCGCCGTCGGCGAGCAGCTCGCCGTGCAGGGCCGACACGAACTGCGGGTCGAGCAGGATGCGCGAGTCGCGGTCGAGCACGGCCTCCGGATCGAGGTCGCGGGGCGGGGCGCCGGAGGCGCCGTCGGAGGGTCGGGGCATGTCGGGGGGGATCAGTCCTGGATGAAGGCGTAGATGTCGAACTTCTGATCCTTCTTGATGAAGCTCTCTCCCTCGCGCTCGAGCAGCGCCAGGAAGGGGGCGGTCACCTTCGGATCGAACTGGGTGCCGGTGTACTTGTGGATTTCGGACACCACGGCCTCGAGCGTGAGCGCCTTTCGGTACGGGCGGTCGCTGGTCATGGCCTCGACCGTGTCGGCCACCAGGATGATGCGCGAGGGCAGGGGGATCTGGTCGCCGCGCAGCCGGTCCGGATAGCCGCGGGTGGACCCGTCGTACCACTCGTGGTGGTGCCGCACGCAGGGCGCCACCTCCTTCAGGAAGTCGACCGGCTCCAGGATCTTCGCGCCGATCTCCGGGTGCTGCTTGATCTCGTCGTACTCCTCCGGCGTCAGGCGGTCGGGCTTGGTGATCACCGAGTCGCGCACGCCGATCTTGCCGACGTCGTGGAGCAGTCCGGCGATGTAGACGCGCTCGATGAAGTCCTTCGCGAAGTTCATCTCCCGGGCGATCTTCGAGGCATAGACGCCGACCCGCTCGGAGTGGCCGCGGGTGTAGGCGTCCTTGGCGTCGACCGCCTCGGCCAGCGCCCGGATCGTCTGCACGTAGGCGGTGCGCAGCTGGAGGTGCTTGTCGGCCAGCTGCTTGGTGCGGTCGCGGACCTTGCCCTCCAGGTTGCGGTTCATGTCCTGGAGCTTGAAGTTCTGCTCCCGCGTCACCTGGTTCAGGCGCTTGATCTCGGCCTTCAGGTCGGCGTGGTCGAAGGCCTGGCGGATCGTGGCCCGCAACTCGTCGTCGTTCCACGGCTTGGTGATCAGCCGGTAGATCTCGCCGCGGTTGATGGCGTCGACGGCGACGTTCATCTCGGTGTAGCCGGTGAGCATCATGCGGACCATGTCCGGATGGTGCTCGCGGACCTGGGCCAGGAAGTCGACGCCGCTCATCTCGGGCATGCGCTGGTCGGTGACCACCACCTGGCAGGGGTGCTTCTCCAGCAGCTCCATCGCCTCGGAGGCGCGGGACGCGGAGAGGACGTTCATGTCCTCCATGCGCAGCAGGCGCTGCAACGCCTTCAGGATGTTCACCTCGTCGTCGACGAAGAGGACGGTGTGTTCGTTGGGCATCGGCGGGGGGTCCCTTCAGGTTCGCCGTCCCTCTACATCAAGGTCCGTGCCAAGCGTTCCGGGAAGCGGCTTCACGGCTGCGGCCACGCGGGCTTGGGGCCGCCCCCTGCGCAGGAGTGTCGGGGCGCGTGCGGTCCCGTCGGCGGGACTGCCGGCGCATCGGAAGGCGGAACGCGACGCGCAGCTTGCCGGCCGCCTGCCGCCGCGCCGACACCCCCTGCGGGCGCAGCTCCGGGGCGAAGCCGGCGGAGCGCGGCCGGTCGCTCGCCCGGTGGCAGCGCGCGCGCAGGCCCGGGGGCCGCGCCGCATCCCGCGTCCGGGACGTCCCGCTTACGGGACGCAGGACGCGGCGCGCGGCTACAATGCGCGGGTGGACGCTCGGACGACGGCCATCTCGCTCACCGAGCTGCGCTACCTGGTCGCCGTCGACGAGCTGCGCCACTTCGGCCGCGCCGCCGCGTCCTGCCACGTCACCCAGTCGACCCTGTCGGCGGGCATCAAGAAGCTCGAGTCGACGCTCGGCGTGCTGCTCTTCGAGCGCACGCGACGCTCGGTGCGGCCCACCCCGATCGGGCAGGAGCTGGCCCAGCGGGCGCGGGCGGTGCTCGAGGAGACCGAGGCGCTGGTGCGTCGCGCCAGCGCCGCCGCCGAGCCGCTGTCGGGTCCGCTGCGGCTGGGCGTGATCCCGACCCTGGGCCCCTACCTGCTGCCCTGGCTCTTGCCGCTGCTGGCCGAGCGCTTCCCGGCGCTCCAGCCGCGACCCCACGAGGCGGTCACCGAGGAGCTGCTCGAGCGGCTGCGCGGCCACCGCCTGGACGCGGCCTTCCTGGCGCTGCCGGTGGACGAGCCGTCGCTGGTGGCCCTGCCGCTGTTCGACGAGCCGTTCTGGCTGCTGGTGCCCGCGGACCACCCGCTGGCCCGGCGCCGGCGCATCCGCGAGGCCGACCTGTCCGGCGCGCGGGTGCTGCTGCTGACCGAGGGCCACTGCCTGCGCGACCAGGCGCTGTCGCTGTGCGAGCGCGCCGAGGCGGAGGCGGGGCGCGACGCCCAGGACCTGCGGGCCACGAGCCTGGAGACGCTGCGCCAGCTCGTCGCCGCCGGCCTGGGCTGCACCCTGCTGCCCGCGCTGGCGGTGCCGTCGGAGCAGGGGACCGGGCGGCCGACGGCGCTGCTGCCGTTCGTGAAGCCGGCGCCGTCGCGGCAGATCGCGTTGGTGCACCGGCGCAGCCACCCCCGCCCGGAAGACCTGGCGGCCATCGCGGCTGCGATCCGCGAGGGTCTGCCGGACGGGGTGGGTGTGCTGCGCGGCGCTACGGGGTCAGGCCCTTCAGCAGCCAGGCGGTGACGAAGCTGGCGAACGGGTCCGCCGTCATGTCACCGCTCATCGGGGTGATGGTGATGAAGCCGTCGCGGTGGGCGTCGACGTCGTTGCGCTGCACGGGATCGGGCCCGGGCGGGAAGGTCACCCCGACGCCGGCCAGGCAGAACCCGCCCACGGCGATGCTGTCGCACGGGTCGGCGATCGGCAGGGGCGGGAAGAACGGGGGGAAGCCGTTGGTGACGTCGAAGAACGGCAGGGTCAGGTCCGAGCCGTCCGCGAGCCGCGTGATCTTCACGCCCTGGGTGCCCTCGGCCGGGACCGGGAAGTTGATGTTCAGCAGCCGCACGCGGTGGGGCAGCAGGCCGTCCACGTACTCGAGGCGCTCGATCACCCGGACGATGAAGTCGGCCGCCGACGGGTAGGCCGCGATCGTGCTGGGGAAGTCGTCGCCGGACTCGCTGAACAGGATGCCGACACTGCCGGCGATGGCGGGGATGCCCGCGCCGAGCGCGGCCGACAGGGCCGCCCCGATGGTTCCCGAGACGTTCGAGGTGGGCTTGCCGAGGTTCTGGCCCTCGTTCAGGCCGGAGACGACCAGGTCCGGCGGGTCCTCGAGGATCAGGTTCAGCGCCGCGTTCACCGCGTCGGACGGGGTGCCCTCCACCGAGTACTGGTCGTCGCCGGTGCGCACGATGGTGACGAAGTCGCCGAACACGTCGGTGTTGACGGACCCGCCCTTGCCGCTCTGCTGGGTGGCGGGCGCCACGACCGTGACGTCGTGGCCTGCGTCGGCGAGCGCGGTGGCCAGGGTCTGGAGCCCGGCGGACGCGATGCCGTCGTCGTTGGTGACCAGGATGTCGAGCGCGGAGGCGCTCGGGGCGAGGGCCAGGGCCGTCGCCAGCGCGATCAAGCTGCGGTGCATGGGTTCCTCCTGTCGCGCCGACCCGGCGAGGGGCGGCGATGGCCCCACTCTGGAAGCCTCCGGCGCACCTGACTACTCGCGAAGACGGTCGAGGGGTGAATCCGCAACCATCCGGGTTATCTCCACTTTTCGCTCCCGATCCGAAGCTGCTTCGGCGCGCTCACGTTTTCGGGCGCGGTGCGGGTAGGATCGTCCCATGGCTCGCGCGAGCGATCCTGCGTCGCCGCCCCGCACCCGCGCGCCGCGCCGCATCCCGAAGCAGCGCCGCTCGCGGGAGATCGTGGAGGCGATCGTCTCGGCAGCGCGCCTGCTCCTCGACGAGGGGGGGCCGGAGGCGGTCACCACCAACCGCATCGCCGAGCGCGCCGGCGTCAGCATCGGCTCGCTCTACCGCTACTTCTCCGACAAGGCGGCGATCCTGGCGGCGGTCTACGACTCGGACGCCTCCCAGGAGGCGAGCGAGCTGGCGTCCGGGGACTGGGAGCTCGAGGGAGAGCCGCTGCTCGAGGGCCTGCGCGCGGTGGTGGACTTCCAGCTGGAGCGCCACCGGCGCCTGCTGGAGATGGAGGGGAGCTTCTATCGCGGCCACCACCGCGACTTCTCGCTGGCGCACAGGATCGGCACGGACGCGGTGGAGCAGCGCATCGCCCGCGTGCTGATCGCCCACGCGGAGCAGGTGCGCGTGCGCGACGTGGAGCAGGCGGCCTTCCTGGTGGCCCGCGGGATCTCGGCGATCCTGCGCGTGACGGTGGAGGATCGCCCCGAGAAGCTCTACCAGGACTCCTTCCGCCAGGAGCTGCTCGACCTGGTGGTGCGCTACGTGGCGACGGATCCGGCGACGCGGTGAGACGCCGCTGCATCCCGGGTGGGGCGGCCGCCGGTCGGGTCTGTTATCCCTTGGCGCCTTGCACCCGCCGCCACCGAAAGCCGGAGCCTTGAGTCGAAACGACGACGCGCTCGGACGTCTGCTGGCCCGCTGGGTCGCGTTCTCGCTGCGCCACGGCGCGGTCGTGGTCGTGGTGATGCTCGGGCTGGCGGTGCTGGCCGGCGTGCACGCCTGGCGTCACCTCGGGTTCAACATGAACCCGAACGAGCTGTTCGCCGACGACCTGCCGTTCCAGCAGATGATCCGCAGCTTCGAGGAGCACTTCCCGCAGCTCACCGACTCCATGCTGATCGTGGTCGACGGCGAGAGCTCCGAGGCGGTGCGCGCCGCCGCCGACGCGCTGGCCCTGCGCCTGGCCCAGCGCGACGACGCCTTCACCGCGGTCTACTTCCCCGGCGAGGAGTCGTTCTTCGAGACCCACGGCCTGCTCTACCAGTCCGTCGACGACCTGGACTCCTTCACCGAGCGGCTGGCCCAGATGCAGCCGGTGATCGGCGCGCTCACCCGCGATCCCAGCCTGGCGAGCCTGGCCTGGGTGGTGCGCAGCGGACTGGAGCAGGCGCCGGAGGATCCGGAGGAGGTGGCGCGGCTGCGCTCGGTGCTCGACCACTTCCGCGAGGCCACCATCGCGGTCTACGCCGAGTACCCGATCACCGTGTCGTGGGAGGGCGTGCTGCTGGGCGGCACCGCCTTCGATCCGGAGACGCGCCGCGTGCTGGTGGTGGATCCGGTGCTGCACTTCGACCGGATCCTGGCCGCCGGCCCGGCCATGGACGCGGTCCGCCAGGAGTGGCAGGCACTCGGCCTGCGCGACGTCGACATGCGCATCACCGGCTACCCGGCACTGAATCACGAGGAGTTCACCGGACTGGCCCGCGACACCACCACTGCCGGCCTGCTGTCCTTCGTGCTGGTGGTGGTGGTGCTGGCCTTCGCCTTCCGTTCCTGGCCGGTGGTGGGCGCCGCGGCGGTCACCCTGTTCGTCGGCTTCGCCTGGACCGCTGCCTATGCCGCGGTGTTCGTGGGTGAGCTGAACCCGGCCTCCATCGCCTTCGCGGTGCTCTTCATCGGGCTGGGCGTCGACTTCATGATCCACCTGGGCATGCACTTCTCCCACGAGGTGCGCCACGGCGCCGGGGTCGAGGAGGCGCTGCTCACCGCCACCCGTCAGACCGGCGGGGCGCTGCTGCTGTGCGCCGTCACCACCTCGATCGGCTTCCTGGCCTTCCTGCCCACCCAGTACAAGGGCGTGTCGGAGCTGGGGGTGATCAGCGCCGGCGGCATGCTGGTGATCGTCGTTCAGACGCTCACGCTCTTCCCGGTGCTGATCGCCCGGGGCGTGCGCGGCGGATCGCTCGGGCGGCTGCGCGCCCGCCGGCCCTTCGTGCTGCCGCTGCGTCCGCCGGGGCGGCCGGTGTGGGTGTGCGCCGCCGCCGCGGGGCTCGGCGTCGTGGGCGTGGCGCTCGGCGCCGGCGTGCAGCTCGAGACCAACGTGATCGCGCTGCGCAACCCGGACACCGAGTCGGTGGCCGCCTTCACCGACCTGCTCGAGTCGGACCGGGTGACGCCCTGGTACGCCGACTTCCTGGCGCCGGACCTCGAGGCGGCGCAGGCCCTGGCCGAGAAGGCCCGCGCGCTGCCCGAGGTGGAGCGCGCCGTCACGGTGGCCGACTACGTGCCGGCCGAGCAGGAGGAGAAGCTCGAGATCCTGGCCGACGCGGCGCTCTTCCTGGACCTGCCGCCGCTCCCGCCGAAGAAGGCGCCGGAGATCACCACCGAGGAGGAGCTGGCGGCGCTGCGGGAGCTGGTGGAGTTCCTGGGCGCACGCTCCCTCGAAGACTCCCAGGGCGGGCTCTCGCGCAGCGGACGCCTGCTGCGCGACCAGCTGGCCGGCCTGCTGGCCCGCATCGAGAGCGGCGCCGACGCCGACGCCGCGATCGCGACGCTCGAGGACTCGCTGCTCGGCACCGTCCCCGACCTCACCGGGCGCCTGGCCCGCAGCCTGGAGACGCCGGGTGTCGCCTTCGAGGACCTGCCCCGCGGTCTGGTCGAGCGCATGCTGGCCGAGGACGGCACGGCCCGCGTCCAGGTCTTCCCGGCCGAGGACCTGTCGGATCGCGAGGCGATGGTGGCGTTCGTGGAGGCGCTGCGCGGCGTCTCGCCGCAGCTGACCGGCCTGCCGGTCAACCTGGTGGAGAGCTCCTACGTGACGCGGGACTCGCTGCGCGAGGCGCTGCTGTGGGCGCTGGGGGCGATCACGGCGCTGCTGCTGCTGCTCTGGGGGCGGCCCGCCGAGACGCTGATCGCCCTGGCGCCGCTGATGGTTGCCGTCGTGCTGACGGCGGCTTCCACGCGCTTCTTCGACGTCTCCTTCAACTTCATCAACGTCTGCGTGCTGCCCCTGCTGCTGGGCATCGGCGTCGACTCGGGCGTCCACATGGTGCACCGGGCGCGCTCGGTGTCGGTGTCCGGCGCGCTGCTCACCAGCACCACCACCCAGGCGGTGCTCTTCAGCTCGCTCACCACGCTGGCGAGCTTCGGCACGCTGGTGCTGTCGGACCACCGCGGCATCGCCAGCCTGGGCGAGCTGCTGGTGATCGGCATGGCCTTCACGCTGGCGGGCAACCTGGTGCTGCTGCCGGCGCTGCTCACGCTGTGGCAGCGCAGCGCGGAGGAGCAGCGGTGAAGCTGGGTCTCGGGCTGGAGTGGGCCGGGTCGCGGCTGGCGCTGCCGGTGGAGCGGGTGCGCCTGGCCGAGCGGCTGGGCTTCGACTCGGTGTGGAGCGCCGAGGCCTACGGCTCCGACGCCTTCTCGCCGCTGGCCTTCCTGGCGGCGGTGACCGGGCGCATCCGCCTGGGCACGGCGGTCGCGCAGATCTCGGCGCGCACGCCGGCGTCCACCGCCATGACCGCGCAGACCATCGACGCGCTGGCCGGCGGGGGACGCGTGGTGCTGGGCCTGGGCGCCTCCGGTCCGCAGATCGTGGAGGGCTGGTACGGCCGGCCCTGGAGCAGTCCCTACCGGCGCATGCGCGACACGGTGGAGATCCTGCGCAAGGTCTTCGCCCGCGAGGGGCCGGTGGAGCACGCGGGGCGGGAGATCGCGCTGCCCTACACCGGGGAGGGCGCCCTGGGGGTCGGCAAGCCCTTGAAGTCGATCCTCCACACCAACCCCAGGCTGCCGATCTGGCTGGGGACCGGCAGCCGCAAGATGGTCGAGCTGACGGCCGAGCTGGCCGACGGCTGGCTGCCCATGGGCTTCGCGCCGGGCATGCTGCCGGTCTACCGGCCCTGGCTCGAGGAGGGCTTCCGGAAGGCCGGCGGCGGCAAGTCGCTCGACGGCTTCGAGATCCAGGCGGGCTGCCAGGTGCGCGTCACCGACGACGTGGAGCAGGGGCTCGCCGAGCTGAAGCCGATGACCGCGCTCTACGTCGGCGGCATGGGCCACAAGGACGTGAACTTCCACCGCGACATGATGGCGCGCCGCGGCTACCCGGAGGCGGCGGCCCGCATCCAGGAGCTGTTCCTGGCCGGCCGGCGGGCCGAGGCGGTGGCCGCCGTGCCCGACGAGTACCTGGACGAGGGCGGGCTCGTCGGACCGGTGGCGCGCATCCGCGAGCGCTTCCCGGCCTGGCTCGACTCGGGGGCCACCGGGCTCACGATCTGGAGCGACCGGGACGACGTGCTCGAGCTGCTGGCCGAGCTGGCGGGAACCCGCGATCGCAGTGCGTGATACGATCGCGAAAGCGATCCCATGACCGACTCCGCCATCCTCCTCGTCGATCGCCCGGCGCCCTTCGTGCAGCGTCTCACGCTGAACCGCCCGGAGAAGCGCAACGCCCTGTCGAACGCGCTGCGCAGGGCCGTGTTCGATGCGCTCCAGGCCGGCGACGCCGACCCGGAGGTGCGGGTCAGCATCCTGCGCGGCGCGGGAAAGTGCTTCTCGTCCGGCTTCGACCTGGCCTCCGACCTGTCGGCGGACCGGCCCTTCTTCACGTCCGAGGGCGACGGCGTCTGGTCGCGCCACGTGACCGAGGGCTGGTTCGGCATGTGGGACCTGGCCAAGCCGGTGATCGCCCAGGTGCACGGCTACGCCATGGCGGGCGGCTCCGAGCTGGCCACCGCCTGCGACCTGGTCTACGTCGCCGAGGACGCGAAGATCGGGTACCCGGTGGTGCGCATGGTGAGCCCGCCGGACATGCAGTTCTTCCCGTGGCTCGTGGGCATGCGCGAGTCGATGGAGCTCATGCTCACCGGCGACTCGATCGACGGCGTGCGCGCGGCCGAGATCGGCTTCGCGAACCGCGCCTTCCCGGCTCAGGAGCTGGACGCGCGCGTGCTCGAGATCGCGGAGCGGGTGGCGAAGATCCCCGCCGACCTCCAGCAGCTGAACAAGCGCAGCGTGCACCGGGCCATGGACGTGATGGGCGTGCGCGCCGCACTGCGCGCCGGATCCGAGCTCCAGGCCCTGGCGACCCACCAGCCCTCGGTGAAGGGGTTCCTCGAGAACATCGCCGAGAGCATGAAGCAGGCCTTCGACAAGCCGTAGCCGGCTTCCCGTCTTGACCGCGCTGCTCTGCCTCCTGTTCTTCCTGTCCGGCGTGGCGGCGCTGCTGTTCGAGACGCTGTGGTTCCGCCAGGCCGGGCTCGCCTTCGGCAACGGCGTGTGGGCGTCGAGCCTGGTGCTGGCCAGCTTCATGGCGGGGCTGGCGCTGGGCAACGGCCTGACCATCCGCTGGGGCGCGCGCCTGCGCCGGCCGCTGCACGCCTACGCGGCGCTCGAGCTGGCCATCGCCGTCGCCGGCGTGCTGATCGTGCTGCGCCTCCAGGCGCTGGGACCCTGGCTCGCGCCGATGCTGTACCCGTTGGCCGACTGGCCCTTCCTCCAGAACGCGGTGCGCCTGGTGCTGGGCTTCCTGCTGCTGCTGGTGCCGGCGACCGCCATGGGGGCGACGCTGCCGGTGATCGTGACGGCGCTGCGGGCGCGGGATCCGAGCTTCGGCGGCGCGCTGGGCCTGCTGTACGGATGGAACACGCTGGGCGCCGTGCTGGGGGCGACGGCCGGCGAGCTGTGGCTGCTGGAGCGACTCGGCCTGCACGGAACCGCGCTGGTGGCCGCCGGCTGCAACGGGCTGGCGGCGGCGGGCGCGCTGGCGCTGGCGCCGCGTCTGGCCGGGCGGGCGGTGGCGCGTCCCGCGGAAGAAGGGCGCGGGACGGACCCGGCGCTGCGTCCCGACCGGGTCGCGCGGCGGCTGCTGGCCGCGGCGCTGCTCGCCGGCGGGCTGCTGCTCGCACTCGAGGTGGTCTGGTTCCGCTTCCTGCACCTGTTCGTCCACTCCGGTGCCGCGGCCTTCGCCTGGATGCTGGCCGTCGTGCTGGCGGGCATCGGGGTCGGCGGCCTGCTCGGCGGGGCGTGGCTGCGCCGCTGGCCCGCTGCGAAGGATCGGGCGCCGGCGGTGGCGCTGCTCGGCGGCGTCGCCACCGCCGGCCTGTACGCCGTCTTCCACCGCAGCTCGGCGCTGCTGGCCGGCGGCGACGCGGCCGCGCCCGCCACCGTCGCCGGGCTGGTGACGGTGCTGGCCCTGCCGGTGGCCCTGCTGTCGGGCGTGCTCTTCCCGCTGCTGGGGGCGGCGGTGGCGGACCGGGTCGGGCGCGACAGCGCCGCGGCCGGCTGGCTCACGCTGGCGAACACGGTCGGCTCGGCGCTGGGCTCGCTGCTGGCCGGCTTCGTGCTGCTGCCGGTGCTGGGCATGGAGCAGGCGCTCTTCCTGCTGGCCGCCGGCTACGGCGGGGTCGCCTGGCTGGCCCGGTCGCCCCAGACGGGTCTGCGCGCGCCGGCGGCGGTGCTGGCGGCGCTGGCGTGGCTGGGCGTGCTCGTGCTCTTCCCCTTCGGCCGCATGGAGCGCGTCTACCTGCGGGCGCCGATCGTCCGCGCCCACGGCGGCCACGAGCACGTCGTGCTGGCGATCCGCGCGGGCCGCAGCGAGACCGCCGCCATCGTCGAGCGCCGGCGCGCCGGCGAGCGGCTGCACACCTACCTGCTGACCGACAGCTATGCGATGTCGGCCACCACGGTGGTCGCCCGGCGCTACATGAAGCTCTTCGTGTGGTGGCCGGTGGCGGTGCGCCCCGACCCGGAGAGCGCGCTGCTCATCAGCTACGGGGTGGGGTCGACGGCGCGGGCGCTGGTGGCGACGCCCAGCCTCCGCTCGATCGACGTGGTCGACCTGTCGCGCGAGATCCTGGCGCTCTCCCAGGTGGTGTACCCCGACCCGGCCGACGACCCGCTGCGCGATCCGCGCGTGCGGGTGCACGTGGAGGACGGCCGCCACTTCCTGGCCATGACGCCGCGCCGCTTCGACCTGATCACCGGCGAGCCGCCGCCGCCGAAGGCGGCCGGCGTGGTGAACCTGTACACGCGCGAGCACTTCCGGCTGGTGCACGACCGGCTGACCGAGGGCGGCGTCGCCACCTGGTGGCTGCCGGTGCACAACCTGCTCGCGTCGGACGCGCTGGCGATCGTGCGCGCCTGGTGCGACGTCTTCGACGACTGCGCCCTGTGGGTGGGCCACGACCTCGACTGGATGCTGACCGGCTCGCGCGGCGGCACGCCGCCGGTGGCCGAGGCCGCCTTCGGCGCCCAGTGGCGCGATCCGGCGGTCGCGGGCGAGCTGCGCGCGACGGGTCTGGGCCGGCCGGAGCGACTGGGGGCCACCTTCCTGGGCGACGCCGACTGGCTGCGCGCGCGCACCGAGGGCGTGCCGCCGCTGGTCGACGCCTGGCCGAAGCGCCTCTCGGACCGCCTCCAGCGCTCGGCCCGGGCCACCTTCCAGGAGTGGATGGACGTGGACGCCGCGCGCGAGCGCTTCCGCGCGAGCCGCTGGGTGCGTCGCGTGTGGCCGCCGGAGCTGCGCGAGCGCACCCTCGCCGAGTTCGAGGCGCAGCGCACGATCCAGGCGGTGGCCCGGGGCGAGGGGCTCGGCTGGCCGCGGCGCCTGGCCGAGGTGGACGCACTGCTGACCCGCGGCGACCCGGAGCTGGCCCAGTGGCGCCTGGGCGTCACGGCGGATCACCTGGCGGCGGCGGCGAGCGCGCGCCGCGGCGGCCGGTCGCTCGAGCCCCACGCCCACGCGCTGGCGACCCGCGCGCTGGTGAGCGCGGACTACGCGGCGGCCGCCGACGCCTTCGCCCGGATCGCCGCCCGCGACCCGAGCGACGCGGGGGCGTGGCTGCTCGAGGTGTACGCACGCTGCCGCGCCGGCGACGTCGCCGGGGCCCGCGCGCGTCTCGACGCGCCGGCGCCGGCGGGACCGGGCGTCCGCGAGGCGGCGCGCTGGCTGCGTCGCGCCTGTGGGGAGGAACGCTCGTGACGGACGGCGAACGCCCGGTCCTCAGTCCCTGGGACGGGGTCAGCGTGATCGTCGGGATCGTGGTGGGCGTCAGCCTGTTCCGCGCGCCCGGACCCATCTTCGCCAGCGTCGACGCGCCCTGGGAGGGCATGGCGCTGTGGGCGCTGGGCGGCGCGCTGTCGCTGGTCGGTGCGCTCTGCTACGCCGAGCTGGCCGCCAGCGATCCGCGCTCCGGCGGCGACTACCGCTACCTGACCCGCGCCTTCGGTCCGGCCGTGGGCTTCCTGTTCGGCTGGGCCCAGCTGGTGGCGATCCTGACCGGCAGCATCGGCGCCATGGCTTACGTCTTCGCCGACTACGCGCGGGTCGTCTGGCCGGGAGCGAGCGGGGTCGGCTGGGCGGCGGCCGTGGTGGTGGGGCTCACGCTGCCGAACCTGTTCGGCGTCGAGCTGGGACGCCGCGTGCAGAACACGCTCACCGTCATCAAGATCGTGGGCCTGCTGGCGCTGGTGGCTGCCGCCTTCTTCGCGCCGGCGCCGGACGCGGCCGCCGAGCCGGGTCCCAACCTGAGGGGCTACGGCTTCGCGCTGATCCTGGTGCTCTACGCCTACGGTGGCTGGAACGACGCGGCCTTCGTGGCGTCGGAGGTGCGCGACCCGCGGCGCAACGTGCCGCGGGTGCTGCTGCTCGGCACCGGCGCCATCGTCGCCGTCTACCTGGTGGTGAACGCGGCCTACCTGTCGGCCCTGGGCTTCGCCGGCCTGCGCGCCTCGCAGGCGCCTGCGGCGGCG
Organism: Myxococcota bacterium; assembly: GCA_050618055.1. Classification (GTDB taxonomy): domain Bacteria; phylum Myxococcota_A; class UBA9160; order UBA9160; family SMWR01; genus CALDCK01. The sequence continues at coordinate 37,269 of JBNLVK010000041.1, forward strand.
GTGCTGGCGGCGGCCACCGGGACCTGGGGCGAGCGGGTCATGAGCCTGCTGGTGATGGTCTCCGCCCTGGGCGCGGTGCAGGGTCTGCTCTTCACCGGCTCGCGCATCTACGCCAGCGTGGGCCGCGACCACGCGTTGTTCGCGCGGCTGGGCCGCTGGCACCCGCGCTGGGGCACGCCGGTGGGGGCGCTGCTCGCCCAGACCGGGGTGACGCTCGCCTGGATCGCCGGCGTCGGCACCGAGCGGGGCAGGGCGGTCATCGACGGCGGTCTGGGCGCCATCGGCCTGCCGGCGCTGCCCTGGGAGCGCTTCGGCGCCGGCTTCGACACGCTGGTGGCGGGCACGGCGCCGGTGTTCTGGCTGTTCTTCCTGGCCACCGGCGTCGCCCTGATGGTGCTGCGCCGCCGCGAGCCGGACGCGCCGCGGCCCTTCCGCGTGCCCCTCTACCCGCTGACGCCGCTCGTCTTCTGCGGAAGCTGTCTCTACATGCTGCACGCCAGCCTCGACTACGCCGGCGGGCTGGCGGTGGTGGGGCTGCTGCCGCTGGCCCTGGGGCTCCCGCTGTACTTCCTGTCGCGCCGGGCGGGCCGGACTGGTGGCGGAGGCCAGGACGCGATTCACTGACGAGCCGACGGAGGAACCGATGCCCGACGCCCCCAGTCATCCGACGCGCGACGAGATCTGCCTGATGGACGGCCGCTTCTACGCCGAGGATCCCCACCCCCACTTCCAGTGGATGCGGGAGAACGCCCCGGTCTACTGGGACGCCTCCTCGGAGGTCTGGGGCATCACGAAGCACGCCGACCTGATGGCCTGCTCGAAGGACTCGGAGACCTTCTGCAACCGCTTCGGCATGCGGCCCGACGCGCCGGCCATCCCGTCGATGATCAACTTCGACGGCGAGTACCACAAGCGGCGCCGCAACCTGGTGAACCGGGGCTTCACGCCGCGCCGGGTGGCCGACCAGGAGGAAAAGGTCCGCGGCATCTGCGTGTCGCTCATCGAGAACGCGAAGCAGAGGGGCAGCTTCGACTTCGTGCGCGACGTGGCCGCTCCGCTGCCGATGATCGTGATCGGCGACATGCTGGGCGTGGCGCCGGAGGATCGCGACACGCTGCTGCGCTGGTCCGACGACCTGATCACCGGTCTCTCGCTGTCGGCGCCGCCCGAGGCGATCGAGGCGACGGCGCGCGCCGCCATGGAGTACGCCGAGTACTGCGGGCGCGTGATCGCGGACCGGCGGGCGAAGGCGCCCCAGGAGGACCTGATGAGCCTGCTGGTGCACGCCGAGATCGACGGCGAGAGGCTCGACGACGAGGCACTGATCCAGGAGTCGCTGCTGATCCTGGTGGGGGGCGACGAGACCACGCGCCACGTGATCACCGGCGGCACCTACCAGCTGCTGCGGAACCCGGGCGAGCGCAAGAAGCTGATCGACGATCCGTCGGCGATCCCGCTCGGCGTCGAGGAGATGCTGCGCTGGGTGACGCCGATCCAGAACATGTCGCGCACCGTGACCCGCGACGTCACCCTGCGCGGCCAGACGCTGCGCGAGGGCCAGAAGCTCCTGCTGCTCTACCCGTCGGGCAACCGGGACGCCGAGGTCTTCGACGACCCCTACGCCTTCCGGGTCGACCGGACGCCCAACGACCACCTGGCCTTCGGCGGCTACGGCGCCCACTTCTGCCTGGGGTCCGCCCTGGCGCGGCTCGAGCTGCGGGTCATGTTCGAGGAGCTGCTGGCGCGCATGCCGACCCTCGAGCTGGCGAGCGACGCGCCGGTCCCCTACCGGAACTCGAACTTCATCACCGGCATCGAGGAGATGCCGGTGCGGGTTGCGTAGGGGCTGCCGGCCGCTGCGCCCCCCGCGCAGGCCATCTGCTACAGCGAGAGCTCCGCCCCGCCGATAGGGGGCTCGTCCCACTCGTGTATACGATGGAGGAGAGGGCGATGCGCATCGGTACTGCGATTCTGACTCTGGTCCTGGCTCTCGGCCTGGCGTCCCCGGTTTCGGCGGCCAGCGCGCTGAGCCGCGACGACGGCTCCCAGGAGAAGGCGGTTCCCGTGGTGGTCGACGTGCTGGTGCTGCGCCCGATGGGCCTGGCGATGACCGCCCTCGGCGCCGTGGTGTACGCCTTCCCGGTGGCTCCGCTGACGGCGATGACCCGTCCGTCGGACCTGGGGAAGCCGTTCAAGATGCTGGTGGCGACGCCGGCCCGGTACACGTTCGCGGACCCGCTCGGGCAGCACTAGTTGGTTTGACTTCGCTCGCCTTCGGCTCGCTGCGCGCCGGCGCTTCCGCGCCGGCTTGCGGGGTTGGACGCGTTGCGGAGGCGCTCCGGTCAGCCTGAGGGCGCGGAGGCGTGCGTCTGGGCGGGCGCGACGATCGCGGTTGCGTCGCGCGTGTCTGCGCTGAAGCCCGCTTGGGTGGCGGACGGGTCGGCGGGACGGTCTCCGTTGCGGACGCCCGTATCGGGCGATTGGCTGGCGGCGGTCTCTTGCGGGGTTACCTGGGCCAGTCGTCGGGCCAGTCTTGGGAGACCTCGAGCTTCCAGTCGGGGGTGCGGCGTTCCAGGTAGGCGACGACGCCTTCGATGGCGTCGGCGCGTCCCATCAGGAGGTGGTGCAGGGCGGTCTCCTTGCGCTCGACCTCCGCCGCCGAGAGGCCGCCGCTCTCCCAGAGGAGCTTCTTGGTGACCGCCACCGACAGGGGCGCGGTGTGGGTGGCGATGTCGCGGGCGATCTCCTGCGCGGCGGGGAGAACCTCGGCGGCGGGCAGCACGCGGCTGGCCAGGCCGAGGGCCAGCGCCTCGTCGCCCTGGATCCTGCGACCGGTCTGCAGCAGGTCGGCAGCGACCGCGAAGCCGGCGATGCGCGGCAGCGTGAAGTGGGCGTAGGCGTCGGGCATGACCCCGCGCCGGACCTGGACGACGCCGTACTTCGCGTCGCGGGCCAGGATGCGCAGGTCGCACTGGAGGGCCAGGGTGAAGCCCAGGCCGATCGCGTGGCCGCCCACCGCGGCGATCACCGGCTTGCGGACGGCGAAGGCGGGCGGGTCGACGGCGGCCGCGCTGAAGTCCTCCGACTCCTGCCGCTCGAAGGTGGCCGCGCCGCCGCCCAGGTCGGCGCCGACGCAGAAGGCGCGGCCCGCACCCGTCAGCACGACCGCGCGCACGGCGTCGTCCTCGTCGCAGCGCCGGTACGCGGCCGAGAGCCCGGCGATCATCTGCGGGCTGACGGCGTTGTCGGCCTCGGGCCGGTCGAGGGTGATCGTCGCCACGCCGTCGTCGAGCGCGAAGCGGACGTGCTCGTCGCTCACGTCTCCTCCGCGAGCTCGATCTCGAGCATGGCGCGGGCGTCGTAGCGGCCGGTCAGGCGGGAGAGGCCGTCGACCAGACGCATCTGCCAGCCGTACTTGGCGCGGAACGCCTCGTAGGCGGCGGCGATCGTCTCCGGGTCCTCGACGATGCGCCCGCGACCCTCGGTCGGCTCGCCGCGCAGGGCGCCGCGCACGTTGCAGGGGGTGACGCGCACGCGCGGGTCGCGGCGCAGCCGCTTCACCTTCCAGGCGTCGCCCTCGCTGAACACGTAGAGGCGGCCGGCGTGCTCGGCCACCCAGACCGGCGTCTCCACCGCGCGTCCGTCGCGGCGCCAGGTGGCCAGGCTCACGTAGGGCTCGCGACCCAGCGGACGTGCTGCGGCTTCGGGCATGCCCCTGGCTACTCCAGACCGGGCGGCTGCGTCAACGCTGCCGGTGCGCGGCTCCGGCGGGCGCGCCGCCTCTTGTTCCTGACCGGACGTTCAGGCGATAATGCCGCCTCCCCGAACGCGGTCCGTGCCGCGACGCGACTGCTGGAGATGCTGATGCTGCGAACCCGGGCCCGTTGGATCCCCCTCGTCCTCCTCTCCTCGGTCGTGCTGATGGGCAGTCAGTGCTCCGAGCCGGTGGCGCTGATCTCGCTGCCCACCGACGAGCAGCTCTCCGAGCCGGGCACGTTCGACGTCTTCTTCTACCTCCTGGACGAGATCGATCCGGCCGACGTGACCGTCGAGCTGGTGGGGGACGGCGGCGCCAGCGACGTCACGTCGCAGGTGACGGGCTACGGCCGCTTCTTCCTGGGCAGCATCGACGTGCTCCAGGAGGGCGACTACTCGCTGCGCGTGCGCGCCGGCGGTCCCGGCGAGAGCGTCAGCCGCTTCCAGGTGGTCGACCTGCCCGACGCCGACGTCTGCGAGGTGCTGAACTCGGTGGAGTGCCTGCTGCCGTTCCCCTCGGACCGCTTCCTCGAGCCCGACGCGAGCAAGCCGAACGGCGTGAAGATGGTGCTGCCGGCCGTCGGTCTCGACACGACGCCGCCGCTGACGCCGCCCACCGATCCGGCGCCCTGGGAGGACCTGGACGGCTTCAGCCCCACGGCGCCGATCCTGATGCACTTCCCCGGCGGCGTGGACCTGGTGGCCTCCGAGGTCGACCGGCTGATCCCGCCCGACTTCGCCATGCCCCAGACGCGTCCCTACCGCGAGGTGCGCACCCAGAACGGGGTATCGGTGCTGCCCTGGAGCCCCACCGTGCTGATCCACGCGGACAGCGGCGAGCGGGTGATGCACTGGGTCGAGCTCGACGCGCGCGCCAGCGGTCCGGACCGTCAGGCGCTGATCCTGCGTCCCGCGGTCGCGCTGAAGCCGGGCGAGCGGTACATCGTGGCGGTTCGCAACCTGGTGGACCCGTCGGGCGACACCATCCAGCCCGAGCCCGCCTTCCGCGCCCTGCGCGACCAGACGCCCACCACCATCCCGGCCGTCGAGGACCGGCGCTGGCACTACGAGCGGCACATCTTCAAGCCGCTGCGCGACGCCTTCCACTCCGTCCCGCGCGAGAACCTCCAGCTCGCCTTCGACTTCACCGTGCAGAGCGACGTGGGGCTGACCGCCGACATGCTGTCGATGCAGGAGCAGGCCTACGCCTGGCTCGAGGACCAGGTCGACGTGCAGGCGAACCAGACCTTCAGCGTGCTGCCCTTCGGCACCGACGACTCGATGAGCCAGGAGTTCGACTGCAGCGTGCCGGACACCGCCACCTGGCGGATCCTGCGCGGCACCTACCAGGTGCCGCTGTTCCTCACCGAGGACCTGGCCAACCCGCTGAGCGTCGGCTTCCTGAACCGGGACGCGAACGGCGACCCGCTCCAGAACGGCACGACCGACGTGGTCTTCACCGTCTCGATCCCCTGCGTGGCGAAGCTCGCCGGCGAGCCGGCCGACCACGGTCTGATCCTGGGCCACGGGCTGTTCGGAGACGGCGACGGCATCGTGAAGACGTTCGCGGACGGCTTCAGCGGCACCGACGCCAACTACGCCGCGGCGGCCACCGACTGGCGCGGCCTGTCCAGCCCGGACCTGCTGTTCGTCGGGCTCCAGGTCGTGGGCGTGAGCGGCACCAACCAGTTCAACAACTTCCCGGCGCTGCCCGACCGCCTGAAGCAGGGCCAGCTGAACACCCTGGTGCTGGCCCGCATGGTCAAGCGCGGTGACTTCAACGTCGACCCGGCCTTCCAGGTGGCGACCGGTGTGGGCGGCATGCCCGGGCCGGACGACGAGATGTTCTACTTCGGGGCCAGCCTGGGCGGCATCATGGGCACCTACTTCGCGGCCCTCACGCCCGACGTCACGCGCTTCAACATCGACGTGCCGGCCATGAACTTCGCGCTGCTGCTCGAGCGGTCGACCCAGTTCATCGTCTTCGAGTCGCTGCTGGCCGGCGTGGGCCTG
>JBNLVK010000042.1:0-21197 GCA_050618055.1 Myxococcota bacterium
GGAGCCCGGAGCTGGTGCGGCCGCTGGGCCTCGCGCTTCCCGTCGAGCCGGTGCGCGGTCAGATCCTGTCGCTCGAGGCGCCGCCCGGCTGCGGACCCATGCTGGTGGACGAGCACCTGTATCTCGTGCCCAAGCGCGACGGACGCCTGGTGGTGGGCGCCACCGAGGAGCGCGTGGGCTTCGACGATCGCGTGACCGCCGAGGGCGTGGCGGCGCTGCTGCGCGACGCCTTCGCGCTGGCGCCTTCGCTGGCGGACCGGGCCTTCCTGGAGGCCTGGTCGGGCCTGCGTCCGGCCACGCCCGACGGCCTGCCGATCATCGGCCCCGCCCCCGGACTGCCCGGTCTGCTGCTGGCCTGCGGCCACTACCGCAACGGCGTGATGCTCTCTCCGGTGACCGGCGAGCTGGTGGCCGACCTGGTCCACGGCCGCCCGCTCCCGGACGACGCAGCGGCCTTCGACCCGGCCCGCTTCAGCGGCTGAGCACGTCCCAGCCGTCGCCGCGGCCGTCGGGCGCGAAGGCCCCGGGGTGGAGCATCTCGCACAGCAGGCGCAGCGACTCGACGAGCCGCGGCCCCGGCCGGTTGAAGAAGCGGTGGCCGTCGGCCAGGTAGACGCGGCCCTCGCGCACGGCGCGCAGCGCGTCGAAGCCGGGCTGCGCCAGCAGGGGACCCAGCTCCTTGCGCGTGCGCGGCAGGTCGAAGCCGCAGGGCAGCACCACGATCACGTCCGGATCGGCGTCGCGCAGCTCCGGCCAGGAGAGCCAGGGCGAGTGGGCGCCGATCGCGCCGAACCGGTTCACGCCGCCGGCCAGGGTCACCAGCTCGGGCATCCAGTTGCCGGCCGCCATCAGCGGGTCGATCCACTCGACGCAGGCGACGCGCGGCCGCTCGGCCTGGGAGCGCGCCTGCTCGGCCAGCTCGGTCAGCTCCCACGAGAGTCGCGCCGTCAGCGCGCGGGCGCGGTCGCCGCAGCCGAGCGCCTCGCCCACGTCCAGGATGCCGGCCCACACGTCGCCCAGCGTGCGCGGGTCCTGCGACACGACCCGCGGCTTCTCCCCCAGCCAGTCGCCCAGCGCCTGCTCCACGTCGGACAGGCTGGCGGCGCACACCTCGCAGTGGTCCTGGGTGAGGATCGCCGTGGGTGCGAGCCCACGCAGGCGCTCCGCGTCGACCCGGTAGACCGAGAGCCCCTCGGAGACCAGCTGCTTCACCCGGTCGTCGATGGCGCGCGACGGCGCATTGGCGTCGAGCTTGGGCTCGGTCAGCGCCGGCAGCCGGGCCACGCCGGGCGGGTGGTCGCACTCGTGGCTGCGGCCCACGAGCTGCGCCTCGAGACCCAGCGCGGCCGCGATCTCGGTCATGCTCGGCAGCAGCGAGACGATCCGGTGCACGCCGGGCAGGGTACCCTGTCCGGCGTGCAGCTCACCGACGCGCAGGTCGACGGGGCGCTGGCGACCTGGCCGGTGGCACGCCTCGCGCTGGCCGACGGCACCGGTCAGCCCCGCGTGCTCCCCGTCGTGTTCGTGGAGGTCTCCGGGACGCTCTGGTCGCCGGTGGACGGAAAGCCCACGCGCGGCGGCCCCGGCGAGCCGGCCCGGGTGCGTCACGTGCGCGCCCACCCGCTGGTCGAGCTGGTGATCGACGGCTACGACGACGACTGGAGCCGGCTCTGGTGGATCCGCATCGACGGCATTGCCCGCGTGGTGCAGCCGCCGGACCCGGAGACCGACCCGGACGTGGCGCCGGTGCTGGCGGCGCTGCGCCGCAAGTACCCGCAGTACGAGCGGACGCCGCTGCTCGGCGATCCGCCCACGCTGCTGGCGATCCGTCCCGACCGGGTGCGGAGCTGGCGCGCCGGTCCGCAGGCCGGAGCGGCCCTCGATGCTGACGCCTAGGGTCAGCAGGTGCGGGGCTCGGGCGGGTGCGGCGAGCTAGGTTCTCGCGATCCGATGGACGCACTCGCCGGCTTCCACCCCGCCGTCCGGCTCTGGTTCGAACGCCGCTTCGCGCTCGGTCCGACGGAGCCCCAGGCCCGCGGCTGGCCGGCCATCGCGTCGGGCCGCGACACGCTGATCGCGGCGCCCACCGGCTCGGGCAAGACGCTGGCCGCCTTCCTGGTCTGCCTGGATCGGCTGTTCCGCCAGGCCGAGCAGGGCGCGCTGCCCGACGAGACCCGGGTGGTCTACGTCTCGCCGCTCAAGGCGCTGGCGGTCGACATCGCGAAGAACCTGGTGGGACCGCTGGCCGAGATCCGCGCCATCGCGGAGGAGCTGGGCCTGGCCACGCCGGAGATCCGGGTGCAGACGCGCAGCGGCGACACGCCGGCGTCGCAGCGCGCCGCCATGTTGAAGCGGCCCCCGCACATCCTGGTCACCACGCCCGAGTCGCTCTACCTGCTGGTGACCGCGGAGAAGAGCCGCGCGCTGCTGCGCAGCACGCGCACCGTCATCGTCGACGAGATCCACGCCGTGGCCCGCGACAAGCGGGGCTCCCACCTGGCGCTCACCCTCGAGCGGCTGGCGGCGCTGTGCGACACGCGCCCGGCGCGGGTCGGGCTCTCCGCCACCCAGCGGCCCATCGAGACGATCGCGCGGCTGCTGGTCGGTGCGGCGCCCGAGGCCACCCTTCCCGACGGGAGCCCGCGCTGCGAGATCGTGGACGAGGGGCACCGCCGGGCCCTGGACGTGGCCATCGAGGTGCCGGGCAGCGAGCTGGGCGCCGTGGTGTCGCTGGAGCAGTGGGCCGAGATCCTCGATCGCATCGCGGAGCTGGCCGGCGAGCACCGCACGACGCTGGTCTTCTCGAACACGCGCCGGCTGGCCGAGCGCGCGGCCCACCTGCTGGGCGAGCGGCTCGGCGAGGACAAGGTGGCGGCCCACCACGGCAGCCTGTCGAAGGAGCGGCGGCTGCGGGTCGAGGAGCGGCTGCGCGCCGGCGACCTGAAGGTGCTGGTCGCCACGGCGTCGCTCGAGCTGGGCATCGACATCGGTCCGGTGGAGCTGGTGTGCCAGCTGGCGTCGCCGCGCAGCATCGCCACGTTCCTGCAACGGGTCGGCCGTTCCGGTCACCACCGCGGCGGCACGCCGAAGGGAAGGCTCTTCCCCACCAGCCGCGACGAGCTGGTCGAGTGCGCGGCGCTGGTGCGCGGCATGAACGCAGGACGCCTCGACCGCGTGCTGCCGCCCGAGGCGCCACTCGACATCCTGGCCCAGCAGATCGTGGCCGAGGTGTCGGCCCGGGACTGGAAGGAGGGCGAGCTGCTGGCGCTGTTCCGGCGCGCCGCTCCCTTCGCCTCGCTCGAGACGGAGAAGTACGAAGAGGTGGTGGAGATGCTCAGCGAAGGCATCGCCACCGGACGCGGCCGGCGCGCCGCCTACCTGCACCGCGACCGGCTGAACGGCATGCTGCGCGCGCGACGCGGCGCCCGGCTGGCGGCGCTCACCTCCGGCGGCGCCATCCCGGACACCGCAGACTACCGGGTGGTGGCCGATCCGGACGACACCTTCGTCGGCACGGTCAACGAGGACTGGGCCATCGAGAGCATGGCCGGCGACATCTTCCTGCTGGGCACGACCGCCTGGCGGATCCGCCGCGTCGAGCCCGGTGTGGTGCGCGTGCGCGACGCCGAGGGGCTTCCGCCCACCATCCCGTTCTGGCTGGGCGAGGCGCCCGCCCGCACCGAGGAGCTGTCGGGCGAGGTGTCCGACCTGCGCGCGGCGGTGGAGCGTCGGCTGCTGGCGGGCGAGCCCGAGGCCGCCGTGGGCGACCTGCTGGGCGACACCGGGCTGGATTGCGCCGGCGCCGAGCAGGTGGTGGCCTACCTCGCCGCCAGCCGCGTGGCGCTGGGCGCGCTGCCCACCCGCGAGCGCATCGTGGTCGAGCGCTTCTTCGACGACACCGGCGGCATGCAGCTGGTGGTGCACGCTCCGCTGGGCGGCCGCGTGAACCGGGCCTTCGGCCTGGCGGTGCGCAAGCGCATCTGCCGCAGCTTCGACTTCGAGCTCCAGGCCGCCGCCAACGACGACGCCATCGTGTGGTCGCTGGGTCCGCAGCACAGCTTCCCCCTCGACACCTTCACGAAGATGCTCTCGTCGAACGCCGTGCACGAGGCGCTCTCCCAGGCCGTGCTCGACTCGCCCATGTTCACCGCCCGCTGGCGCTGGAACCTGTCGCGGGCGCTGGCCGTGCTGCGCTTCCGCGGCGGCCGCAAGAACCCGCCGCCGATCCAGCGCATGGAGGCCGACGACCTGATGGCGGCGGTCTTCCCGGGCCTGGCCCAGTGCCAGGAGCACCAGGCCGGACCCATCGAGCTGCCCGACCACCCGCTGGTGAACCAGACCCTCGACGACTGCCTGAACGAGGCGATGGACGTGGAGGCGCTGGCGCGGCTGCTGCGCGACATCGAGGCGGGGCGCGTCGAGGTGCACGACGCCGACACCACCGAGCCGTCGCCGCTGGCCCACGAGATCCTGAACGGCCGGCCCTTCACGTTCCTGGACGACGCCCCGCTCGAGGAGCGCAGGACGCGGGCGGTCACCACCTCCCGCGGCCTGCCGGTCGATCCGAAGAGCCTGACCCGCCTGGACGCCGACGCCATCGACCGGGTGCGCGACGAGGCGGCGCCGGATCCGCGCGACGCCGAGGAGCTGCACGACCTGCTGATGGACCGGGTCGTCACGCGGCCGCGCGAGGCGTGGCGCGATGCGTTCGACGCGCTGCTGGCGCAGGGGCGGGCGACCGTCGCCGAGACGCCGTCCGGTCCGCTCTGGTGCGCCGCCGAGCGCGCGCCCTGGCTGGCGGCCCTCTTCCCCAGCGCCCCGACGCGGCCCGACGTGGTGCTGCCGGCGTCGCTGGCGGCCTCGGTGGTCGAGGACGACGCGCTGGCCGACTGCCTGCGCGGGCACCTGGAAGGGGCCGGCCCGTGCACGGTCGCCGACCTCGACGCGGCCACCGGCCTCGGCGCGTCGCGCGTCGAGCGCGGCCTGGCCCGGCTCGAGGCCGAGGGCTTCGTGCTGCGCGGCCGCTTCGATCCGCGGCGCGACGCGGGCGAGGTCGAGTTCTGCGCGCGGCGGCTGCTGGCGCGCATCCACGTGCAGACCCGCGCACGGCTGCGTCGCGAGATCGAGCCGGTGACCGCCCGCGACTTCGTGCGCTTCCTGCTGCGCTGGCAGCACGTGCTGCCCGAGACGCGCCGCGAGGGACGCCGCGGCGTGCTGGCCGCCGTGGAGCAGCTCCAGGGCTTCGAGCTGGCCGCCGGCGCCTGGGAGCCCGAGGTGCTCTCGGCGCGCGTGGCCGGCTACCGCCGCGAGTGGCTGTACGCGCTGTGCCTGTCCGGCGATCTGACGAGGGGCAGGCTCTCCGGGCGCGAGCCGGGGGAGGGCGCGCGCCGCGGCTCGCCCTCGCGCGCCACGCCCATCACGCTGGCGCGCCGCGACGACCTGCCGTGGCTGCTGGCGGCGATGCGGGGCGCGGCACCGGCGGTCGAGGCCGAGGGACCCGCCGCCGAGATCGACGCCCTGCTGCGCGAGCGCGGTGCGCTCTTCCACGGCGACCTGGCGCGGCTGTGCGACAGCGAGGCGGGCGAGGTGGAGGCGGCGCTCTGGGAGCTGGTGGGCCGCGGGCGGGTCACGTCCGACGGCTTCGAGTCGCTGCGCCTGCTGCTGGGATCGCGCCAGCGCCGGGGTGCGGGAAGCCGCATGGAACGGGCCGGCGCCCGCGACCGCCTGCGCCGTCGCCGCGCCCGCGCACCCGCCGAGGGTCGCTGGTCGCGTCTCGAAGAGCCGGCCTCGGCCGAGCCGGACGCGCTGGCCGAGGCGGTGGCCGAGCAGCTCCTGGCCCGCTGGGGCGTCGTCTTCTACGACCTGTTCGCGACCGAGGGCTTCGCCGTCTCGTGGCGCGAGGTGCTGTGGGCGCTGCGACGCCAGGAGGACCGGGGCCTGGTGCGCGGCGGACGCTTCGTGACCGGCTTCTCCGGCGAGCAGTTCGCCCTGCCGGGCGCCGTCGACGCCCTGCGCCGCACCCGGCGCCTGCCCGCCACGAGCGAGCCGCTGGTGCTCTCGGCGGTCGACCCGCTGAACCTGACCGGCAGCGTGGCGCCCGGTCCGCGGGTGCCGGCCCAGGCGAGCCGCCGCATCGTGGTGTGCGACGGCCACATCGAGGAGGCGGCGGCCCCCGGTCGCGACGCCCGCGCGGCGCTCTCCGGCTAGCCCCCGGGGCCTCCAAAGGTTCTCCGGCCGATCTGCCGAAGAGCTTGTGGATGGGGGTGTTGCAGGCCACCGATGCGCGTTCGCGAGGGGACGGCTTCGCCGTCGTTCCCGAGGGCGGCGACACGTCGACGCCGCTCAACCTGGGCAACCGGCTGCGGCTGATCGAGGGGCTGTGGCCGCCGCTCGCCGGCCTGCGGGTGCTCGACGCCGGTTGCGGCGGCGGCGACTACGTGCGCGCGCTGCTCGAACGCGGAGCCGATGCCCACGGCATCGAGTACGAGGCGGCCAAGCTGGCGACCCTGCCCGGCGCGCTGGCGTCGCGGGTCCGCCAGGGCGACCTCGAGCACACCGGCTTCGAGGACGCCGCCTTCGACGCGGTGCTGCTGAACGAGGTGCTCGAGCACGTGCCCGACGACGCCGCCGGACTGCGCGAGCTTCACCGGGTGCTGCGACCGGGCGGCGCGCTGCTGGTCTTCTCGCCGAACCGGCTCCACCCCTTCGAGACCCACGGCGTCTTCGCGCGCCGTTCCGGCCGACGCATTCCGCACACCACGCCCTTCGTGCCGTGGGTTCCGCTGGCCGTGGGGAAGCGCTTCTTCCGCTACTGGGCGCGCAACTACTGGCCCGGCGAGCTGCGGCGCCTGGTGCGCGACGCCGGCTTCCGCATCGAGCGCCGGGGCTTCCTGTGGCCCACCTTCGAGAACATCTCGGGACGTCAGCCCGCCTGGATGGGTCCGCTGCGCCCGCTGCTGCGCGGCGCGTCGGCCATCGCCGAGCGCGCGCCGGGCCTGCGCGGCCTGGGCGCCTCCCAGTGGATCCTGGCGACGCGCGCGGAGGAGCGGTCGTGAGCGCCGGCGGCGACGCGGTCCGCCACTACGACGCCAAGTACGCCCACGAGGCCGGCGACCACGAGGTGGCGCTGGTCGCGCCGACGGCGCTGCCGACCGATCGCTACCAGGCCTGCGTGTCGGCGCTGCTGCCGCGCCTGGCCGGTGGCGACGTGCTGGAGATCGGCGCCGGCGACGGACGCATCGCGCGCAGCCTGGCGGCGGCCGGCGCTTCGTTCGCGTCCTACACGGCCACCGAGCTGTCGAGCAGCCGGCTGGCCGGACTGCGCGCGCGCCTGGGCGACGACCCGCGCTTCCGCGTCGAGGCCCTCGACCTGGACCATCCGCCGGACCCCGGCGCGCGCTACGACGCGGTGCTGCTGGTGGCGCTGGTCGAGCACCTCTTCGACCCGCTGCGCGCCATGGCGGCGGTGCGGCGCTGGCTGCGTCCCGGCGGCTTCGTCTACCTGGACACCCCGAACGTCGCCAAGTACACGCGGCGGCTCAAGCTGCTGGCCGGACGCTTCCCCTCGACGGCGTCGCGCGACGAGGGCCTCGTCACCTACGCCGGCGCGCCGGTGGACCTGCACGACGAGGGCCACCTGCACTACTTCACGTTCCGCTCGCTCTCGCGCATGCTCACCGAGCGCTGCGGCTTCGCGCGCGTCGAGCGCGTGCCCTACGCCACCGGTCCGCGGCTGCTGGGAGCGCGCGCCGGTCACTGGCTGGCGCGGCTGCGTCCCGAGCTGTTCTCCGAGCTGGCGGTGCTGGCCTACGCCGGCGAGGCGGCCAGCGACTCGAGCCGACCGCGCGCGTCGCTCTGATCCGGGTCTAGCTCGAAGGAACGGCGCCAGCTCTCGGCGCCCTCGTCGGCCCAGCCGAGCTCCCGCACCAGCAGGTCGCCGCGCCGCAGCAGCAGGCGCGCCCGGTCCTCGCGCGTCTTCGCCGTGGCGAACAGGTGTTCGATCAGGTCGAGCTGGTGGAGGGCGCCGCCGGTGGCGTCGGCGCAGCGCAGCGCCTCCTCCAGCGCGTCCTCCCGGGTGGGGTCGAGGGCCAGCGCGCGACGCCAGTGGGCGAGGGCGCCGCGGTCGTCCTCCAGCGAGCCGGACAGCAGGCCCGCCAGCTCGAGGTGGATCGGAAGCTCGTCGCGCTGGCCCGCCCGCGACAGCTCGCGGCGCAGCAGCTCGGCCAGCGGACCGGCCTCGCCGCGCGTGCGGTACAGCGTCAGCAGCGCCGCCTCGGCGTGGCGGTCGCCGGGGCGCTCCTCGAGCAGCCGTCCGAAGAACTCGACCGCCACGTCGCCCTCGCCGATGCTGCGCGCCGTCTCGCCGGCGCGGCGATACCACTCGGCGCGCTCGGCCGGATCCGCCGAGATGGCGGCCGCGCGTCGCGCCAGCGCCATCAGCTGCTGGTGGTCTCCCGACCGCTCGTAGAGCAGTGCCAGGCGCTGGGCGACCAGGCCGAGCGCCTGCTCGTCCTCGACGCACGGCTCGAGCACCTCGATGGCGCCGGCCGCGTCGTCCAGGGTGGAGCTACGCAGCTCCGCCAGGCGCAGCCGCAGCTTCACGGCAGTCTCGTCGCCGCCACGGCCGTCGGCCTCCAGCCGCTCGAGCTTGCGCTCCAGCACGCCGACCACGCGAACGGCCCGGTTCTCGCCGATCGCCTGCTCCTCGTCGTCGGCGCCGTCGCCGTCCGGTCCCGACTCGTTCAGCCGGGCCAGCGCCGCCTTGGCGTCCGGACAGTCGGGCTCCAGCGCCAGGGCCTCCTCGAAGGTGGAGATGGCCGCGTCGACGTCGTCGAACTGGCGCTCCAGCAGCAGGCCGAGCTGGCACAGCGCGCCCACGCGCTGGTCCGACGATCCCTCGGCGCCGACCACCTCGAGGATGCGGCGCAGCTCGTTCCACGACTCGGTGAGCCGGTAGATGCGGATCAGCGCCACCTGGGCGCCCTGGTTCCTGGGGTCGGCGTCGAGCGCGCGCTCGTAGGCGCTGCGGGCGCCGGGCATGTCGCCGAGCTGGTCCTCGCGCACCAGGCCCAGGCGGGCGAGCACCGCGGCGCGGGTGCTCAGGTCGGTCGCCAGCGCGGCGCGGCGCTCCAGCAGCTCGGCCATCTCGGCGTGGCGCTCGGCGCCGTCGAGCACCGTCACCAGCATGTCGATGGCCTCGATGTTCGACGGGTCCTTGTCCAGCGCCTCGCGCAGCGAGGCGACCGCGCTGGTCGAGTCGCCGCGCGCCGCCGAGATCCAGGCGCCCTGCACCAGCGCCGCCTGGGCCTCGTTCACCAGGTCGGGCTCCGGCTCCTCGGCGTCGCGCTCGAAGCGGGCGCGCACGAAGAACTGCTCGGCCTGCTCGGCGTCGCCCAGCTGCTGCTGCCAGATCTCGCCCATCTCGTGGAACAGGCGCGCGCGCTCGGAGGTGTCGTCGAGGGACTGGGCCTCGAGCTCGGCCACCTGGAGCACCGCCGCCCAGCTCTGGCGCGCGGCGTACAGCCGCCGCAGGCCCTGCCAGGCCGGACGCCGGGCCGCGTCGAGCCGGACGCAGTCGCGGTAGGCCTCGATGGCGCCGTCCGCGTCGGCGATGCGCTCCTCGAGCAGCTGACCCAGCTGGAGCAGCACCCGGGCGCGGGCCGGCGCGTCGTCGGCCAGGCTGCTGGCGGCGGCGCGCTGCCGGTACAGGTCCGCCCGCGCCGTCCAGCGCTCGTTCAGGAAGGCGTCCTCCTCGAGCAGCTCGAAGGAGGTGGTGGCGGTGGGATAGGAGGCGAAACGCTCGCGGTGGCGGCGGAGGTCGTCGGTCATGAGCTCCCCGGATCGAGGGCGCAGCAGGTGCGCGGGGGGCGCAGGCCGCCCCTCAGGGACTCATCGGCGACGCGGCGGGCGTGCTTGATCCGGCCGCAGGGGGCCCGGGACGCCGTCCCGAGGGCCCGGGCGGCAGGTGGAGCCAGAGCTGGGCGATGCCCACGTCCTGCTCGTCGATGCGGCCGTCGCCGTCCAGGTCGTGGTGGGGCACGTAGAGGCCGGTGCGCGTCGAGCGCGCCAGCCGGTCCAGGTCGGCGGTCGGGTCGCGCCCCTCGCTGCTGGTCACCCGGCCGTCGCCGTCGAAGTCGGCGTCGCAGAGGTTGCCGAAGCCGTCGGCGTCGGTGTCGCGCTGGTCCGGGTTGGGCAGCCACAGGCAGTTGTCCTGCGGGTCCGGGACGCCGTCGCCGTCGCGGTCGGTGGGCGGCTTCGCGGGACGCGCCGTCGTCATCAGCGGATCGCCGACCCACACGTTGGTCCACCCCAGGTAGGGGACGCTGCGGAAGTAGGCCTCGGCGGCGGGCACGCCCAGGCCGTGGTTCGCCAGCAGCAGGTAGGGGCGGGGGACACCCGTCAGTGTCGGCTCGTAGACGTGGCCCGCCGCGCCGGCGGCGCCCAGGCGCAGCAGGTCGGCCACCAGCGACTGGCCGTAGCGGGTGGGCAGCGAGAAGGATCTGGCGTTGGTGCTCACCAGGTCGATCGCCACCGAGCGCGGTGCGAAGCGGCCGGGCACCACGTCGCCGTCGATCTCTCCGTAGAACGGCGCCGGACCCGAACGGGCGTCGTTGCTGCCCCAGGAGGCGTAGCCGAGCAGTCCGTCGGCGTTGCGCACCAGCGGCGCCGACGCGTCGTGGCGCACGCGCTGGCCCTGGGCGCGCAGGACGGCGACCGCCGGTGCCAGCATCACCCGGTTGCCCTGGCCGCGCGGCACCGGCTGGCCCGGATCCTCGTCGACCAGGTAGGTCGCGGCGCCCGGGTCGCCGTGGGCGGCCTCGATGAGCGCCGCCACGTCCCGCGGCACGCCGGTCTCCGGGTCCATGGGCGTCTGGTAGCCGGTGAGGCGCGCCACCAAATAGCGCAACGGGGCCTCCGGGTTGCGCCGGCGCCACCGGGCGAAGGGCTCGTCGGAGGCGAAGTAGGGGTTCACGACGGCGCCCATGCCCGGGGTGCCGTCCAGCCCCGATCCCAGCAGGGCCAGCTCGGCGTCCACCGACGCCCAGCTGCGATGGCTGAGCGGCCGCGAGCCGTCGCTGGCGGGAATGCGCAGCGGCACGCCCTTGGTGGTGACCAGGATCTCGATGGCGCCGTCCGGGTCGTGCCGGGCCAGGTGGCGCGCGATCGGGTCGCGCACCCGGCTCTCGAACTGCTCGCGCCGGATCGTCTGGTGGCGCTCGGTCGTCAGCGTCGGATCCTTCAGCGGGACGCTGAGGGCCAGCACGTTCCGCGCGGGGACGCCGCGGCGGCGCGCGTAGAGCTCGCCGATCGCCACCGAGATGGCGCTCTCGCCGTTCACCACGACGAGGATCTCCGGGTGGGACTCCGGCGGGGCGGCTCCCAGCGCGCACGTGCACGTCGCCAGCAGCAGCAGGGCTTGCGCTCGACGCATTCCGGGCGACCTTACCCCGTCGCACAGGAGAGCGCCGTTGGCCCACGAGTTCGTCTACACCATGCAGGACCTGGGGAAGGTCGTCCCGCCGGATCGGGTGATCCTCGAGGACATCACGCTGGCCTTCCTGCCGGGCGCGAAGATCGGCGTGCTGGGCGCCAACGGCGCCGGCAAGAGCTCGCTGCTGCGCATCATGGCGGGCATCGACACCGACATCGTGGGCGAGGCCCGGCTCACGCCCGGTCTGCGCGTCGGCCACCTGGCCCAGGAGCCGGAGCTGGACGAGAGCAAGGACGTGCGCGGCAACGTCGAGGAGGGGCTGGGCGAGCTGCGCGACCTGCTGAACCGCTTCGAGGAGGTGAGCGCGAAGTTCGCCGAGCCGATGGACGACGACGCCATGAACGCGCTGCTCGAGGAGCAGGCGAAGCTCCAGGACCGGATCGACGCGGCGAACGCCTGGGAGCTCGATCGCACGCTGGAGGTCGCCATGGACGCGCTGCGCGTGCCCCCCGGCGACACGAAGATCTCGGTCCTGTCCGGCGGCGAGCGTCGCCGCGTGGCGCTGTGCCGGCTGCTCCTCCAGAAGCCGGACCTGCTGCTGCTCGACGAGCCGACCAACCACCTGGACGCCGAGAGCGTGGCCTGGCTCGAGCACCACCTCCAGGAGTACCCGGGAACCGTCGTGGCCATCACCCACGACCGCTACTTCCTGGACAACGTGGCCGGCTGGATCCTCGAGCTCGACCGCGGCCGCGGCATTCCCTGGAAGGGCAACTACTCGTCCTGGCTCGAGCAGAAGGAGCAGCGTCTGGCGCTCGAGCAGAAGCAGGCCGGGGCGCGCCGGCGCACGCTGGAGCGCGAGCTCGAGTGGATCCGCATGTCGCCGCGGGCGCGTCAGGCCAAGGGCAAGGCCCGCATCAACGCCTTCGAGAAGCTGCGCGCCGAAGAGGAGCAGCGGCTGCCCGAGACGGTGGAGATCGCCATTCCGCCCGGACCGCGGCTCGGCGACGTGGTGGTCGAGGCCGAGAAGCTGGCCAAGGGCTACGACGACAAGCTGCTCTTCGACGAGCTGTCGTTCAAGCTGCCGCCCGGCGGCATCGTTGGGGTGATCGGTGCCAACGGCGCCGGCAAGACCACGCTCTTCCGCATGATCGCGGGGGAGGAGGAGCCGGACGACGGCACGCTGCGGCTGGGCGAGACGGTGAAGCTCGCCTACGTCGACCAGTCGCGCGCGGATCTGGATCCGGAGAAGTCGGTGTGGGAGGAGATCTCCGGCGGCGCCGAGCGCCTCGAGGTCGGCAAGCGCGAGATCAACTCACGGGCCTACGTGGGGAGCTTCAACTTCAAGGGACCGGACCAGCAGAAGAAGGTGGGCACGCTCTCCGGCGGCGAGCGCAACCGGGTGCAGCTGGCGAAGGTCCTCCAGACCGGCGGCAACCTGCTGCTGCTCGACGAGCCCACCAACGACCTGGATGTCGACACGTTGCGTGCGCTGGAGGAGGCGCTGCTCGGCTTCGCCGGCTGCGTCGTGGTGATCAGCCACGACCGCTGGTTCCTCGACCGCATCGCCACCCACATCCTGGCCTTCGAGGGCGACAGCCACGTCGAGTGGTTCGAGGGCAACTACCAGGAGTACGAGGCGGACCGGCTCCGCCGCCTCGGAGAGGACGCGAAGAACCCCCACCGAATCCGCTACCGCCGCCTCGATGCGCTCTAGCCGGATTCGCCGGCGCATCGTCCGGTCGGGGTGCCTCTGGACCGGCGTCCTGGCCGCATCGCTGGTGTGCTTCGCGGGCTGCGGAACCGAGCCGGCCGACCCGACGCCGGGCCCGGCCGCCGGATCGGGCGCGCTCTCCAGCGCCGACCCTGCGCGCGAGGTCCGCCCCCGGCCGCGTGTCGTGATCCTCGTGTCGATCGACACGCTTCGCGCGGACCACCTGGGGGCGTACGGATACGATCGCCCGACCTCACCGGTGATCGACGCACTGGCTCGCGAGGGCGCCGTCTTCGAGGACGCGAACTCGACGGCGCCCTGGACCGTGCCGGCGCATGCGTCGATACTGACCGGTCTCTACCCCAGGCGGCACGGCGCCAACCGCAGCGACCGGATGCTGATCAAGGGTATCCCCACGCTGGCGACGCGGCTCTCTCGCGTCGGGTTCACCACGGCGGCGGCCGTCAATACCTTCCGGCTCGGGCGGGCCTACGGGCTCGAGACCGGCTTCGAGCACTACCTGTACGTTCCCGAGGCCACCGAACGGGTGGGTCCGTCGACCTGGGTGACCGACCAGGCGATCGACTGGCTGAAGCGCTTCCGAGAGGAGCGCCTCTTCCTGTTCGTGCACTACTTCGACGTTCACACCGACTATGCCTCCAAGCCGGAGTTCGAGCGGCAGTTCGTATCGGACTACGACGGCGTGGTCGACGGAACCGGCGTACAGGTTGCCCGCTTCCAGCAGGACAAGGAGCTGGCCGACGCGTGCCGCACGGATCCCGACCTGGTGAGCTGCGTGGAGCTGGATCCGGACAAGCGGAAGTTGCCGCCGATCGAGCTGGACGACCGCGATCGGCAGCATCTCACCGATCTCTACGACGCGAACCTGCGCCAGATGGACCAGGAGCTCGACCGACTGCTCTCGTTCGCCAGGCAGGAGGGCATCCTCGACGAGGCGCTGCTGATCCTCACGTCGGACCACGGCGAGGAGTTCCTCGAACACGGTGGCCTCGGGCACAGTCGCACCCAGTACCAGGAGATGCTCTGGGTGCCCCTGATCCTCCGCGGTCCGGGGATCCCGCCGGGCACCCGCATCGAGACGCCGGTCTCGCTCGTCGACGTGGTCCCGACGGTGCTCTCTGCGCTGGGGATGAAGGTCCCGGAGTCGACGGACGGCATGGACCTGGCGCCACTCTGGCAGGCCGACGTCGACGAGGGCGCGATGGAAGCCTTCGAGGACCGGATCCTCTTCGCCGAGGCGAACCTGACCGTGACGGCCTTCGACCACCTGTTCGTCGCGCGCCAGGGCCGCTACAAGCTCCTGTACGATCGCCAGACCAAGGAGACGTGGCTCTACGATCTCGAGAGCGACCCGGGCGAGCTGCGGGACATCGCCGCAGAGCAGCCGGAGATCGCCGCGACACTGCGGAAGGCCGTGTTGCGTCGGTCCCCGGGCGACTTCGGCGAAGGCGAAAAGGTCGACCTGTCCGAGACTCAGAAGACCCGGCTGCGGGCGCTGGGATACCTCGAGTAGACGCGCGAGCCTCGGTCGCCGAAAGTCGGCCGGTCTCCCGGCGGATCGCCCGCTTCGCGCGCCCGTCCATCCCGGGGGCTCTCCTACAGCCGGTTGGAGGGGTGGACGCCCGGTGCGTCGAGGGGCGCGGGGACGCAAGCTGGCTGGCGTCGCCGGAAGGACACCCGCGGAGCGCGTCTACGGCAGCAGCCACTCCACGCCGATCGCGAAGCCGTTCTCGCTGCGGTCGCCGCGGAAGTCACCGCGGTAGTCGATCCAGGCGCCGACGCTTCCCCACTCGACGCCGATGCCCGCGTCGACGCGGGCCGAGTCGGCGTCCACGTCCTGGCCCCGCACCGTCATGCTGCCCGACGGCGCGCCCTGGATGCGGGCCGTGATCTCCCGGTCCTCGATCTGGTAGTCGTGGCTCCAGGCCGCCGACACGCGGGGCGCCAGGACGGCGGGACCCACCGCCACGCGGTGGGCGACCCTCAGGCCGACCTCGCCAACCAGCGCGTCGGTGCGGCGCGAGTCGACCGCCAGCGTCGCCCCCGAGAGGCCCTGCTCGGTGAAGCCGTCCTGATCGAGGCTGGTGTAGGTGAGGCTGGCGAAGGGCTCGAGGGAGACCTCCCGGACGGAGACGCGCGCCCCGGTCGAGCCGGCGATCGAGAAGCTGTAGCCCTCGTGGCTGCTGGAGGCGGGGCCGACGATCGTGTCGACGGTGACGCGGCGGCGCTCGCGGAAGTCCTGCCGCGCGTAGCCGATGGCGCCGTCGAGGAAGGCGTGGCGTCCGTACCAGCTGCCGTAGGCGAAGCCGCCCAGCGTGTCGACCTCGGAGCGGCCCGCGTGGGTGTCGAAGTCGAGGCGCGCGGAGCGACCGCAGATGCCCAGGCCGCCCACCACGCCGTCGCGCAGCGCCCGGTCGAGGCCGCCGCTGCCGCCGCCGCTGCGCGCGTCGAAGCCCAGGTGCCCGTCGCCGCCGCTCTGGTCGCTCCAGTCGGCGCCGGCCTCGCCCCAGGCCGAAGCCGTGCCGCGCTGCCGCACCCGGTCGAGGCGCCGCAGCATGGAGCGCGCGCAGGCCCGGTCGGCGTCGAAGGCCACCCGCGTGCCGCCGTCGTACATGGTGGGAGAGAGGCTGGTGTAGGCCTGCGGGATCTGGCCGAGCGGCGCCTGCTGGAAGGCGCCGAGCAGCATCGCCAGGTCGCCGGTGGCGTCGGGGCCGATGGCGTCCAGGTAGCCCCCCACCTGGCGCTGGAGCCGGTTGGCGCCGAAGGCCTCGAAGGGGATCGCCAGCGCGCGCACCACCACCGCCGGTCCGGGGGCGCCGGTCTCGTTCGTGACGTCGAAGGAGAGCAGGGGGGTCGGCGCGGGCAGCACGACGTCGTCGAAGGCGCCGACCAGCGTGCTCGCCGTGATCACGCGCCAGGTGCTGCCGTCGGCGTAGTAGCCGGGCGAGCGCAGCACCTCGATCTCGCCCGCCAGCGTGGCGGGTCCGGCCAGCGCCAGCCGGCCGTGGTCGCCGTTCGGTTCGACCCGGGTGAGGAACGACCCGCCCGACGGGAAGGCGAAGGCGCCCGGCAGCGCGATCGTGCCGGCCGTCACCTCGACGTCGCGGATGCCGCCCGGCGTCTGGGTGAGCGAGAAGGTGCCCGGCGTGGTCTTGCGCAGCGCCTCGAAGCCCACGAAGCGGCGCGTGAAGGCGCCGCTGTTCTCGAGGCCGATGGTGTCGAAGCCCGACTCGCCCAGGATGTCGTGGTCGAGCGACACATTGCCCAGCAGCGTCGCGGTGTCGTCGTCGGGACCCAGCTCGATGCGGCCCTCGACGTGGGCGCCCGCGCCGAGCACCAGCACGTCGTCGCCGCTGCCGGTCAGGATGGCGGCGTCGGGCAGGTTCTCGTCGACCAGCTCCGGGTCGAAGATGTCGGAGAGGTCGATGAACTGGCGCTCGCGTCGCGCGACCACGCTGCCGTAGACCTCGACCCGGTCGTCGCCGTCGCCGGTGGAGATGGCGGTGGCGGAGGAGCCGATGCTGGATCCGGCGCCCGGCACGAACACCGGGATCTCGGCCCGCGCCGAGACGTGCAGGCTGTCCTCGACCACCACCACGTCGTCGCCGGCGCCGGTGTCGATGCCGACGGCCACCGCCGAGGCGCGCGAGTCGCTGTCCGAGTCGCCTTCGCTGCCCCCGTCGGCGTCGCCCAGGCCCTCGGCGTGGGCGCGCACCGTCACCGGGCCGGAGAGGGTGATGGTGTCGTCGCCCGCGTCGCCCACCACGCCGGTGGCGCGCGCCGTGGCGTTGCCGTCCGACTCGGCGTCGCCGAAGGCGTCGCCGTCGGAGACGGCCTCCGCGTCGGCGATCGCCACCACGCTCACGCTGCCCGAGCTGTCGAGCCGGTCGTCGCCGCTTCCCAGGTGGAAGCCCAGGGCCGTGCCGACCGCGTCGCTCTCGGCGTCGCCGTCGCCGTCGGCGCCGTCGCCGTCGGCATCCGAATCCGCATCCGGATCGGCCAGCACCGATAGGCTCCCCCGGTTCTCCACCACGTCGTTGCCGGCGCCCAGCAGCATGCCGTTGGCGGTGGCGGTGGCGTCGCTCTCGGCGTCGGCGTCGCCGTCGGCGCCGGTGCCGTCGCCCTCGGCGTCGACGTTCGGGTCGGCGGTCACCGTGAGCGAGCCGTCGTTCACCACCCGGTCGTCGCCGTCGCCCAGGTCGAAGCCGGTGGCGGTGGCGTTGCCGGTGGACTGGGCGTCGCCGGTGGCGTCCAGGCCGTCCGCCTCGCCGTCCGCGTCCGGGTCGACGTGGGCCACGACGCTCACGCTGCCCGGGTTCCAGACCTCGTCGTCCCCGGACTCGCCGGCGAGGCCCAGGGCCGACACGGTCCCGGTGCGGTCGGCGTCCGCGCGGGCGCCGCCGCCGTCCGCCTCGGCGTCCGAGTCCGGATCCAGGTCGGCGCGCACGACGAGGCTGCCCTCGTTCACCGCCACGTCGTCGCCGGCACCGAGTCGGAAGCCGCTGGCGGCCGCCGATGCGGTGATGTCGGCGTCGCTGCGCGCGTCGGCGCCGTCGGTCTCGGCGTCCGCGTCGACGAAGAAGGCGGTGATCGCCGAGAAGCTGCCCCGGTTGGTGATGCGGTCGTTTCCCGCTCCGGCGTCGATGCCGGTGGCGCTGCCGCTGCCGCCGCCGCGCGCGTCGGCGTCGGTGCCGACGCCGTCGCCCTCCGCGTCGGCGTCGGTGTCGAGCTCGGCGCGCACCGCGAAGCTCCCGTCGTTCGTGGCGGTGTCGCCGCCGTCGCCCAGCGCCAGACCGCCGGCGTGGCTCGATCCGCCGGCTCGGGCGAAGCCGTCGGCGAAGAAGCCGCCGCTCTCGGCATCCGCGTCCGGGTCGGCGTGGCTGGTGACGAAGAAGTCGCCCGTGTTCTCGAACACGTCGTTGCCGCCGCCGGCCTGCACGCCCCAGGCGCTGGCCCGGGCGGTGACGCGGCCGTCGGCGCCCGACGCGCCGATGGGCGCCAGCGAGTCGCCGCTGGTGTCGGCCAGGGCCACGGCGTCCACGTCGGCCGTTCCCTGGTTCGAGACGAAGTCGTCGCCCTCGCCCGTGTCGAGTCCGGTGGCGCTGGCGAGACCGACCATGCTGCCGTCGGCGGTGGTGCCCCCGATCACCTGGAGGATGTCGCCCTGCGAGGCCGCGTCGCCGCGAGCGTCGACGTCCAGCAGGCCCAGGTTCACCACCGCGTCGGCGCCGTCGCCCAGGCTCGCGCCGGTGGCGGCCGCGTCCGCCGTCAGCACGGCGCTGGTGCCGGAGGCGCCCAGGATCTCGACGGCATCGCCGTCCGAGTCGGCCTCGGCCTCGGCGCGCACGCGCAGCGTCGCCTCGTTCCACAGCAGGTCGTCGCCGGCGAGCGTGCTGGCGCCGCTGGCGCGGGCGGTGGCTTCGCCGGCCGCCTCCAGGGTGCCGCCGCCCAGGATGTCCACCGACAGGCCGTCGGCCTCCATCTCCGCGTCCGCCAGGACGTCCAGGAGCGCCCGGTTCACGATCTCCTCGTCGGCGCTCCCGCCCTCGATGCCGGAGGCGTGGGCCTCGGCCTCGACGCTGGCGCCCGTCCCGCTGAAGCCGACCAGCGACACGTCGACTGTGTCCGACGTCGCCTCCGCGTCGGCCACCACGGTGATCGCCGCGTCGCTCTCGATGCGGTCTGCGCCGCCGCCGCCGCGCAGCCCGGCGGCGCGCGCCACCGCGCGCGCGGCTTGATCCTCGAGGCTCAGGCCGCCCAGCTGGACGCTCACGCTCTCGGTCTCGGCCGTGGCGTCGGCGCGCGCGTGGACGCTGCCCTGGTTCAGGATCAGGTCGTCGCCCGCGCCGCCGTCGATGCCGGCCGCGTCGGCCTCGGCGGTGATGTGGGCGCGGGCGCCGGAGATGCCCAGCAGGCCCACGCTGATTCCCAGGGCCTCGGCCCGGGCGTTCGCGCGGGCATCGACGCTTCCCTGGTTCAGGAGGGCGTCGTCGCCGTCGCCACCCGCCAGCGCCGTCGCCTCCGCCACGCCCAGCTGCTCGGCGGAGATCAGCGGCGCTCCCACCGCATTGACCGCCACCGCCGTGGCGCGACCCACCGCGGTGGCGCCGGCGAAGACGTTGGCCGCGTTCTCGAGGACGTCGTCGCCGGCGCCGCCGTCGAGTCCGGTGGCGCGCGCCTCGGCCACGCGGGAGAGGTCGGCGTTGCCGGACACGCCCAGGCCGCTGAGCGTGACCGAGACGCCGCGGGTGTCGGCCCGGGCGGTAGCGTCCAGGTCGGTCTGGTTGTCCAGCCAGTCGCCCCCCTCACCGCCGTCGAGACCGGTGGCATCCGCCTCGGCGTGGAGCACGGCCGCACTGACGGCGAGGCCCTGGTAGCTGGCCGTCAGCGTGTTCGACTCGGCGTCCGCCTCGGCGTGCACGCTGAAGGAGCTGGTCTGGTTCACGAGGGTGTCGCGACCGCTGCCGCCGGCGAGCCCCGCCGCGCCGGCGTCGGCCCGGGTGCCCGCGTCTGCGGACACGTCGCCCGAGAAGGCGCCGCCGTTGATGGCGATGGCGCCCTCGTAGCTCTCCGCGTCGGCGCGGGCGTCCACGTCGAGGGTGCCGTGGGCCTCGACCCGGTCGGATCCGCCGCCGCCGTCGACCCCGCTGGCCCGGCTGCTGGCCTCCTGGGTGGCGATGGTCACGGCCAGGCCGGTGGCGGTGAAGGATCCGCTGATCGCCAGCACGTCGGCGTCCGCGTCCACGTCCAGGCTGCCGCGGTCGACCACCAGGTCGGCGCTGGCTCCGCCGGCGAGCCCGGTGGCCCGCGCGTCGGCGTGGGTGCCCAGGTCGGCGGTGGGCGCCAGGGTCGCACTGACACCGGTCCAGGTGAGGGAGCCCTCGAAGGCCTGGGCGTCGGCGTCGGCCCGGGCGATCACCTGGCCGTCGTTGGTGATGGCGTCGCGGCCGTCCCCGCCGTCGAGACCGGTGGCGTGGGCATCGGCCTGCGAGACGGCCAGCGTGGCCGCGACCCCGGTCACGCTTCCCGACAGCGACACCGAGCGCGTGTCCGCCTCGGCCCGGACGTCCACCACGTCCCGGTTGGTGACGACGTCGTCGCCGTCCTCGCCGGCCAGTCCGCGGGCCCGCGCCGTGGCGGCGGTGCCGGCGTCCCACAGCGGATCGACGGTGAGCGCTCCGCCGATCTTGCTGAAGGTCCCGCGGTAGCCCTCGGCATTGGCCTGGGCGCGGGCCTCGACGCGGGCGTCGTTCTCGACGAGGTCGCCGCCGCCGCCCGCCGCGGCACCGTCGGCGCGTGACTCGGCGTGGGTCGAGGTGATGGTCACGGCCACGCCCTCGACGGCGACGGTGGCGTCGACGATCCGCGAGCTGGCCTCGGCGTCGACGTCGAGCAGACCCCCGTTCCACAGCAGCGTGGCGCCGTCGCCGCCGAAGAGGCCCGCGGCCCCGGCCTCCGCTGTGGTGCCCGCGTCCCAGACCGGATCGACGGTCAGCGCGAGTCCCTTGCCGGTGACGGTGAGCGCCGCCGCGTTGGCCTCCGCGTTCGCGCTGGCCACCACCGTGCCCTCGTTCTCGACCGTGTCGCAGGGTCCGGTGCAGGGACTCGCTCCTTCGCCGTCGCCGGCGTCACCCGCGTCGATGCCCACCGCCCGGGCGTCCGCCCGGTTTCCGGCGACCGCCCCGGCCACGCCCTCCAGCGCGAGCGTGCCGTCCACCGAGATGGCGTCGGCGTTGCTCTCGGCCTCGACGCGGGCGCGGTTCACGATCGCGTCGTTGCCGGCGCCGCCGTCGATGCCGGTGGCCTCGGCGCCGGCCGTCTCGGTGGCGCTCCAGTCGAGCTTGAAGGGGCTGAGCCCGAGCGCCGCTCCCTGGGTCACGAAGCTGGCGGCGAGCGCCAGCGCGTCGGCGTCGGCCTCGGCGCGCACGTCGGCGTCGTTCTCGACCCGGTCGGCGCCGTCGCCCGCGTCGATGGCGCGGGCCTCGGCCGTTGCGTCGGTGCGCGCCTCGGCCAGCGCCACCGGCGGGACGC
>JBNLVK010000043.1:0-15718 GCA_050618055.1 Myxococcota bacterium
CTGGCGGGTCTAACGGCGCGTGAAGCGAAAGTCTTGCGTATGCGTTTCGGTATCGACATGAATACAGACCACACACTGGAAGAAGTAGGCAAACAGTTCGACGTAACTCGTGAGCGTATTCGTCAGATCGAAGCCAAGGCACTGCGCAAGCTGCGCCACCCGTCGCGCAGCCGGCTGTTGAAGAGCTTCACCGAGGGCTAGACCCGGTCGCTCCGGCGAAGAGCATGGCGGTCATGACGGACGCCGCCAGCAGGTTGGCCACGGCGATGCGGCCGAAGCCGAGGGATGGGATCAGGCCCGGCATCACCTCGCTGGCGGTGCCCGTGAAGAAGCCCAGCAGCAGGCCTTCCAGGGCCCCGAACAGCAGTGCGCCCAGGGCGATGCCGGCGCCCGGACCGAAGTCGCGGCGATGGCCGAGCAGCACGAACGACGCCAGCAGACCGACGCTCACGAACACCGCGCCGTGCAGCACCGTGTAGGCCGCGACCAGCGCCGGCTCGATCGCGTCGCCTGGCTCGAGCGCCTGGCCCAGGAAGACCGCCGAGCCCAGCGCGGCGGGGGTCCGGAAGGCGCGCGACTCGAAGACGTCGACCACCAGGAAGAAGCCGGCCACGATCGCCGCACCGGCCACGCCGGCGAACAGCCCGTGGAAGATCCACGGGTTGACCTCGACGTCGACGTCCGTCGCGTCCTGCTGTCCGTGGGGCGCGCCCGGCGCGCTCATGCGAGCAGCCCCAGGCGGGAGCCCTCGGGCGTCTCCACCAGGTCGAGGGTGAGCTGGCTCAGGTGCGAGGCGACGCTCCTGTCGAGCACCAGGACGAAGCGGCCCCCGTGCTCCACCCGCTCGTCGCCCGGGTGCGGGGCGTCGAGGGTGAGGCCCAGGCCCGAGTCCTCGGGTCCGCGGGTCGAGGGCAGGATGCGGAAGGCGAGCCTTGCGTCCTGCTCGCTCGGGCGCGGTGCGCCGTCCGGACCCGGCCTGGCCCGGACCGCGATGGCCCGCAGCAGCATGTCGTGCAGCTCTTCCTTCGCTCTCGGGGTGACGTGCATGATCTGCCTCCTGTGGTCGTGTGGGTTCCACGCCAGGAGGCCGCAAGTCGCATGCCACCACGTGCACGCGACGCGCTGACGCGACGGCCTCCGTGCGGCTGCAGATTCTTCAAAGCGCCGCGCGCGGCGCGTGCATTCCTTGCAACGCCCGCGCGGCCCGCTACGAGCATGGCACATTCCGGTGTTCCGCGGGCGGACGGCGGAGCGCGAAAGGCCCCTGCTAGGCGGGTGCGGCGCCGTCCGGTGCGTTCCCGGCGGGGGAGACCTCGGCCCGCACGCGCGGCAGCCACTCCGGGTGCTCCCGGTTCAGGTAGCGGACCAGGCCCTCGCGCACCTGGCAGCGCAGCTCCCAGGCGTCGCCCGAGTTCCGGGCGCTCACGAGGGCGCGCACCTCGAGCGTCTGGTCGCCGGCGCCGGTCACCTGGACCCCCGACACGCGGCCGTCCCAGTACTCCGACGCCTCGAGCAGGCGCTGGAGCTCGGCGCGCAGGGCGTCGATGGAGGCGCGGTAGTCGACGTGCAGGAAGACGGTGCCCAGCAGGTCGGCGGACACGCGCGTCCAGTTCTGGAAGGGCTTCTCGATGAAGTGGCTGATCGGCACGACCAGCCGGCGATCGTCCCAGATGCGCACCACCACGTAGGTGAGGGTGATCTCCTCGATCCTTCCCCACTCGCCTTCCACGATCACCACGTCGTCGGTGCGGATGGGCTGGGTGAAGGCGATCTGGAAGCCGGCGATCAGGTTGCCCACGGTGCGCTGGGCGGCGAAGCCGATGACCACGCCGGCCACGCCCGCCGAGGTGAGCAGCCCCGCCCCCAGCTGGCGCAGCGGTTCCAGGCTCATCAGTGCGACGCCGCCGGTCAGCACCACCACCACGAAGCCGGCCAGCCGGCGCAGGAAGCGGATCTGGGTGTAGATGCGCCGCGCCTGGAGGTTGTCGGGCACGTCCAGGGCCAGGCGCGCCACCACCATCTGCTCGAAGAGCTGGATCCCCCGCAAGGCGAGCCAGCCGATCGACAGGACGAGGGCGACGTTCAGCGCATCCGCCAGCAGCTCCCCGTACGCACCGACCCCTCCGCGCAGCGCGGCCAGCCCGAAGACCAGCAGCAGCGGCCGTCCGCAGAGCCTGCGGAAGGTGCGGCCCGGCAGGCGGCCGCCCCGCTGCGTCAGCCGGTCGAGCACGCTCAGCACCATCCGGTGCGCGACGAAGATCGCGACCAGCGCGACGAGCCCCTGCGCGACCAGCACCGCGCCGGGGGGCCAGCCGGCGAGCGCCTCGGTGGTGCGATCGAGCAGCTCCTGCAAGTCCCCGATCCTATCGCAGCTTCCGGCCGCGTCTGCGATGCTGTCCGCACCCCCGGGAGGCGAACCATGCGACGCTTCGTCGTGATTCCGCTGGCCCTGCTGGCCCTGGCCTGCGCGTCGTCGCCCGACGACCGCATCGCGAAGGAGCAGGACGACTTCGACACCTTCCCGCCGGCCGTGCAGGAGGCGATCCGCGCCGGCGAGGTGAAGGTGGGCTTCACGGAGCAGCAGGTGCTGCTGGCCGTGGGCGAGCCGGACCGCAGGACCGAGGTGGTGGCCGACGACCAGGTGGCCCACGTCTGGACCTGGCAGCGCACCTCGCCGGGCATCGGCATCGGCCTGGGCAGCGGCCACTACGGCGGCGGCGTGGGCGTCGGCGGCGGCATCTCGACCGGGCGCGGCTCGCGCACCGAGGACGTGCGCCGGGTCGAGCTGGTCAACGGCGTGGTGACGCGTATCGAGACGCTCGAGGAGTAGGGCGGCCGGCCGGCTACTCGCCGAGGTAGCGCGCGACGGTCGCGGCGAAGGTGTCGCCGTTCACGTAGGCCAGCAGCGCGCGGTTGACCGGCTCGCGCAGCGGGCTGCCGGGCGCCAGCGCCAGCGCGTACTGCTGGGCCTGGAGCACGTGGGGCAGCACCTTCACCCGATCCTCCCGGCGCGCCACGACCTGGTGCTGGAGCAGCGGGCGGTCGTAGACCACGGCCTGCACCCGACCCTCGGCGGTGGCGAGCAGCGCCTCTTCCAGCGAGGCGAACTCGCGCGGGGCGATGCCCAGGGACACCAGGTAGGCGTGGCTGGTGGTGCTGGCCACCGTCGCCACCGGCACGCGCGGCAGGTCCTCGGGACCGTCGACGCCGGAGGTCAGGTTCGAGAGGGTGAGCTGCGAGGCGATGGCGGCGGTGAAGCCCGAGATGGTGACGATGCTGAAGAACATCCAGACCAGCGCCACGGCGCGACCGCCGGCGGTGACCGGCGCCTTGTCGCCGTAGCCGACCGTGGTCATGGTCACCGCCGACCACCAGAAGCCGGAGAAGAGGCCGCGCACGCCGCCCTCGAACTGCTGCGGGTTGCGCCGGCGCTCGAGCAGCCAGACCAGCGCGCCGGCTCCCAGCAGCACGAGCAGCAGCGCGCCGAGCGCGCGGAAGAGCGCCGGCGAGGCCGCGCGCCGCAGCGCGTCCACGAAGGCGCCCTCGCCCGCCAGCGACACCGCCATGCCCAGGCCCGAGCTGTAGATGGCGTGGGTGAAGTCGACGCGCGTCTCGCGCTCGGCGGTGACGGTGAGCGCGCCGATCCCCACGTCGAGCGTGCCGTGCTCGAGCCCGTCGAACAGCGGATCGAGGTCGACGGCCACCAGCTCGTAGGCGAGGCCCAGGTCCTCGGCCACGGCGCGCCAGGCCTCGACGCTGATGCCGCTCCACTCGCCGTCGGCGCCGCGCACCACGAAGGGCGGGGCGACCTTGGCGCCGACCCGCAGGCGCTCGGTCTGGGCCTGGGCGTTCGCGGCCGCCACCAGCGCGACCGCCACGGCCAGCAGGCCGACGCGCAGCCGGCTCATGCCTCGCGGTGGTGCTTCGCCACCCACGCCGCGTAGTCGCCGCCGTAGCCCACTTCCTGCTGGCGGGCCTTCACCCGCGCGCGCAGCGCCTCGATCGCCCCGTCGGCCAGCGGCGGCTGCTTCTCGATCTTCTCGGCGATCGTCTCCGCCTGCTCGCGGGCGGCCTCGCGCTGCGCCTCGGCCAGGCCCAGGAAGCGCTCGGCCATGGTGCCGGTGATCTCGCGGGCGTGCTTGCGCGACGCCACGATGTTGCCCTTGCCGGTCACCACGTTGCCGGCGGAGAAGACGGTGGGGCGTCCCGCCAGCCGGCCCAGGTGCCAGTCGGTGAAGGCGAACAGCTCGCCCTTCATGGGAATGCCGGGGATGGCCTCGGGGATGCTGCCGATCGAGCTGATGACGTAGGGCCCGCGGCGCTCGAAGGTCTCGTCGGTGGGCTGGGGCCGGCCGTCGACCATCCGGGTGCGGCGGAAGCGCAGGCCCACGAGCTGGCCGTCCTCGACGATCAGCCCGTCGGGCATGCACAGCGGCTCGAAGCGGAAGCGGTACTTCTCCATCGCCTTGGCCAGCATCTTCTTGCGGCCGGCGCGCACCTTCTCCTGGCGCTTCTCGTCGGCGCCGTCGGGCATCTCCATCAGCGGCATGTCCTCTTCGCTGCGCCGGTAGAAGAGGGTGCAGGGCTCGATGCCCAGGTCCTCGAAGACCAGGTCGTGGCCCGCCAGGATCTTCGGGATGCCCTTCACCTCGAGCTCCACCAGGTCGACCTGGATGCCGCGCTTCGCCAGCTCGTCGCGGGTGCGCATCAGCATGAGGGCCTTCACCACGTCGATCGACGCCAGGCCGCCGCCCACCACCAGGGCGCCGTCCTTCGGCTCGAAGACCGGTCCGTGGTAGTCCGGATCCTCCGCGTGGTTGAACCAGATGATGAAGGGGTTCTGGTAGATGAGCCCCTTGTCGATGAAGTCGTCGGCGCCCTCCACCGGCAGCGGCCGGTCGCGCCAGGCGCCGCAGGCCAGCACCACGCCCGAGAAGCCCCAGTCGTTGACCAGCGCGTCGAAGTCGACGTCGCGGCCGATGCGCGTGTTGGGCACGAAGTGGACGCCGGGCTTGGAGAGGTTCTTGCCGATGGCGGCGTACTCCTTGTTGCGGAGCGCCACGTGCCAGCGCGGCAGGCCGTCCTCGATCTTTCCGTAGGGCTTGGCGTTCTGCTCGAAGACCACGACCTCGGTGCCGTGGTCGGCGAGCACGCCCGCGACCTCGGCGCCCGCGACCGCTCCCCCGATGACGGCAATGCTGTGCGTCGGCTGGCTCGACATGACGCGGATCATACCGCGCGGGCGGCGCGCCGGGGGCGAAGAGCGGGCTACTTGGCGGCGGAGGCGGGTCGCTCGGTCCGGGGCTCGAGCCGGCGCAGCGCGTGGGTGTACTGGGCGTCGTGGACCTCCTCCACCTCGCCCTGGGTCATGCGCACCACGTAGGCCTTGCTGCGCTTCTGGCCGGCGAAGGTGGTGGTCTCCACCTCCACGTCCACCAGCCAGCCCTGCCACTCGACCTTGCCGCCGGCCAGGATGCCGGCGTTCATGTAGCCGCGCTCGGGGGCGCCGAACTGGAAGCTGGCGTCCCGCGGCACGTCCTCGAAGCGGATCATGTGCTTGCGGATGCGCTCGGCGTAGCGCTTCGGCGCCGGACCGAAGGCGTCCGCCTCCGGATCCTCGAAGCCGTCGCGGATACCGGTGTAGGCGGTGCCGATCGAGTCGCCCACGGCGACCGCTCCGGCGGCGGCGCCGTCCTTCACCGCCACGGCCCGGCCCTTCCAGCTCTCCTTCCAGGTGTCGACGTCCTCGGTGGGGCCGTCGATGGACGTGCAGCCCAGCAGCGCCGCGGCCAGCACCCCGGCGACGAGCAGGGGCGGGGCGGCGGCAAGCGAGGACCAGCGGCAGCGGGGGGTGCGCCAGATCACCATCTCCGAGATGCGTTCGGCCTTCCGCCGGCATGCGTTCGTGACGACCGTCACACCGGCGGGCGGCAACCCGTGCGCAGCTTTCGCGACGGCCTCAGCCGGCGGTGTCGGGCAGGGCGATCCAGCGCAGCGCGTCGAGCTTGGTCTGGATGTCGGGCGGCACGTGGGATCCGCTGGATCCGGTGTAGCCCGCCACCAGGAACTCCTCGAGCAGGTCGTAGGCGCGGGCGGCGGTCTCGCTGCCCGGCGAGAGCCGGATGGCCGTCTCCAGGTAGGCCTCGGCCTGCGACAGCCAGTAGGTGCGGCCGATGCGCGTCTCGATCCAGCCGAGCAGGTAGTAGGCCTCGGCGCGTCGCTCGCCTTCCAGTCCGGTCTCGAGCGCGCGGTGCAGCAGGCCCGACGCCTCCAGGTGCTCGACCAGCGCGGTGCGCGAGAACTCGAGGTTGCCCTCGTCCTCGTGGCGCAGCAGGGCGTGGGCCTTCGCCAGCGCGTCGCCCTTGGGCGGACGCTTCACCAGCTGCTTCAGGCTGGCGACCCAGGCGGTCACGTCCTCGCGCAGCGCCGGCGACATGCCCTTGCGCTTCTCGAAGCTCTCCATCGACGCCAGCGCCTGCTCCGGGCTGCGCAGCACGCGCAGCGTGAGCTCCAGGTAGTCGTCCAGGTGGCCGGAGAGGTCGAGGTCGTTGGGCGGCTCGGTCACGAGCATCTGCTCGTAGAGGTCGGCGGCCACGTCGAACTGGCGCGTGGCGTAGGCGAGCTTCGCGCGCTGGTCGATGGGCAGGTGCGCCTGCTCGAGCTCGCGCACGAAGGCGGCGCTCTGGGGCGCGCTCCCCGACGGCAGCCGCGAGTGGCAGGCCACGCAGGTCTCGGTGAGCGTCTGCACCAGGTAGCGGCTCTCGCGCACGTGACCCTCGGCGTAGCGCAGCCGGATGTCGCGGGTGTCGATGGCCAGCGAGCGCGCCAGGTGGGCGAAGCTCACGTCGCTGGAGGCGCCGTGCTTGGACAGGCCGGCGCTGTTGGCGTCGAGCACCGCCAGCGCGTCGCCGATCTTCTGGGCGTTCGCCGGATCCTCGTAGGCGTCGCCGTCCAGCGACAGCGGCAGCAGCACGGTCATGGCGGCGAAGATGCTCTGCATGGTCTGGCGCGTGGCGGCCGGGTCGGACGGCGCGCCGGTCTCCTGGATCGACTTCAGGTACTCGACCAGCACGGCCACGCGACCGCGGGCGATCGACTCGGCGGCGGCCGCGTCGGGCACGTCGGCGGTGAAGGTGCGGCCCCAGATGGGCATGTCGCGCGGACCGTGGGCGTCGATCTCGAAGCGGCCGTCGATCTTGCGGGCGATCTCGCCGGCCGGGAACTCGCCGCCGCGCCGCTCGGCGATGCGCCGCAGGTCGGAGGGCGGCGTCGACAGCGACGCGGCCACCGGACCGTCGCCCCGCGCCTCGACGCCGTGGCAGCTGGCGCAGTAGCTGCGGAACGACTCGGCGCCCAGCTCGGCCAGGGTCGGGTCGTAGTCGAGGGCCCGGGCCGGCCCGCCGCCCAGGCAGAGGGCGATCGGGAAGATCGGGCCGAGCAGGCCGAAGACGAGCGTTCGAATCGTGCGCATGGTACCTCCCACCAGCCCCTTTCTCAGTGCACGCCGGGTGCCAGCGCTGTCCGAGCCGCTGGCGCCTCGGGTCGAGCGAGCAGGGGGCGGTTCAACCCATCATCCGCTACAAACGGGGCATTACGCCCCGGAAGCCCGCCTCCCCGGGCGCCGGCGCGCGCCCGGACGGTGGCACGGAACCTGCTCCTCTCCAACACCAAGGAGGCCCCCATGCGTTTCGACACGATCCTGGTCCCGCTCGACTTCTCCAGCCACTCCTCGAAGGCGCTGGACTGCGCGATCGAGCTGGCCAAGCAGTTCAAGGGCAAGGTCCACCTGATCCACAGCTACCCGATCTACGTGGGCGCCGTGTCGCCCTACGGCATCGTGCTGCCCGAGAGCTTCGACCGCGACTGCCGCGACGCCGCCGAGCGCGAGATCAGCAAGTGGTCCGACAAGGTGCGCGCCGCCGGCGTGACGGTGGAGACGACGGTGACGCCGAGCGCTCCGGTCGAGGCCATCGAGCGCGTGGCCGAGGAGATCGACGCCGACCTGATCGTCATGGGCAGCCGCGGACTGACGGGTCTGAAGCACGCGCTGCTCGGCAGCGTGGCCGAGCGCACACTGCGCTCCGCACCGTGTCCGGTGCTCACCGTCAAGGACGAAGACGCGGACTGAGTGCACCGGTCTCCCGCTTGCTGTAGAACGGGGAGGCCATGACCACTCTGAACGACGACGCACGAGGGCTCCTCGAGCGGGTGGAGGCCCTGGTGCCGGCGCTGGCCGCCGAGGCGACCGAGGCCGAGCGCCTGCGCCGTCCCACCGACGCCCAGATCGACGCGCTGGTGGAGGCCGGCGTCTTCCGCATGATGGTGCCGCGCTGCCACGGCGGGCTCGAGCTGGATCTCGACGCCTTCGTCGAGGTGGGCCTGACGGTGGCGCGCGCCGACGTGTCGATCGCCTGGATCACCACCTTCTGCATCGAGCACAACTGGATGCTCTGCCAGTTCCCCGAGGCGTTCCAGAAGGAGCTCTACCGCGACGTCGACTGGATCCTGGCGCCGGCGGTGATCGCACCGACGGGCAAGATCACGCCCGAGGACGGCGGCTACCGGCTGTCGGGGCGCTGGAGCTGGGGCACCGGCGCCATGCACGCGAGCTGGGCGATCCTGGGATCGATCGGCGACGTGAGCGAGGGGCCCGACGCGCTGCGCTTCATGGCGCTGCCCATGAGCGAGGTGACCATCGACGACGTCTGGCACGTGGACGGCATGGCCGCCACCGGCAGCAACGACCTGGTGGTGGACGACGTGTTCGTGCCGGCGGAGCGCAGCGTCTCGGTTTCCGACATGTCCGCGGGCTCGGCCTACGGCGCGAAGCTCCACGACGGTCCGCTCTACCGCACGCCCATGATCCCCATCCTGATGCTCGCGGCCTCGATGCCGATCGTGGGTCGGGCGGTGCACGTGGCCGAGGAGTTCGGCGAGGGGCTCTCGGGTCGCGTGCGGCTCAACTCGCCCACCAAGGCGGCGGCCGAGAAGCCGGCGGCCCAGATGCGACTGGCCCACGCCATGCTCGAGGCGCAGCAGGCCGAGCGGACCCTGCGCCACGTGGCGTCGTGCGTGATGGAGCAGCGTAACCAGGCGAGCCCGCTCGAGCGGGCGCGCTGGTCGTCGTCGATCACCCACGCGGTGCACCAGGCGCGGCGCGTCATCCAGGACGTGGCCGAGGCCAGCGGCGGCAAGTCCCACTTCCTGACCCACCCGCTCCAGCGGTCGCTGCGCGACGTGCAGGTGGCCAGCAGCCACGTCGCCTTCGACCACGACGCCCAGCGCGAGCTCTACGGGCGTCTGCTGCTGGGCCTGGAGCCCGGGATGGGGCTCTACTAGGAGGGCCGCCATGAGCGAAGGCACCGACGTCGTCCGCTACGAGGAGCGCGACGCCATCGCGGTCATCACGCTGAACCGCCCCGAGAAGCTGAACACGCTGACCAACGAGGTGGTGCAGGGCGTGGCCGACGGCATCGACGCGGCCACGAAGAGCCAGCGGGTGCGCGCGGTGGTGCTGCGCGGCGAGGGGCGCGTGTTCACCGCCGGCTACGACCTGGTCGCCGCCGGCGACGAGAGCGGCTGGGGGAGCCCCTACGACGCGCCCAGCGTTCCGCCGCGCGAGGGCGCGTGGGATCCGGTTCGCGACTACCAGTTCATGAACCACAACGTGCAGCGCTTCATGAAGATCTGGCACTGCCCGAAGCCGGTGGTGGGCGAGATCCACGGCTTCGCCGTCGGCGGTGCCACCGACCTGGTGCTCTGCTGCGACCAGCTATTCATGGCCGACGACGCGTTCATCGGCTACGCGCCGTCGCGGGTGTTCGGCACGCCCACCACCATGCTGTGGGTCTACCGGCTGGGGCTCGAGCACGCCAAGCAGTTCCTGCTCTCCGGCGAGGCCATCGACGCCGCCACCGCCCACCGCATCGGCCTGGTATCGCGGGTCTTTCCGGCCAGCGAGCTCTCCGCCGAGGCCGAGGCCTACGCCAACCGCTTCCAGCACATTCCGGCGAACCAGCTGGCGCTGAACAAGCTGCTCATCAACCAGGCCTTCGAGAACATGGGCCTGCGCACCACCCAGCTCCTCGGCACCTTCTTCGACGGCGTGACGCGCCACACCGAAGAGGCCTACCGCTGGGCCGAGAGCTTCCAGACCAAGGGCTTCCGCCAGGTCGTCCGCGAACGCGACGCGCCGTTCGGCGACTACGGGGAGCGGAAGAAGGACTAGCCTGGCTCTTCCTTCGAGCCGGCAATGGCCTTCATCCGCTCGAGGACCAGCGTCGCGCGCGCCTGGCTGATGCGATCGCCGGGCAGGTGTCCGGCCACCGCCTCCTCGAAGGGTGGGCTCGAGAGCAGGCTCGCGAAGCACTCGGCGACGAAGCGGCCGACGTCCTCCGGCGCGCCGGCTACTTCGTCCACCAGCTCCGGGCGTCCGTCGAGGACCGCGACGATGTCCTCGATGTCCTTGCTCCCGCGAAGGTCGCCTTCGCCCCGGCCCGCAAAGGCCTCGAGCTTGGTGGCCAGGAAGTAGACCGGTGGGACCAGGCGTACCCGCACGCCGGCTTCGATCTCGATCTCGTCCGCGTGCTCGATGGCGGCGGCGGACCAGGTGTTGGCGAACCCCAGGATGCCTTCGTCGGTGGGCATGACGTCGACCGGGATGCCGTCGATGATCCAGCGGCACACCGGACCGTCGGGATCGTTCCGGAAACCGAGCGCGCGAAGCTCGTCCTCGAGCGCGTAGAAGTCGGCGCTGCTGCCGATCTCGATCACCAGGTCGACGTCGGGAGTCATGCCCGTTTCGGGAGCCGCCTCGTCGGTGATCAGGAGATTGGTGGCGGCACCGCCGAGGAACACGACGCGTTCGCGCAGTGGGCCCAGACGCTCGGCCACGATCATCAGTCTCAGGACGTTCGGGTGGATTCGGGGTCTCCTTCGACGAGGCGTTCTTCCAGGGCGTCGATGGCCAGGCTGCGTTCCCGGGCACCGCCGGTGCGCAGCACGTCGGTGAGCGCGAGGAGCGCGTAGAGGGGCTCGTCCCGGCGCGCCGCCTCGGGGACGGATCGATACAGCGGCGGAAGCTCCGGACCGCGGCTGCGCCCTTCCACGTCGGGCCAGACCGGCGGCATGCCGCTCGGCGGAGCGAACACGCCCTTCAGCGGGGGAGCCGCATAGGCCGTGGGCATTCCCCGGACCGGTCCGCCGAGCTGGGCGGGGAATGCGTAGCGGACGCCGTGGAACAGGAACTCCTTCAGGGCGCCGAGGTTGGGCCGAGGCCTGGGCTGCTCGAGCGCCAGCCCGGCCGCGACGCTGCGCCGCACGCCGGCATGGACCTCGGAGACGCTCATGCCCAGCTCGAGCGCTAGCCGGTTGTAGGGCAGGTGAACGCCCGGGTTCGCGGCGAGCTTGAGGAGCACGAAGACATCCTGGGGCTTCAGGACCATGCGCTGGAGGGTAGCCCGACTATTCGCTATTCGCGAATCGCAAATAGCGAATATACCCCTAGGGGATATCTCAGCGGGGATCGAACCAGATGGGGGACGTGTAGGCGCGCTCCTGGGTGCTCGTCGGGGCGCCTTCCGGGAGGGGGACGTTCAGGCGGTAGGCGTCGTAGGTGCTCCAGCGCGGGGTCGGGATCTCGATGACGCGGGCGTAGTAGAAGGCCTTCTGGTCGGCGTCGAAGTCCGGGTCGGTCCAGACGGCGCCCAGCTCGGAGGCGCCGATGGTGTTGGTCCAGCTCGCCGTCGCCGCCTCGACCGTGTTGCCCACCGGCTCGAGGCGTCCGTCGGCGTCGCGCCCGCGGCCCCCGCTCCAGGCCACGTCGTAGACCCTCTCCCGGGGGCCGCCCTCGTCGTCGAGCCAGCCCTTGATGATCTGGATGCGGTCGAGGTTCGCGCCGATGGGGTCGCGCAGGGCGAACACCAGGAAGCTGGGCGCCTTCGCGTTGCGCGGGCGAGCGGGAAGTGCCCCGCCCATGGGCACGCCCTTGGCGTAGCCGGCGAAGGCGGGCTCGCGGCTCTTCAGGTCGGCGTCGGTGTAGGTCCAGCCGCCGAAGAAGCGCACCGCCATGCGCGTGCCGGTGGTGGCGTACACCTCCTTGCGCTCCATGGCGTCGAACAGCGCCGCGCGCGTGTTCTCCTTCGCCCACACCGCCGCCAGCCCCGACGCCACCTGCTGCCAGCCCATGATGGTGCCGTTCTCGTTCTGCATGAACGGGTGGGTCATGCGCGTGGGGCTG
This sequence comes from Myxococcota bacterium, assembly GCA_050618055.1. Lineage (GTDB taxonomy): Bacteria > Myxococcota_A > UBA9160 > UBA9160 > SMWR01 > CALDCK01. The sequence continues at coordinate 12,239 of JBNLVK010000043.1, forward strand.
GGCTCGGCGCCCGAGTGCTTGCCGAAGAAGTTGTCCTCCTGGGTGGTGGCCAGCGAGGTGTGGCTGTCGGTCGAGCCGACCATGCCGAAGCGGTAGGGGTTGGTGCCCAGCTTCGCTTCGATGAAGAGGCCGCGCTTCAGCGCCTCGCGGGCGTACTCGCCGGCCAGCATGTCGTCGGTCTTCGCCTGCGAGACGTCCAGGTTGCCGATGTCCCAGGTCTCGTAGTCGGCGAACTCGTCGTTCGGCGAGAGGTAGGGGTGCGCTTCGCCGTCGCCCTTGATCTGGGTGGCCTCGTAGAGCGGCTCGCGCCGGGCGCGCGTCTCGACGTAGTCGCGGTCGAGCACGCGGCCGTCGTACTGGGCCTCCAGCGGGAACATGATGCCGTTCGACAGGTTGCCGTTGTGGGGAATGGCGAGCACGCGGCCGCCGGTCTTCGCCTCGTAGCGCTCCATCCACTTCCACAGGTCGCGCGGGTTGGTGCTGCCGGTGGGCGCGACGGTGGTGTAGGGGACCATCTGGCCGCCCTTGTCGCCGTCGTCGCGGTAGACGACCACGCGGTGCATGTTGTTGCCCTGCACCAGCGACGTCCACTCGTAGCCGATGAAGGCGGTGAAGTGGCCCGGGTCGTCGAAGCGCTCGGCGGCCTCGACGGTGGCGTCCCAGGCGTCGCGGTAGGGCTTCGAGTCGGGGGTGTACATCAGCGCCTTCGGGAACTTCCCCTGGCTGAACAGGCCGATCAGCTCGATGGCCACGCCCACGCCCTCGCCGGCCTGGATGCGCTGGTACCAGTCCCTGCCGGTGGGGTCGGCGAGGACGTGCGGCTTGCCGGAGACCAGGTCGGGGAAGAAGCCCATGTTGTCCGAGTGGTCGGCCACCACCAGGTAGTCGAGCGGCCGCGACAGCCGCACCGGCTGCCCGGTGGACGACGTCACCTGCTGGCCCCGCGCGAACTCGTAGGCCGCGTCGAGCCCCAGCCGGTTGCCGAAGGCGCCGGCGTCCATGGAGAACGACGTGTGCAGGTGGGTGTCGCCCCAGAAGACCCGGTCGGGGAAGTCGCGGTCGGCGTAGGGGGAGTAGGCGCGGCCGGTGTAGCGCTGGTCGGCGGCGTCGTCGGCGGCAGCGGGGCCGGCGAGCGGGATGAAGAGGAGGGTGGCAAGCAGAAGAAGAGGGCGCCGGTAGTTCATGGACCGAAGCCTACCACCCGCCCGGCACCCATTCTCGGCTACCCTGCCACCGCGGGCCCTTAGCTCAGTTGGTCAGAGCAACCGGCTCATAACCGGACGGTCCCAGGTTCGAGTCCTGGAGGGCCCACCGCTTTGTTGGCCAAGTCCTCTCAACCTGGTAGGCGCCGATCTCCTTCGCGGCGTGGCATTCGAGCCCGAGGATGTGGTCGAAGCAGCACGCGAGGGTTGGATCTGGGTGGCAGACTCAACGCGCGCACAGGCCTGATGCACCTCCGGACGCGCCTTTTCAGGTTCGTGAAGGCTTCTCCTGACCAGCGATTCGCCGTCGGAGCTCACCGAACGACTGAAGCAGCAGGGAGATCTGTGGCTCCAGCTCTTCGGGGGGAAGTTCCACCGCCGCGACGTAGCTTGTCTCTTGTTGCTTCGCGCCCCGAAGGCGAGAGACGGTATCGAAGTACTCTTGAAACGCGGCCGGGTGCGGGCCTTCCGTCAGCAGCGAGCGGTCGCAGCCTATCGCGATCCCTCGAAGCCCCATCCATCCGGTCTTGGCTGGCGGGAATACCCAGGCGACGGAGATGGCCTTGCCTTCCTCTGTCCGCATTCGTACCGAGCATCCGTTGTCACCTAGCGCGATTGTCAGGTTCTGACGCTCACACGCATCAAAGAACCGTACGAGCGCTCGTTGAGCTGCGGGAGAGAAGGCTTCGAGTAGAGCTTCGCGCGTGGTGCGCGTGCGCCGGCTGCCAGGTGCCTTCCGGATCTGGGCTTCCATCGCGAGACCGACGACGCGCGGTACGATCGTCAGAACCCCCTCGCCTACGAACTGCGGAACTTCGACACCCAGGACGGCTGTATCGGAGGCTCTCAATCGCAGCTGTAGCTCGTGCCGCTTCTCAGGAACGGATCTGATCTGACACAATGGTGTGGCCGAGCAAGTGAGGGTCGCGTGGGAGATCTCGAGGCAGCAGAGGCTGAGGTCAGAGACTTGGCCAAGTGGCTAGCCGCGGTTGGTGAGCGGCTGGAGTACCTGAAACGGACCAGAGCGGAAAATGCCAGGGACGAGGCGCCCGAGCTGAACGTCTTCGAGACACTGGGTGTTCAGTCGACTGAGACGCGTCACTCGGCGTTCCTTGCGTGGTTGCTGGATCCAGATGGCAGCCACGCGCAAGGGGACGTGTTCCTGAGGAGCTTCCTGCGGCTGCGTCGGGTTGGAATCGAGGGGACCATTGAGTCGTTCGGAAGGTGGAGTGTAACTACCGAGGAGTCGACCCACGCGCACGGGCGCCTCGACATCGTGCTTCGGTGCCGCTCTTCGGGTGTGCTCCTTGTCATCGAGAACAAGATCTACGCGCAGGAGGGAGAGGGCCAGCTCTCTCGGTACCTACAGTGGATGAGCACCCAGGCAGCTTCGAAGAAGAGGCTTGTCTACCTGACACTGGATGGGCAAGAGCCACGTTCCATGGAAGGCAGGAAGGACGAATTCGCCACGCTGTCCTACAAGGACGACATCCTGGACTGGCTCGGTGTCTTGTCGAGCGATTCGCGAGCTGTTCGGGCAGCCCCAGTGCGATCGCTCCTTTCACAGTACTGCGCGACGCTTCGTAGTCTTACCGGCGAGGGGAATGCGATGTCCACAGATCCTGAGGTTACCGATCTGCTCTGCCAACCGGATAGCCTTGGCACAGCGCTCGACGTCGCAGCAGCCGTGCCCGAGGTCAAGCGGCGGGTTGAAGCACGCTTCTGGCTTGAGCTGGAGGGGGCCCTTCGCGCGGGCCTCGAGCATGCGGGTGATTGGCGGATTTCTGCGGCTCAGGGAGGCATCTTCGATCGACGGGATGGAGGCTATCTGTCGGCGTACCCGAAGTCGCTGGGCGACGATGAGCCTCCGCTCTACTTCGCGGTTCAGTGCTTCCCCTCCGGCGAGATGTGGTACGGAGTCTCATGGAGAACGCCGCAGGCTAGCGAGCCGGTTCCTGGGTCAGCAGTCGCCAGACTCAAGCTCGAGGCAGGATCTCGACTCGAGTACACCCACCAGTGGTGGCTCGCCTATCGAGAGAGCCGAGCGTTCGATCGCTCTCGCGCATTCCTCCTCGAACTCGCCCGGGGTGAGAAGCCGACGGCAATCGAGGAGATCACGCGTGAGCTCGTGCCGGTCATGCGAGATACCCGTGAGCTCCTGATCGCCGCGTGTGAGGAGACCGGCCAGGCCTGACCGCGGCGAGCCGCAAAGGGGCTCCCTCCCAGCTCCGGTCCACCGGCTCTTGGCGTGGCACACAAGCGCACTTGCATCCTCTAG
>JBNLVK010000044.1:0-8820 GCA_050618055.1 Myxococcota bacterium
CGGCGGCGGAGCAGATCCTGGGCGACGCCGGCGAGGGCCTGCACGGCGCCTCGGTCTGGGAGTGGTTCCGGGGCGAGCCGCGCGACGAGGCCCCGGTGGCCCGCGCGCTCGCCGGCGAGCGGCTGAAGGGTGCCGAGGCGCTGCTCACGCGCCGCGACGGATCGGTGATCCTGGTGGGCATCTCCTGCGCCCCGATCGCCCCCGACTCGGATCTCTCCGGCGTGGTCGCCACCTTCCAGGACCTGTCCGAGATGGTGCAGCGGCGCAGCCACGCGCTCCAGACCGAGAAGCTGGCCTCGATCGGTCAGCTGGCGGCGGGGGTGGCCCACGAGATCAACAACCCCATGGGCTTCATCCACGCGAACCTCTTCCAGATGTCCGAGTACGTGGCCGACCTGCGCCAGGTCTGGCAGCGGGTGGAGGGGCTGTCGCGGGCGGTGAAGGCGGGCGAGCCGGGCGGCATCGAGCAGGCGTCGCGGGCGCTCGACGAGGCCGCCGAGGAGGCGGACGTGGGCTTCGTGCTCACCGACCTGGCCAAGGCCATCCGCGAGTCGCAGGAGGGCTCGGAGCGCATCCGCCACATCGTCCAGGACCTGCGCGACTTCTCCCACCAGGACACCGGCGAGCGCAGCCCCACCGACCTGAACCAGTGCCTCGATTCCACCGCCAACATCGTGTGGCCCATGATGAAACACGTGGTGGTGCTGGAGAAGGACTACGCCGAGCTGCCGCCCGTGCCGTGCTTCGCCATGCAGCTCAAGCAGGTGTTCATGAACCTGCTGGTGAACGCCTTCCAGGCCATCGAGGAGCAGGTGGGGACGTCGGGCGAGACCGGCACCATCTCGCTGGCCAGCCGCGTGGAGGGCGACGACGTGGTGATGACGATCGCCGACACCGGCGTCGGCATCGCCCCCGAGAACCTGGACCGCATCTTCGACCCGTTCTTCACCACCAAGAAGGTGGGCGACGGCACCGGCCTGGGGCTCTCCACGTCGTTCGGCATCGTGCAGCGCCACGGCGGGACGCTGTCGGTGGAGAGCGAGCCGGGCCGGGGCAGCCGCTTCCGGCTGACGCTGCCGATCGATCCGGCGGGCGACGACGCGTGAGCGCAGAGCGCTCCGCGAAGCTGCTCATCCTGGACGACGAGGCGCGCATCCTGTCGGCGCTGCGACGCTGCCTGCGCCGCGAGCCCTACGAGATCTTCGCCACCGAGTCGCCGGCCGAGGCCCTGCGCATCCTGGACGCCGAGCCGATCGACCTGGTGCTGTCGGACCTGAAGATGCCGGGCACAACGGGCCTGCAGTTCCTGGAGCAGGTCCGCGCGCGGCGTCCGCGGGCGCTGCGCATGCTGATCACCGGCTGGACCGAGATGATCCCGGACGACGCCATCGCGGCGCTCGGCATCGTGGCCGTGGTCACCAAGCCGTGGGAGGACCACGCCTTGAAGGAGACTCTCCGTCTGGCAGCCAAACAGGCGCTGGCCCAGGGAAACTAGAGCCGGGACAGGTACTCGAGATCTGCCTTCTGGGTGGCCTTGCCGCCCACCAGCAGGATGCGGAAGCGGCCGTCGTCGCCGCGCGTGTAGTAGACCCGGCCCTTGCCGGCGAAGCCCAGCTCGTAGATCGAGAGCTGGGGCGGCAGGCCGCCCACCTTGCGGCGCACGGCGGCGGTCTCCGGATCGTCGGCCAGGCGCTTGATCGCCTCTTCGGCGCGCAGCTTCAGGCTCTCGTCGCCCAGGATCGAGATGTCGGTGATCGCCCGATCGTCGAAGTCGACGTTCTTGTAGAGGGTGCGCAGGCGGCGGGCGAGCCGCTCGTTCTCGCGGGTGCGTCCCTTGGCGCTCTTCTTCCCGCCGCCGGCGGTCTGGAGGCGGCTCTGGAGGCCCTGGATCTCCTCTTCCTTCGAGCCCAGGTCGTCCATGGCCTCGTCGAGCAGGTCCTCCAGCGCCGAGCGCTCCTGCTCCAGCTCCGACGCCCGCGCCGCACTGGCGCGCAGCTGGGCCTCGCGCTCCGCCAGCTCGCGCAGCTTGTCGCGCAGCTTGACGCGCTCGTTTTCGAGCGAACGGATCTCCTCGGCCTTGGCGCTGTCGGCCGGCTCCACCTGGGACAGGCGCGAGCGGACCGCCCCCAGCTCGCGCTCGATCGAGGCGGCGCGCTCCGCCACCGAGTCGCGGGCCTGGACGGCGCTGGACAGCCGCTCCTGCTGCTTGCGCGTCTGGCTGCGGTTGTAGAGGAACAGGCCCTGGAGGAGGATCGCCGCGTAGAGCACGAAGATGCCGGTGGAGAGCAGCGATCCGTGGCTGACGGACACGAACACGTCCGAGATGGCCGGCAGCAGCTTCAGGGCGTCGCGCACCGAGTGCTCGAGGGTCGGGGCCGGGGGAGGGTGCACCACGGCGCCGCCGGGCACGTAGAGCGGGGTCTGGCCGTCGGCGCCCAGCACGGTGACGTTCACGCGCACGCCGCCCATGTGGATCCAGGGCGAGTTGTCGAGCAGCTCGGAGACCCGGTTGTCGATCTGGGCGCCCACCGGACCGTCCACGGGGCTCACGCTCACGGCCTGGCGGATCTCGTCGTAGAAGTAGGCCTGGAGCAGCGTCTCGGCGACCTCGACGCTCACGATGTAGAGCAGCATGAAGCTGAAGACGGACAGGTAGGTGACCCGGAAGGTCTGGAAGTGGTCCATCGACCGCCGCGCGCCGCCTACGTCACGGGGGTCCTCGCCGTGCTCCGCCACCAGGGTCTCGGCCATCCGGGGAGGATAGCCCGCCTGCCCGCTGCCCTGTGAGCTAGTGTCCGGCGCCATGCGCGTGGTCGACCTCGATCGGGACATGCGGGACGTGATCCCCACCGGCACCAGCCGGGACAGCGAGTTCCTGTTCGGGCGCATGACCGACGCCACCCTGGACCTCACCCGGGCGGCGCCGGGCCGCCGCATCCTGGACGTGGCCAGCGGCTTCGGCCAGGACGCGCGCGCACTGGCCGAGCGCGGCGCCCTGGTGGTGGCGGCCGAGCCCTCGGCCCGCATGTCGGCGCTGGCGCGCATGCAGGACGCGGAGGCGGGCGGCGACGCGCTGCCGGTCCACCTGCGGGCCTGGGCCGACTGCCTGCCCTTCGCCGACGGCTGCTTCGACGCGGTGTTCTGCAAGGGCGCCATCGACCACTTCGACGCGCCGCTGGCGGCGGTGGGCGAGATGGCCCGCGTGACCCGGCCCGACGGCTGCGTGGTGCTGGCCATCGCCAACTTCGACTCGCTCTCGTGCCTGGTGGCGCGCGCCGCCGACTTCGTACGCGAGGGGCTGCAGGGGCGCGAGCTGCCGCGGGGGCGGCGTCACTACGACGTTCCCCACGACCACTTCACCCGCTACGAGCTGGGTCTCATGCGCGAGCAGGCCGAGGCCCACCTGAAGCTCGACGTGGTGGAGGGGGTCTCCATGGCCTGGGGCCTGCCGCGCTGGACGAAGACGGTGCAGCGCCTGCCCCTTGCCGCGGCTCAGGCGACGCTGGCGGGGCTCGACCGGCTGGCCCGGGTGTTTCCGGCGCTGGCCGACGTGGTCGTGCTGGCGGGACGTCCGCGCCGGGCGGCCACCACCTCGGCGTAGACGCGGGCGGTCCGCGCCGCGACCGAAGGCCAGGCGTAGGCGTCCTCGATGCCCTTGCGGCCGATCACGCCCAGCTCGGCCCGCCGCCCCGGATCCGCGAGCAGCCCGGTCACGGCGGCCGCCAGCGCCTTCGGGTCGTTGGGCGGTACCAGCAGTCCGCCGCCGCCGGTCTTCACCACCTCGGGAAGGGCGCCGGCGGCGCTGGCCACCACGGGCGTGCCGCAGGCCATGGCCTCGGCGGCCGGCAGGCCGAAGCCCTCGTAGCGCGACGGCACCACCACCACCGCGGCGCGCCGGTACAGCTCGACCAGGGTGTCGGTGTCGACCCGGCCCACGATGTCGAGCTTGTTCGCCACGCCGATCTCCCGGGCGCGCTTGCGGGCCACGTTGTCGGGCACGTCGTCGTCGACCAGGGTGAGGCGCGCCGTGGGCGGCAGGTGGGGCAGGGCGTCGACCAGCGTCGTGAGGCCCTTGTTCGGATCGGAGGCGCGGCCCACGCAGAGCAGCTCGTCCGGGTTGCGGGGCGTGGCCGGGTCCGGGCTGAAGAGCTCGGTGTCGACGCCGTTGGCCACCATCTCGATGCGCTCGCGGCGCACGCCGAAGTCGCGCTGGATGGTGCGGCTGCTCTCCTCGGACGAGGTGAAGAGCCGTTCGACGCGGCGGGCTACCGTGGCCTGCATGCCCACCGGGTAGAAGGTCATGGTGCCGAGCGCGTCGCGGAAGGTCTGGTCGCGCACGAAGGAGAAGCGCCGGTCGACGGTCAGCGGGTGGTGGATGGTGGTCACCAGCGGGAGGCCCAGCTTCTGGAGCACCAGGTCTCCCCAGCCCAGGCACTGCACGTCGTGGACCACGTCGTAGCGGATGCCCAGTGCGAGGCGCCTCTTCACCTCGCACAGCGCGCGCACGCTGAAGGCGAAGGGCTCGGGCAGGAAGCCGAACCAGGAAGCCGCCAGCTCGTAGAAGTTCAGCGGCGAGAGGAGGTCGAGCGGGCGCTCGGGCAGCATGGCGTGGCGGTCGCGGGCGAACCAGCCGCCCCAGAACTGCTCGTTCGGCAGCTCGGTCACCGAGTAGGCGAAGGGCATGGGGTCCGGGTAGGGGGGACCGACCAGCACCTCCACCTCGTGGCCCAGGCGCGACAGCTCGCGGGCCAGGAACCACAGGTACACGCCCTGACCGCCACAGCGCATGTTGCCGCGGTAGGCGACGAACAGGATCCGCAGCGGGCGGGCCATCAGCGCTTCTCGGCGTAGAGGATGAGGCTCTTCGGGAAGCAGTAGTTGAGCACGCCCTCGAGCCAGTCCATGGCCTTGCTGGCCGTGGCCCGGATCAGGAAGAGGCGGTAGGCCTGCACCAGGCGGCTCTCGTCCGCCTTCGGCAGCCCGGCGATGGACCGCAGCACCCAGTAGGGCGTGTGCAGCGCGTGGGCGAAGCCCACGCCGGTGGTGGCGAGGCCGGCGCCGGCCAGACCCTCCGACAGCTGGCGCGGCTTGAAGATGCGGATGTGCCCGCCCAGCGACTCGAAGTAGTCGTCGCCCACGCGCAGGTAGAGGTTCTCGCTGGTGGCGGTGGGGATGGTGACGGCCACGCGTCCGCCGGGCTTCGTCACGCGCGCCAGCTCGGCCGCCGCGGCCCGGTAGTCGTGGACGTGTTCCATCACCTCGGAGCAGATCACCTTGTCGAAGGTGGCGTCGGCGAAGGGCAGGTGGAAGGTGTTGCCCTGGAGCATCTCGCCCAGCGGCGAGCCCTTCTCCACGGCGCGCTGGCGGATGCCCCCCACCGCGGCGTGCAGGCCGTCCGGGTCGAGGTCGAGGCCCACCACCCGCGCGCCCCGTTCGAGCGCGCCATAGCAGTGCCGTCCCTCGCCGCACCCGGCATCGAGCAAGAGCTCGCCGGGTCTGACGTCAAGCCGCTCGAGATCGACCGTGAGCAACACGGATCGTGTCCTCGAAGACGTTCACCAGGTTGGCGGCGGCGTCGGACCACTGGAAGACGCGCTCCACCCGGGCGCGGGCGGCGCGGCCCATGGCGGCGCAGCGCTCCTCGTCGGCGAGCACGTCGGCGATGGCGTCGGCCATGGCGCGGGCGTTCTTCGGGGGCACCAGGCGTCCGGCTTCGCCGCCGGTGCCCACCACCTCGGGCAGCGCGCCGGCGGCGTTGGCGATGACCGGCAGGCCGCAGGCCATGGCCTCGCTGGCCGGGAAGCCGAAGCCCTCGAAGAAGCTGGGCACCACGGCCGCGCGGGCGGTGGAGTACTGCTTCACCAGGTCTTCGGTCTCGAGCATCTCTCGGTGCAGGATCACGCGCTTCTCGAGCCGGTGGCGGCGGATGTAGCGCATGACGAGGCCGTCGTCGGGGATGCGCCCGTCGACGATCTTGAGCGTCACGTGCTCGGGCAGCAGCGACAGGGCCTCGAGCAGGGTGCCCACGCCCTTCTTGCGGTCCTCGGTGCGCCCGATGAAGAGCAGGTCGGCCTCCTTCTCCATCTCCGGGTGGGGCCGGAAGATCTCGGCGTCGGTGCCGTTGTAGACCACCGGCACGTCCTTCTCGGGAATGCCGAAGTAGCGCTCGATCTCGCTGCGCGACGCCTCGCTCACCGTCACGATCCGGTCGAGCCGTGGCGCCACCTGCTGCTGCATGAACAAGGGGAAGTAGAGCGTGCGCTTGATCTTCTTGGTGAGCTTCGGGTCGATCAGGAAGTCGGCCTCGCGATCGATGTGCAGCGGGTGGTGGATCACCGACACCACCGGCACCGTCTGGCGGATGCCCAGCAGCCCCCAGGACAGGCACTGGTTGTCGAAGACGATGTCGAAGCGGTGCTTCTGCTGGAGGCGCTTCCAGCGCAGCAGGAGCCGCAGGCCGAAGGTCTGCATCTCCGGGAAGACGCCGAAGCGCGAAACGCCCAGCTCCCAGAGGGTCAGCGGGTTCAGCAGCTCGAGCGGATCCTCGCGGCGCGCCCACTCCGGGTGCTCGACGCCGAAGACGTTGGCGTTGGGGATCTCGTGGAGCGGAATGCCCGGCTCCAGCCACGGCAGCGGGGGGCCGGCAATGACGTGGACGTCGTGGCCGGCGCGCTTCCATTCGCGAGCCAGGTAGGCGGCGTAGATGCCCTGTCCACCGCAGTACATGTTCCCGCGGTAGGTGAGGAGCGCGATGCGCATCCTATGAGGACTGCTCGGAGGTGTCGGGCTCGGGTGCGGCGACCTCTTCCGGCGGCTCGGCCTGGATCGTCGCGATCGTGTAGCCGACCCAGAAGGTCAGGCCGAGCACGAAGAAGACGATCACCGCCACCGGGATGGCGATGGCCCAGTAGCTCTGCTGGAGCAGGCCCAGCAGGAAGATGGCGGCGAGCACCACCACGGCGACGCAGATCAGGCCGCCCTGGGTCCGGGACGAATCGTTCATGGCTCTGGCTCCTCCGGCCCTGGCGTGCCCGTCCCGTGCCCCCGGGTGTCCGGGTGCCTGCGCGCCGGCCGGCGCCCCTCGGATCAGGCCGCGATGTGAGGAAATCCGCCCAGTTGGACGGCCTCGGCGGCGGGAGTATTCGGGCCGTCGACTGGGATGTCAACGGGAAGGAGGGATGGGACCGACGCCAGCGGCGTGCGCTCCGCCTACCTCAAGTTGCTCGAGCGGCGGCCCGATCCGGGTCCATCGGAGCGAGAAGGGAGGCGCCGGATGGACTCCTTTACCGTGATCGCCTTGATGGGGGCCGCTGCGGTGGCCATCGGCCAGACCGTGGTGCGGCGGACGCGCAATCCCTCCGCCGAGGTGCCCTACGGCCAGCTGCCGGTCGACCTGCGCGAAGAGGTGGAACGCGTGCTGCCGGGCTTCGTGCCGCGCCTGGCGCGGCTGACGAAGCAGCGCGACGAAGCGCGCGTGGAGGGCGGCATCGGCGGAGCGACCTTCCGGGTCGAGGCCGACTTCGACCGCCAGGGCCAGCTCGTCGAGTTCGAGGCCGAGACGCGCTGCGCCCGGCGCAGGCTCGGCATGGCCTCCGCCGACGACCTTCCCGAGCCCGCCGCCCGCGAGATCGAGCGCGTGCTGGGCGAGTCCGCTTCCGGCTTCCGGCGCCGCAGCGTGAGCCACGGCAAGGCGGGCGACGAGCCCTACTACGAGGTGGAGGGACGCGACGACACCTGGAAGTGGGAGATCGTCGTCACCGCCAGCGGCCGCCTGCTCGAGCTGGAAAAAGAGCGGCGCCGCAAGCGCTAGCGATCCGGCGCCAGCAGCCAGCGCTTCCACCAGCCCAGCACCACCTCCTGCGCGTCCGGCCCCAGGTCGTGGCCGGCGTCCGGGTAGAGCTGGAAACGGAAGCGTTCGGCGACGCCGGCGGCGAGGTAGGCCTGCTGCATGGCGGCGGCGGTGCGCTCGGCGCACGCAATCGGAATGGCCGGGTCGTTCGCGCCGTTCAGCAGCAGCAGCGGGCGCGGGGGATACGCGTCGGCGTGTCGGTAGGGCTCGCGGGCGGTGAGCGTCGCGTCGTAGGCCGGGTCGAGCACCAGCTCGCCGCCGGGCAGCCACTTCGGATCGTCGGCGAGGGCCAGCGACGACGAGCGCAGGAAGGCGTGGTAGTCGCCGCAGGCCACGCGCACCACGCCGGCGGCCAGCCGCGGCTCGACGCGCATCGCCTCGAGGGCCACGAAGCCGTAGGTCGAGCTGCCGGCGATGGCGATGCGCGAGGCATCCACCTCCGGCAGCGACGCCACCAGGTCGACCACCCGCGGCACGCTGCCGCTGGCCGTGCCGCCGATCACGCCGAAGTAGCCGCGCCCCACGATCTCCGCCCGCGGCGCCGCCAGCATCCAGCTCCCCACCACGTTGGGCTCGGGCGGCGGGCGCTCCTCCTCGTCCCGCAGGCCGCGCAGCACGCTCCAGTCGGTCTCGTACTCGACCACCACCATGCCCAGCGCCAGCAGCCGCTCGCCGAGCCCCAGCGGTCCGATCACCGCGGGCTTTCGCCCGGGCGGGTGCTGCGGAATGCTGACCTCGACGTGCAGGAAGCCGCCGGCCAGCGTGAAGTCGCGACGCTCGACGCCGCTCCCGAGGTTGGTGTTGCCGCCGTCGCCATGCGCGCACCCGAGGAAGAGCAGCGCGCACGCCAGCGTCGCCGCCGCGCGCTGACCGCCTGCGCGGCGGCGCTGTGGCTGGCCTGCGCGAGCCCGCCGCCGGCCGATCCCCTGGACGCCGCCATCGTCGCCCGCGGCGGACCGCTCCAGGGCTTC
>JBNLVK010000045.1:0-3872 GCA_050618055.1 Myxococcota bacterium
GGCGCGGCTGTGAGCGAAGAGGTCACCCTGAACGCCCAGGTCGTGCGCGAGTGGGGCGAGCGCTACTCGAACTGGGGCCGCTGGGGGAAGGACGACCAGCGGGGCACGCTCAACTTCATCACGCCCGAGCGGGTGCTGGCCGCCTGCGCCCTGCCCCGCCGCGGGCTGGTCGTGTCCTGCGCCCTGAACTTCGACCAGAAGGGTCCCCAGTCCGGCGTCGGCGGACGCCACAACCCGATCCACACCATGCTCGCCGACGGCGGCGACGCGCTGGCCGGCGCCCAGAAGCTGCCCGGCGGCTTCAACTACGCCGACGACGCGGTGACCATGCCGCTCCAGTGCGGCACCCAGTGGGACGCCCTCTCCCACGTCTTCTACGACGGCAAGATGTACAACGACCGGGACGTCTCGCTGGTGACCAGCCGCGGCGCCCGGGCCAACTCGATCGACCGCATCAAGGACGGCGTGGTGGGTCGCGGCGTGCTGCTCGACCTGCCGCGCCTGACCAGGCAGCCCTGGCTGGACGACGGCACGCGCATCCTGCCCGAGCACCTGGACGACTGCGCCGAGGCCTTCGGCGTGACCATCGAGCCGGGCGACATCCTGCTGGTGCGCACCGGCATGATGACGCGCTGCCTCTCCGAGGGAAGCTGGAAGGGCTACTGCGGCGGACCGGCGCCCGGGCTGTCGGTGCACTGCGCCCGCTGGCTCTACGAGCGCGAGATCGCAGCGGTGGCCACCGACACCTGGGGCGTCGAGGTCGTGCCCAACGAGACGCCCGACTGCTTCCAGCCCCTGCACATGATCTCGCTGCGCAACACGGGCCTGCTGCTGGGCGAGATCTTCCACCTGGACCCGCTCTCCGAGGCCTGCGCCGACGACGGCCACTACGCCTTCCTGTTCACCGCGCCCCCGCTCCCGATCACCGGCGCCGTCGGATCTCCGATCAATCCCCTTGCGATCAAGTAGCGCGCGCGTCCACGCCGCAGCCCTGATCGGCCTGTTCGCGCTCTCCGGCTGCGCCGCGCTGGTGCTCGAGACCACCTGGCTGCGCTGGTTCCGCCTGCTGTTCGGCGCCACCGCCCCGGCCACGTCGGCCACGCTGGTCGCCTTCTTCGGCGGACAGGCGCTGGGGGCCGCCTGGGCCGCCCGCGCCGTCGGCGGCTGGTCGCGTCCGCTGCGCAGCTACGGGCTGCTGGAGCTGGGGGCGGCCGCGCTGGCCGCCGCGGTGCCGCTGCTGCTGGCCGCCCTGGACGGCGGGGTGGACGGCGCCTACGCGTCGCTCGCCGGTTCGCCCGCGGCGCTGGCGGCGGCCCGTTTCGCCGTCGCGACCGTCGCCACCCTGCCCGCCTCGCTGCTGATGGGAGCCACGCTGCCGGCGATCGGCGCCGCCTGGCTGGCCCACCGCGGCGAGCTGGGCACCCGCGGCAGCGCGCTCTACGCGGCGAACCTGCTGGGCGGCGCGGCCGGCGCCGTGCTCGGTGCCTTCGTGCTGCCGGCGGCACTGGGCGTAGCGGGAACCTGCGCGGTGGGGGTCGGGCTGCTGGGCGCGGTCGGCGCGGCGGCGCTGTGGCTCGCGCGATCCGCCGCGCCCGCCGAAGCCGCCCCGCCCGAAGCGCCACCGTCCCCGTCCGTCCCGTCGGCCCTGTCGGCGCGCGCGCGCACGATCCTCGCCGCCCTCTCCGGCTTCGGTGTGTTCGCCCTCCAGGTGCTGCTGGTGCGCGGCCTGGCGCTGGTGCTCGACCAGTCGGCCTACGCCTTCGGCGCCACGCTGGCCGTGGTGCTGTGCGCCCTGGCGTTGGGCGCCGGCGGCGTGGCGCTGCTGCGCGCCCGCACGGCGGTTCGCGTCGAGAGCGCGCTGGCCCTCTGCCTGGCGCTGGCCGGACTCGGCATCGCCGCCTTCCCGGCGGTGCTGCGCGACCTGACCGGCGGCTTCGACCCGGGCGTCGCGCTGGCGGCGGGGGTGGCGCTGCCGGCCCTGGCGCTGGCGGCGGCGTCCGCCGGCCTGCCGCTGCTGGCCGCCGGTGCGGTGCTGCCGCTGCTGTTCGCCAGCGCCGGCAACGCCGACGACCGCGGCGCTCCCGCCCGCCCCCTGGGCACGCTGGTGGCCGTGAACACGCTGGGCGCGATCGCCGGCGCGCTGGCCGCGCCCTACCTGCTGCTCGCCTGGCTGCACCTGTGGAGCGCCTTCCTGGTCATCGCCCTGCTCTACGCCGTCGCCGCCGTCTTCGTGCCCCTCGGCGACCGCCGCACGCGCCTGCGTCGCGACGTGGCCCTCGGCTTCGGCTGGATCTTCGTGCTGACCCGCGCCAGCCCGCTCTCGGTGGATCCGGTGCGGATGCAGGAAGGCGAGGAGCTGGTGTGGCTGGCGACCTCGCCCGGCGGCGTGGTGTCGGTGGTGCAGCAGGGTCCGTACCTCACGCTGCGCACCGACAGCCACTACGACCTGGGCGGGACGGCCGACCGCCTGCACCAGGAGCGCCAGGGCCACCTGGCGGGCCTGGTGCGGCCGGGGGCGAAGCGCGCGCTCTGGATCGGCTCGGCGACGGGCATCAGCGCCGGGGCGCTGCTGGCCCGGCCGCTCGAGTCGCTCACGCTGGTCGAGCTCCAGCCGGCGGTGGCGGACGCCGGCGCGCTGTTCTTCGCCCACGCGAACCGGGGCGTGCACGACGACCCGCGCGTGCGCGTGGTGCGCGACGATGCCCGCAGCTTCGTGGCCGGCACCGACGAGCGCTTCGACCTGATCGTGGCCGACCTGTTCGTGCCCTGGCGCGCCGGCACGGGATCGCTCTACAGCGCCGAGCACTTCGCCGCCGTGCGCGCGCGCCTGGCCGACACCGGCGCCTTCGTGCAGTGGCTGCCGCTCTACCAGCTCTCGCCCGACGGCTTCGCCAGCATCGCCGCCACCTTCCGCGACGTCTTCCCGCAGGCCGCGATCTTCCGCGCCGACTTCTTCGGCCGCTTCCCGGTGGTGGCGCTGGTGGGCTTCTCGGGGGCGGTGCCGCGTCCCGAGGCGCTGGCCGGCGCGGCGCTCTCGCTGGCGCGCGCCGGCGAGACGGACCGCTGG
Source organism: Myxococcota bacterium (assembly GCA_050618055.1). Classification (GTDB taxonomy): domain Bacteria; phylum Myxococcota_A; class UBA9160; order UBA9160; family SMWR01; genus CALDCK01. Next base: position 3,068 of record JBNLVK010000045.1, read on the forward strand.
GTGGGCGATCCGGTCGGGCTCTGGAGCCTGTACGTGGGTCCGCTGGCGGCGCTGAGCGCCGAGCTCGATGCCGCCCCGCGCAACACCGACGACCGTCCCCGCGTCGAGCTGACCGCGCCGCGGGCCCGCGCCCGGGGCGAAGGCCTGCTGGTGGGCGACGCCTGGGTGCGCGCCTCCGCCCGGGCCGGCGCCGCCGTCGGAGGGAGCGATCCGGTCTTCCCGCGGCTTCCGCCGGTGGCCGTGCGCGCGGCGCGCGCCGGCGCCCGTCTCCAGGCGGCCGGCGCCTCCTGGGTGGCGGGACGCGCCGAGCAGGCCGCCGCCCACATGAGCGCCGCCGCCGCCGACCTGCCGCCGGCCCTGCTCGATCCGGACCGCCCCGACCCCAGCGCCGCCGAGCTCTGGCCCGACGCGCGCTAGCCGCGCGGGCTAGTGGATGCGCTTCTCCGAGCCCGACCACTCCTTCTCGCGCAGGCGGAACTTCTGGATCTTGCCGGTCGAGGTCTTCGGCAGCTCGCCGAACTCGACCGCCTTCGGGCACTTGAAGTGGGCCAGCTGGTCGCGGCAGAACTCGATGATGTCATCCTCCGTCGCGTTCGCGCCGGGCTTGAGCGACACGAAGGCCTTCGGCACCTCGCCCCACTTCTCGTGGGGCATGGCCACCACGGCGCACTCGAGCACCGCCGGGTGCTTCACCACCGTGTGCTCGACCTCGATGGTCGAGATGTTCTCGCCGCCGCTGATGATGATGCCCTTCGTGCGGTCGCGCAGCTCGATGGAGCCGTCCGGGTGCACGACGCCCAGGTCG
>JBNLVK010000046.1:0-22686 GCA_050618055.1 Myxococcota bacterium
CGGCGGCGCGCGCGGCGACGGTCGCACCCTGCTCTTCTTCCTCTCGCCAACCTGTCCCGTCTGCGCGTCGCAGCTGCCGACGCAGCGCAGCGTCGCCCCCGAGGAGGGCGAACTGCGGCTGGTGCTGGCCAGCGACGGCGAGCCGGCGGAGCACCGCGCCTTCCGCCGGGAGAAGGGCCTGGATGACCTGCCCTACGTGCTGTCCACCGAGCTGGGCATCGGCTTCGGCGTGGCGCGGCTGCCCACCGCCGTGCTGATCGACGCCGGCGGCACGGTGCGCGCCCGGGGGCTGGTGAACACGCGCGAGCACCTGGAGAGCCTGTTCACCGCCGACGAGCTGTCGGTGGCGTCGATCCAGGACTACCTGGCGCGTGAGCCCGGGCCCGATGCGGCGCGCCGCGCCGGGAGCCGGTCGTGAGCGCGCGCCGCAGTCGACTCGACCGCTGGATGGAGCAGTCGGCCCGCGGGCTGGCGCGCCAGATGGGCCGCCGCAGCTTCCTGGCGCGAGCGGGTCGCGTGCTGGTGGGCGGCGTGGGCGCGGCGGCGCTGCCGATCCTGCCGGTGGCGCGGGCGTCGGGCGCCGTGCCCGACGACCCGGATGGAGCGGAAGGCGACCCGAAGCGCTGCGAGTACTGGCGCCACTGCGCCATCGACGGCTTCGCCTGCTCCTGCTGCGGCGGCAGCGCCAGCGCCTGTCCGCCCGGCAGCGAGATGAGCCCGGTCACGTGGATCGGCACCTGCCGCAACCCTGCCGACGGCAAGGACTACGTCATCTCCTACAACGACTGCTGCGGGAAGGGCTTCTGCGGGCGCTGCGAGTGCAACCGCAACGAGGGCGACCGTCCCGACTACCACTGGGTCCGCGCCAACGACATCAACTGGTGCTCGGGCGCGAAGTCGCAGGCCTACCACTGCTCGGTGGCGATCGTGGTCGGCGAGGCCAGCGAGCCGCAGCCGGAGCGATGAGGCGCGTCGCCGCAGCGCTCGGCCTGCTCTGGGCCGCCGCCCAACCGGCGCTCGCCGGGACCCCGCCGGTGGAGGAGGACTACTGGCTCCAGTGCGCCGCCTGCCACGGCGCCGACGGCGGCGGAACGCCCGGCGTCACGCCGTCGCTGCGCGAGGTCGGACCGCTGCTGGCGGCTCCCGGCGGTCGCGCCTACCTGGCCCGCGTGCCCGGCGTCGCCCAGGCGCCGCTGTCCGACGCGCGTCTCGCCCGACTGCTGAACTGGGTGCTCGAGCACCAGGCCGGCGCCCCGCCCCGCCCGCCCTACTCCGCCGCCGAGATCGGCGCGCTGCGGAGCGATCCGCTGCGCGACACCCGCAGCGCCCGCGAAGCCCTGTTCGAGGATTCCCCGTGATCACCCGCAAGCGCGTCTTCCTGGAGGTCGTCGACGACGGACCCGACGCGAGCCGCCGGCTGGAGCGCGAGGGCTTCGTCGTGCTGCCGGGCGCCTTCGACGCAGGCGAGGTCGCGCAGCTCTGCGAAGAGGTGGAGGCCGTCTACCGCGACGTGCCCGCGGACCTGCGCAGCCCCGGCATTCCGGCCGAGGAGCGCGACGACTTCCGCTACGAGATGCTGAACCGCAGCGCGGCCTGCCAGCGCGCCGCGTCGGACCGCCGCATCCTGGACGTGGTGGAGCCGCTGCTCGGCGAGGACTGCCACGTCATCGCCAACACCGCCTGGCGCAACCCGCCGCGCCCCGAGCACGGCCACGGCGGCGGCCGCTGGCACATCGACGCGGGTCCCCACGTGCCGCGTCCGCCCGGCGTGCCCTGGGACGACCGCATCCCCTACCCGGTGTTCGCGGTCGCGGTCCACCTGCTGCTCCACGACTGCCCGGCCGAGTCCGGCCCCACCGCCGTGATCCCGGGCAGCCACCGCTCGGGGCAGGGTCCGCCGCTCGACCGGGTGAACGACACGGACCTCACCTGGGAGGGCCGCGGCGCCCAGCCGATCGTCGGCCGGGCCGGCGACGTGGTGCTGTTCGTGTCCGACGTCTGGCACCGCCGCATGCCCACCACCCGGGGCGACCGGGGGCGCTTCTTCCTCCAGATCCACTACGGACGCCGCGACATCGCCCAGCGCCTGCACACCACCGAGCAGACGAACCAGGTGTCGCAGGAGGCGGCGGCGCGCGCCACCAGCGAGCGCGACCGCAGCGTGATCGGGCTGCACCGCCCCTTCTTCTACGACGGCTGACGGTCGCACGCGCTCCGTCCGGGGTATGCTGGCCGGGCACGCCCCGACGGAGGACGCCCATGGGCTTCTACGACGACCGCATCCTGCCCTTCATGATCGACAAGGCCTGCAGCGCGCCGCCGGTGCTGAAGCAGCGCGAGAAGGTGGTGCCGCTGGCCGAGGGCCGGGTGCTCGAGGTGGGCATGGGCTCCGGCATCAACCTCTCCTTCTACGACCCGGCGCGCGTCGAGCGCGTGTTCGGGCTCGAGCCGAGCCCGGGCATGCGGCGCAAGGCCCAGGCGAACCTGGCGAAGTCGCGCGTCGAGGTGGAGTGGCTCGACCTGCCGGGCGAGGAGATCCCGCTGGAGGACGACTCGGTCGACACGGTGCTGCTGACCTACACGCTGTGCACCATTCCCGACTTCCGCACGGCCCTGGCCGGCATGCGTCGTGTGCTCCGGCCGGGTGGACGCCTCTTGTTCTGCGAGCACGGCGAGGCGCCCGACCCGGGCGTGCGCAAGTGGCAGGCGCGCATCAACCCGCTCTGGAAGAAGATCGCCGGCGGCTGCAACCTGAACCGGCCGATCCCCGCCTGCCTGGAGGAGGCCGGCTTCGAGATCGGCAAGCTCGAGACCATGTACGTGCCCAACACGCCGAGGATCGCGGCCTTCAACTACTGGGGCCACGCGAAGGCCCTCTGAACGGAGACCCCTTGCAGGAGAAGACCCTCGAGATCGCCACGCCGGACGGCGTCATGGAGACCTTCGTCGCCCACCCGGACGGCGAGGGGCCCTTCCCGGTGGTGGTGCTCTACATGGACGCACCGGGCATCCGCGGCGAGCTCCACGACTTCGTGCGCCGCATCGCCGACCGCGGCTACTACGCCCTGGTTCCCGACCTCTACTACCGGCGCGGCCGCATCCGCCTGGACCTGAACGACGCAAGCGTGCGGGCCGAGATGTTCGCCCACATGCGCAGCCTCACCAACGCCGGCGTGGCGTCCGACACCCGGGCCCTGCTCGGGGCGCTCGCCTCCGAGCCGGCGGCCGCCGACGGTCCCAAGGGCTGCATCGGCTACTGCATGAGCGGCCAGTTCGTGATGACCGTGGCCGGCACCTTCCCGGAGCACTTCCGCGCCTCGATCTCCTGCTACGGCGTGGCGATCGTCACCGACGCCGACGACTCGCCGCACCGGCTGGCCGACCGCGTGCAGGGCGAGCTCTTCTTCGCCTTCGCCGAGAAGGACGAGTACGTCCCGCCGGAGACGATCGACACGCTGCGCGACACCCTGGACGCCGCCGGCGTCGACTACCGCCTGGACGTCTACCCGTGCACCGAGCACGGCTTCTGCTTCCCGGAGCGGAAGTGGTGCTACGTGGAGGACGCGGCCGAGGACGTCTGGAGCCACAGCTTCCGCATGTTCGAGCGGCAGCTCGGCTGACGGTGGGCGACCACGTCTACGCGCAGGACGGCCGGGTCTTCACGCCCACCGAGTGGGCGGGCAGCCCCTGGTCGACGGCGAACCAGCACGGCGGTCCGGTGAACGCACTGTTCGCCAAGGCCGCCGAGGACGCGGCGAGCGAGGCCGGGCTGCGCGTGGTGCGCCTGACCGTCGACCTCTACCGGCCGGTTCCGCTGGCGCCGCTGCGGCTCGACTGGCGCTTCGTGCGCCGGGGCCGCCGCAACGCGGTGGTCGAGGCGGAGCTGCGCCTGCCCGACGCCGACGACGGCATCAGCCGCGCGTCGGCAGTGCTGCTGCGTCCCGACCGCGACCTGCCGCGCAACTGGGAGCACCGCACCGCGGCGCCGCCCATGGACCTGGCCGGCACCGAGAAGGTCGCGTTCATGCCGAAGGCGATGCGCGAGAGCTTCCCGCCCGGCTTCCACTGGAGCTTCGACGTGCGCATGGGATCCGACGAGCACGGTCCCGCCGCCTGGATCACCACGCCGCTCGACCTGCTGCCCGGCGCGCCGATGACGCCGCTCCAGCGTTCGGCCGCCGTCGCGGACCTGACCTTCGGCCTGTCGGGACGGTCGCTCCTGCGCGAGCGCATCGTCGACGTCGACGCCTGGCGCGTGCCCATGATCAACACCGACACCACCATCTACTGGGAGCGGCCGCCGGTGGGCGAGTGGTTCGGCTTCCGCCACGCCCTGCTCACCGACCACGAGGGGATCGGCCTGGCCGAGGTCGACCTGGCCGACGCCGAGGGGCGCCTGGGCCGCTCGCTCCAGGCGATGCTCGCGAACCCGCGTCCGCCGAAGCGGGACGCCTCGTGAGACGTGCGGGCGCGCTGCTGGGCGTCGCGCTCGCGGGCCTGGTGCTCGCCGCCTGCCGTCACACGCTGCCGCCCGGCGAGTCGATGCGGCCCGAGGGCGACGTCTTCCACGGCCTGGCCACGAAGGCGCAGCTGTCGGACTGGCTGGCGACCGGGCTTCCCCCGAGCTGCCTGCCGGCGGGCGACGGCCGCGAGCTGTGCGACTGGCGCGTGGGCGAGGCATCGCCGCGCTACAAGGAGCTGGCCTACCGGCTGGGCACCAACGACCGGGTGAGCGTGCTGTGCGTCGTGCCGGCGGACGGCGGTCCGCGCGCGGCCGACTCGTGCACGCTGCACCAGCGCCGCTCGAACCGGAACCAGATGCGGGTTCCCGGCATTCGCGGCCGCGACGAGGCGAGCCGCTCCCGTCAGATCCAGCAGCGTGACCAGGCCGCCCGGCGGACCGTGGGCGGCGCGCGCACGCTGGTCGAGATGAGCCGCGCCCTGGGCCAGCTTCCCGAGCACTGCGCGCCGCTGCGTCCCGACGACGCGCTCCAGGAATGCCAGTGGCTGCTCTCGAACCGCTCGCCCGGTCACGGATCGGTCACGCGCCTGCTCGGCACGAGCACCCACCGCAAGGTGCGCTTCACCTGCCGCTTCCCGAGGGACGGCGGCCCGCGCGCGCCCCACAGCTGCACCGGCGAGGAGCCCCCCGCCTCTTGACCGCGAGGACCCCACCATGAAGCTCGGACTGATGCTCGGCTACTCGGGCGCGCAGCTCTCGATCCCCATCGAGCTCGTCAAGAAGGCGGAGCGGCTGGGCTTCGACTCGGTGTGGACCGCCGAGGCGTACGGCTCCGACGCCATCACGCCGCTGGCCTGGATCGCGGCCCAGACCGAGCGCATCCGGCTGGGCACGGCGGTGATCCAGCTGGCCGGACGCACGCCGGCCATGGCCGCCATGCAGATGGGAACGCTCGACGCGCTGGCGCCGGGCCGCGCCGTCTGCGGCATCGGCGTGTCCGGTCCGCAGATCGTGGAGGGCTGGTACGGGCAGCCCTGGGGCCGGCCCTACTGGCGCATCCGCGACTACGTCACGATCATGAAGAAGGTGTTCCGGCGCGAGGAGCCGGTCGCCCACGACGGACGCGAGATCCAGCTCCCCTACACCGGGCCGGGCGCCATGGGCATCGGCAAGCCGCTGCGCTCGATCCTGCACATGAACCCGGACATCCCCATCTGGCTCGGCACCGGCACGCAGACCAACGTGCGCCTCACCGCCGAGATCGCCGATGGCTGGATGCCGCTGAACTTCGTGCCCGGATCGCTGGACGGCTACCGCAAGGCCATCGAGGAGGGCTTCGCCCGGGCCGGCGGCGGCAAGGGCTGGAACGACTTCGAGATCCAGCCCATGACCAGCGTCGTCGTGACCGACGACATCGGCGCCGCGCTCCAGCTCCCCAAGCCCACCATCGCCCTCTACGTCGGCGGCATGGGACACCGGAACAAGAACTTCCACAACGACATGATGGTGCAGCGCGGCTACGGCGACGCGGCGAAGAAGATCCAGGAGCTCTACCTGGCGGGGAAGAAGGCCGAGGCCGCCGCGGCCGTGCCCGACGAGTACGTCGACGAGGGCGCGCTGCTGGGTCCGCCCCAGCGCATTCGCGAGCGCTACCGGGCCTGGGAGGACGCCGGCGTGACGGGACTCACGCTGAACGGTGCGCGCGACGCGGAGCTCGAGCTGATGGCGGAGCTGGCCGGCACGCAGCGGGCGTGAACGCCCCGCCCTGCTCCCACCGCCCGCCCTGTCCCGGCTGCCCGCGCTACGGCGAGAGCGGCATCGCCTCGCGGGCGCGACGCGCGCTGGAAGACCTGGCGCGCGAGGCCGGCGCCGCGCTCCACCCGACCGTCCAGGGCGAGCCCATGGGCCACCGCCACCGCGCGCGGCTGATGGTGCGCGGGCGCAGCCGCTCGCCCAAGGTGGGCCTCTTCCAGCAGGGCTCGCACCGGATCGTCGACGTCCCCCACTGCCGGGTCCACCACCCGCGCATCAACCAGGCGGCGGCGGCGCTCAAGCGCGCGATGCGCGAGGTCGACGCCCCGCCCTACGCCGACGGGCCGCACCGCGGCCTGGTCCGCGCGCTGCAGGCGGTGGTGGAGCGCCGATCGCAGACCGTGCAGGCGGTGGTCGTCACCCGCGGCGACGACCTCGCGCCGGCCCGCCCCCTGCTGGACGCCTTCGCCCGCGAGATGGAGGGCGCGCTCCACAGCCTGTGGTGGAACGGCAACCCGGAGGTGACCAATGTGATCCTCGGCCGGCACTGGGAGCGGCGGAGCGGACCCGAGGCCGTGCGGGAGACCCTCGGCGGCGCGTCGGTCTTCTTCCCGCCCGGCGCCTTCGGCCAGAGCCACCTGGCGCTGGCCGACGCGATCGTGGCGGCGGTCCACGGCGAGATCGCCGCCGGGGCGCGCGTCGTCGAGCTGCACGCCGGCTGCGGCGCCATCGGCCTGGGGCTCGCCCTGCGCGAACACGCTGTCGCCTGCAACGAGGTGAGCGCGGACGCCCTGCACGGGCTCGCCCTCGGCGTAGCGGCGCTGCCGGACGAGGCCCGCGCGCGCCTGCGTCCCCTGCCCGGCCCGGCCGCGGACCACCTCGCCGCCCTCGACGACGCCGACGTGGTCGTCGTCGACCCGCCGCGCAAGGGCCTCGACCCGGAGCTGCTCGCACGCCTGGCCGAGCGACCGCCGCCCCGGCTCGTCTACGTGAGCTGTGGACTCGACAGCTTCCTGCGCGAGGCGGCCGTCCTCCGCTCCAGCGGCGCGGCGCTGCGCAGCCTGCGCCCCTTCGCGCTCTTCCCGTTCACGGACCACGTCGAGACGCTGGCCGTGTTCGAGGCGAACGCGCGCTCCTAGCCGCCGAGCTTGCGGTAGTCGACCGTCCGCCAGCGCTCCGGCGCCATCACGAACACCAGGCCGTGGTCGTCGGGCGTGCTGGCCACGTACTGGTCGCCCAGCTCCTTGCCGAAGTAGCGGTGGGCCATGGGCCGCACGTCCGCTTCCACGTCGGCCTCGCGCGTCTCGCGGATCGGTCCCTCCACGCTCACGTACTGGTAGGCCGGCGGCGTCTCCACCTGGGCGCACAACGCGAAGCGGCCGGCGGCGGCCAGCGCACGGCCCTTCTGCGAGTCGCGGCCGGTGATCACCCACAGGCCCTTCTCGGGCGTGTAGTCGTACCAGATGGGAACGCAGAGCGGCGCGGCGCCCGGCTTCTCGATGCTGATGACCCCGACGTGCAGGTCCATCAGGAAGGCTTCGCGTTCGCTGCGGGTCATGGCGAGGGACATGGGGCTCCTTGGGTCGGGCGCGTCGTGAAGAGCGGGGTCAGGCGCGGACGCCGGACAGGGGAAGCGACTCGAAGCCGCGGATCACGGTCGACATCATGCGCCGCGGGGGGACGTCTCCGGGCTCCAGGGTCTCGAAGCGGTCGAGCAGCGCGTCCAGCGCGATGCGGCCCTCGAGCCGCGCCAGCCCGGCGCCCAGGCAGAAGTGCACGCCCTGGCCGAAGCCCACGTGGCGCCGCTCGCTGCGCTCGGGCCGGTACTCGTCGGCGGCCTCGAAGGCGGCCGGATCGCGGTTGGCCGCGCCGAACGACACGATCACCCGCGCGTCCGCCGGCAGCTCCACGCCGGCGACCGCCACCGGCCGGGTGGTCTGACGCCCCAGGTTCTGCACCGGGCAGTCGAAGCGCACCGTCTCCTCGATGGCCTTCGGCACCAGGCTGCGATCCTCGCGCAGCCGCTTCCACAGGTCCGGCCGCTCGCAGAGGATGCGCAGCTGGTTCGAGACCAGGTTGGTCGTGGTCTCGTTGCCGGCCACCAGCAGCACGATGTAGAAGCCGTCGAGCTCGGCATCGGACAGGCGACGCCCGTCGATCTCGGCGTGCACCAGCGCCGACACCAGGTCGTCCTGCGGGTCGGAACGGCGCCGGTCGGCCAGGTGGTGGAAGTAGTCGCGCAGCTCGGCGGTGGCACCCAGCGCCTCGGGCGTCGGATCGTTCTCGAGCAGTCCCACGAAGGCGTCGGACCAGCGCCGGAAGTCGGGCAGCCGCTCGCGCTCGACGCCTAGCATGTCGGCGATCACGAGCACGGGCAGCGGCACCGACAGCGCCGGCACCAGGTCGAAGTCGCCGTCCGGGATCTCGGACACCAGCCGGCGCGCCAGCGCGCGGATCTTCGGCGCGCTCTCGCTGACCCGCCGCGGCGTGAACGCGCGGTTCACCAGCGCCCGCAGCCGGTCGTGGTGCGGCGGATCGGTGGCGGGCAGCGCCGCCGCCTGGGACATGGCCGGCGACGGTCGCGGTCCGGGACCGTGCGCGCTGCTGAACGTGCCCGGATCGAGCAGCGCCCCCAGCACGTCGTCGAAGCGGGTGAGCAGGAAGGCGCCGTAGCGGGGCTCTTCGTAGACCGGCCGCTCGCGGCGCAGCGCCGCGTAGACGGGGTACGGATCCTCGCGGAACCCGGAGGAGAAGACGTCGGGACGATCCGGCTGCACCAGCCCAGTCTGACACAGCGGGGCGGCTTCGGGTCCGCCGGCCCACGGGCGTCGGGGAGGCTACGTTCCCGCACCGTGCCCCCCGAGACCCAGGTCGCCCCGTTCGATCGCCTGCGCTCGCTGCTGTTCGCGCCGGCGGTGCGTCCCGACTTCCTGGCGAAGCTGCCGGACCGGGGCGCCGACGGCGTGGTGATCGACTGCGAGGACGCGACCCCCGCCAACGCCAAGGCCGAGGCCCGCGCCAACGTGCGCCAGGTGGCGCCGGGCCTGCTGGGCCGCGGCAGCCAGGTGTTCGTGCGCGTGAACGCGGTGGCGTCGCCCTGGTTCGAGGACGACGTGGCGGAGGCGCTGGTGCCGGGTCTGGCCGGGATCGTCGTACCCAAGCTCGAGTCGACGGAGCAGGCCGACCGGGTCGACGCGGCCCTGCGCGCCGCCGGCCACCCGACGCTCGGGGTGCTGGCCGGCATCGAGACGGCGCTGGGCGTGGCCGACGCACGGCCGCTGCTCGCCCACCCGCGCGTCCGGGCCGCCTACTTCGGCGCCGAGGACTTCATCGCCGACATGGGCGGCGTGCGCACCCGCGAGAGCCGCGAGGTGCTCTACGGCCGCTCGCAGGTCGCCCTGGCCGGACGCCTGGCCGGCGTACCGCTGCTCGACCAGGTGGTCACCGACTTCAAGGACGACGCCCTGTTCCGCAGCGAGTGCGCCGACGCGCGGGCCCTGGGCTACGCGGGCAAGCTCTGCATCCACCCCGGGCAGGTGGCCATCGCGAACGAGGCGTTCGTGCCGTCGGCCGAGGAGGTCGACCACGCGCGGCGCCTGCTCGAGGCCTACGCGAAGGCGCAGGCCCAGGGCGTCGCCGCCATCGACTTCGAGGGACAGATGGTGGACGAGCCGCTGGCGTCCCGCGCGCGCCAGACCCTGGCGGCGGCGCCGGAGGAGACGTCGTGAGCGACCCGAAGCGCCCCCACACCGGAAAGTGGTTCGAGGAGCTCGAACCCGGGCTGGTCGTGCCCCACGCCATCCGGCGCACGCTCACCGAGTCGGACAACGTGATGTTCACCTCGATGACCATGAACCCGGCCTGGCTGCACCTCGACTTCGACTACGCGAAGAACGAGACCGAGTTCGGCCGGCCGCTGGTGAACTCGATGCTCACGCTGGCGGTGGTGATCGGCATCAGCGTCCACGAGACGACCCTGGGCACGACCGTCGCGAACCTGGGCTTCCGCGAGATCGCCTTCCCGGCGCCGCTCTTCCACGGCGACACGCTGCGCGTCGAGACCGAGGTGCTGGAGCGCAAGGAGTCGCGCTCGCGGCCGACCCAGGGCATCGTCACCTTCGAGCACCGCGCCTACAACCAGCAGGACGTCCTGGTCTGCCGGGCCGTGCGCGACGCCCTGATGCACAAGGAGCCCTGACCTCCCATGTCCACGGATCCCCGACGCACGCCGGTCGTCGTCTCCACCGGCCAGTCCATCGAGCGCGACGAGATCGTGACGGCCGTGGAGATGGCGGCCCGCGCCTCGAGCACGGCCCTCGACGCCGCGCCCGGCCTGCGCGACCGCATCCAGCGCGTGTCGCTGGTGTCGATCGTGTTCTCGCCGGTGGGCGCGCGGCCCGCCACCGAGCTGGCCGGCAGGCTCTCGCTCCCCGAGGCGGCCGTCGAGTACACGACCGCCGGCGGCAACATCCCCCAGTGGCTGGTGACCCGCGCCGCCCGCGAGATCGCCGAGGGCACGCTCGACGCCACGTTGCTGGCCGGCGGCGAGGCCACCCGCTCGCTGCGCAGCGGCGATCCGGACGCCGACTTCATGCGCGCCTCGCGCAACATCCAGGGCGACGACGACGCGGACACGGTGGTCGGCCCCTCCATGAAGGGCGTGCTGAGCCGCGCCGAGATCGGCATCCGCCTGTTCGAGCCGAGCCACTTCTACCCGCTGTTCGAGAACGCGCTGGCCCACCGGGAGGGCCGCAGCTTCGACGAGCAGCGCGCGCACCTGGGACCGCTGATGGCCTCCTTCTCCGAGGTGGCGTCCCGCCACCCCTATGCCTGGTTCCGCCAGGCGCTGTCCGCCGAGGAGGTGGCGAAGGTGAGCGACGACAACCGGCTGATCGCCGAGCCCTACCCGAAGCGCATGAACGCGTTCCCCAACGTCGACCAGGGCGCGGCGGTGGTGGTGACGTCGCTGGCGACCGCCCGCGACCTGGGCCTGGAGGAGCGCTGCGCCTTCGTCTGGTCCGGCGCGGACCTGCGCGAGACGGCGCCGATCACCCGCCGCGACCTCTCCGACGCGCCGGCCATGCGCATCGCCGCCAGGGCCTGTCTCGACGCGGCAGGCGTCGGCGCCGACGACCTGTCGCTGATCGACCTCTACTCCTGCTTCCCGATCGCCGTCGAGGTGGGCGCCGCGGGCCTGGGCGTCGCCCTCGACGACGCGCGCCGGCTCACGGTCACCGGCGGCCTGCCCTTCTTCGGCGGCCCGGGCAACGACTACTCGATGCACGCCATCGCGACGGTGGCCGAGCGACTGCCCGACAGCGGCGGGCTGGCCTACGTGGGCGCCAACGGGGGCCTCCTCTCGAAGCACGCCATGGGCGTGTACGGCGCGACGCCGCCGCCCGACGGCTTCCGCCAGGCGGACACGGCGGCGGCCCAGGAGCGCATCGACGCCGACGCCCTGCCCTTCGCGGTCGAGGCGGAGGGCGAGGCCCGGGTCGACGCGTCGACCGTCCTCTACGAGCGCGACGGCTCGGTGCAGGACGCGCCGGTGATCGCGACCCTCGACGACGGACGCCGCGTCGCGGCCCGCTCCGACGGCTCTGCGAAGGACGAGCTGGCAGGCCGCAGCCTGATCGGGGAGCGCATCCGCGTGGGCGGCAGCCCGCTCGTCTACCGGCTGCTCGACTGAGCCGCCAGCGCGTCCTCGCGGGCCAGCTCGCGGGCGGCGGCGCGCAGCGTCCAGTCGAAGACGTCCTCGGCCCGGCAGGTGCGCGGGTCGAACGCGGGAAGCGCCGGGTTGCGCCGCCGGTCCGCCGCGATCGAGCGCAGCGTGTTCTCGAACACCTCGCGGGTCTCCGGCTCGTCCAGGTTCGTGACGCAGGTCCAGACCTTCAGGTAGTAGATGCCGACGTTGCGGCCCACCAGCAGCAGCCGCTCGCGCAGGCGGTCGGGCAGCGCGGGCGTCTCCCAGCCGGCGGCGCCGCCCAGCTCGCGCAGGAAGTCGACGGCGCCGGGCGCCTCGCGCCGCAGCTCCTGCATCGGCCGCTCCGCGTAGGTCTGGGCCTGGGCCAGGGTGATGCCGGCCAGCACGTCGGCCTGCGCCTCCAGCAGGCGCCGGTTCCCGGGCCGGTGCAGGCTCGCGGAGGTGTAGGCGCGGGCCTGCATGCCGTGGGCCTGGTGGTGGGCGAGGAGCACGCGCAGGGGCGCGCGCAGCGACGCCAGGTCGCGCCCGCGCAGCGCGCCACCGATGCCGATGTGCGTGTCGCCGTCCGGGAAGGCCCCGGTGCCGTCGAACCAGTGGGGCCGCGTCTCCAGGGCGTGGAGGCGCAGGAAGAGGTCGGTCACCTGGTTGGCGTCGAGGTCGGCGGCGGCGTCGAGGATCAGGCGATCCAGCGGCTCCGCCGGATCCATGGGGTGGAGGGGGGGGGCGGGGGGACGCGGGGCCGCGGGCCCGTCGCCGATCTCGCGCGGCTCCCGCGGCTCCAGCAGCAGGAAGTCCTCCGGATTGCCGACCACCTGGTAGTGGCGCGCCACCCAGGCCATGAGCCGGGGAGCCGTGCGCGAGAGCGCGCGCTCCTCCATCTCGTCGAAGGGAATGGAGGGCAGCACCACCAGCGCCGGCGGCGACGCGGCCAGGTGCTCGACGAAGAACGTCTCCTCGTCGTCGGAGAGGAAGGTCCCCGGCATCACCGTGTCGAACCAGCCGGGCCCCAACCGGTCGACCAGCACGTAGAGCAGCGGCGAGGCGGTGAGGTCGAGGATGCGCTCGTCGGGGCGCGTGCGCTCGCGGATCTCGCGCAGCTTCGGGGTGAGCACGTGCCACCAGTCGTCCTCGTGCAGCACGACGCGACCCCCCAGCGCCTCGAAGGGCGTGTCGCCCCGGTACGCGCCGTCGAGTGCGCGGTCGGCGCCGGGAAGCACGACCCACACGAGGGCGACGACGGCGGCCACCGCCGCCCCCGCGCGCGCGCCGATGCGACCGGCCAGCCGGTGGAGCCACCAGGCCACCACCAGCAGGAAGGGCGGGATCGCCGAGCTCAGGTGCGGCTCGTCCGAGCGCCCGAGGGTGCGCAGGAAGTAGACGGCGCCCCACACGATCACCGCCAGCAGCAGCGGATCGTCGAAGGGCCGCCCGGCGCGCAGGGCGCGCAGCCAGCGCAGTCCGACCCAGCCGACCGTGCCCAGGTAGACCAGGCCGCACACGCGGAACAGAACGGGCACGAAGGCGTCGTGGATGTGGTCGCGGTTCGCCAGGCTCTCGGGCCATTCGAGGTCGGGCACCGGCAGGCTCTGGAGGTCGGTCATCACCACCGGGCGCACCACCACCTCGCGCCACAACGTCTCGAGACCCACCCCCGACGCGAACCAGGCCACCACCGGCAGCACCACCAGGCCGCCGCCCAGCAGGAAGGCCCCGGCGTCGCGGGCGAAGCCGCGCACGTCGCGGGCCGAGGCGAGCAGCCCCAGCCCGATGCCGACCGCGGCGGCGAAGGCGGGCGTGAGCCGGAAGCACACCGCCACGCCGATCCAGACACCGGCCAGCAGGCTGAAGCGCCGGTCGCCGGTCTCGAGCCGGCGCGCGAAGGCCAGCAGCGCCAGCACGCTGAACACCAGGTAGCGGAAGCCGAACAGCAGGTGGGCGCGGTGGGACAGCGGCGACGCCACCGCCACCAGCAGCACGCCGAACAGGGCCCAGCGCGCCGGCATGATCCTGCGCGCCAGGGGAAGCAGCGCCAGGCAGAGCGCCACGTTCAGTGCCGCGAAGAGCACTCGCGACAGCACCACGCCGGGCGGATCGATCCCGTAGGCGATCCACGGGACCAGCAGGTGGCCCGGCGGGAACACGAAGGAGACGTCGCGGTAGAGCGTCCCGCCCGCGTGCACCTGCATGGCCGCGTAGAGCGTGAGCCCCTCGTCCACCACGTTCAGCCAGTGGCGGATGAACAGGCTCTCGTAGCCGATGCTGACGGCGGCGATCAGGAGCAGGTGCGCCCAGGTGGACGACACCCACCGCGAGTCGGTGGAAGCCATGCGCGCGAACCATACCACTGGCATGCCGCCGGCATACCACGGACGACGGGCCCGGATATCATCCCTCGATGCCGCGCCGCGCCCGGATCCTGCTGCTCGGAGTCGCGCTCGCCGTCCCGGTCGGCTGCGGGCCGTCGGCCGGATCGCCGGCGACCCCCCGGAACGTCGTGCTGATCTCGATCGACACGCTGCGCGCCGATCACCTGGGCGCCTACGGGCACGAGCGCGCGACCTCACCCAACCTGGACGGCTTTGCCGGACGCGGCGTCCTCTTCGAGAACGTCTCGAGCACGGCGCCGTGGACGCTTCCCGCCCACGCGTCGATGCTCACCGGCCTGCTTCCCGCGAACCACGGCGTCCGGACCCACGTACACCGCCTGCCCGACGACGTCCCCGCGCTCGCCCAGACGCTCTCCGACCGCGGCTTCGACACCGCCGCCTTCGTGAACGCCTACTTCATGGAGGAGCGCTTCGGCCTGGACCGCGGCTTCGACCTCTACCGCTCCTTCCCCGAGGACCAGTCGCGCAGCGGCGCCACCCTGCGCGTGCTGGAGGCCGCGGAGCGCTGGCTCGCCGCCCGCGGCGACGCGCCCTTCCTACTGCTCGTCCACCTCTTCGACGTGCACAGCAGCTACCGGTCGCTGCCGGCCTACGAGGCGCTGTTCACCGAAGGGGAGCACCGCTACACCGGCGACACCTTCGAGATCATGCTCGGCATGAACGGCGACGTGCCGCTCGGCGCCGACGACGCCGACCGCCTCGCGCGGCTCTACGACGCCAGCATCCGCCAGCTCGACGACCAGCTGAAGAGCTTCCTCGATGCCCTCGCCTACCACGGTCCGGACGCCGACACCCTGGTGGTCGTCACCTCCGACCACGGCGAGGAGTTCCTCGAGCACGGCTCGATGGTCCACGGCCATACCCATTACGAGGAGGTGCTGCGCGTTCCCCTGCTGATGGCCGGGCCGGGTCTTCCGGCGGGACGCCGGGTGAGCGCGCCCGCCTCGCTGGTCGACCTGGTGCCGACGCTCCTCGACCTGCTGGGCGTCGACGACGCGCCGCCCGGCGACGGGCGCAGCCTGCGGGGGAGCTGGGAGCAGCGAGGCGGCGGTCCCCCGCGCGTGCTGCTGGCCGAGGGCGGCCCCATGGAGGAGAACGCACTGATGAGCGTCCGGCATGGAGACCTGAAGCTCATCGTCGACCGGCGCAACGGCGAGCGGCGCCTCTTCGACCTGGCGCGCGACCCGGGCGAGAAGGACGACCTGGCGAGCCGTCGTCCGGAGGACGTGGCCGCCCTGGCATCGCGGCTCGCCGGGTACGTGCGCACCGCGCGGGAGCCGGTCGTGCTGGAGGCACCGGGCGAGGAAGCGGAGGAGCGCCTGCGCGCCCTGGGCTACCTGGCGCCCTGACCGGGGCTCAGCGCGGCAGTGCCAGCGCGCCGAGCGGGGGCTCGACGCGCAGCGGATCGGCGGCCGGACGCTTGTTCGACACGGTCACGACCAGGTACTGCACGCCGTCGTGCTCGTAGGTCATGGGGACGCCGCGCACCTTGGCCGGCAGCGGCACCTCGCCCACCACCGCGCCGGTCGCCTTGTCGTAGGCGCGCAGGATCGGCTCGCCCAGGCCGGGGAACCAGTAGTCGGCGCCGTCGCTGGCGACCACCAGCGTCTTCGTGACGAAGACGCCGGTGGGAACGCCCGAGCCGAGCGGCGGCAGGTCGAGATCGGCCAGGTCCGGGTGGTCGCGGGGGCCGTTTCCGTTGGGAACCTGCCACCGGATCTCGCCGGCGTTCAGGTCGATGGCGGTGATGCGCGAGTACGGCGGCTTCACGAAGGGCAGGCTGCGGCTGCCGAAGCTGCGCCCGTCGAGGTCGTAGACCAGGCTGGTGCCGGTGTAGCGGAAGCTCGTCTTCTCCGGGTCGCCGGGCTCGACGACGTAGACGTTGGGGAGCGTGATCGACGGCACGTACAGCACGCCGGTTTCGACGTCGACGGCGGCGCCCCGCCAGGAGGTGCCGCCCGACGCGCCGGGCAGCACCAGGGAGCCCTCGAGCGACGGCGGCAGGAACATGGGTCCGCTGCGGAAGCGCCGGAAGACGGCCAGCGCGCGCTCGCGGATCGCGGGCGTGAAGTCGGCCAGGTCGTCCTCGCCGATTCCCTGGCGCTCGTAGGGCGGCGGCTTCGTCGGGAAGGGCTGGGTGGGCGACGCGCGCTCGCCGGGGACGTCCGACGCGGGCACCGGGCGGTCCTCGATGGGCCACACCGGCTCGCCGGTCGCGCGGTCGAACACGAACACGAAGCCCTGCTTGGTGGCCTGCGCGACCGCCGCCACCGGGCGGCCGTCGATCCGCAGGTCCACCAGGATGGGCGACGCCGACGGGTCGTAGTCCCACAGGCCGTGGCGCACCAGCTGGTAGTGCCAGATGCGTTCGCCGGTCTCCCCGTCGAGGCACACCAGCGACTCGGCGTAGAGGTTGTCGCCGAGCCGGTGGCCCCCGTAGAGGTCGTTGGTCGGCGTCGTCGTCACCAGGTAGACGCGGCCCGTCTCCGGGTCGACCGTCATCGGCCCCCAGGCGTTGGCGCCGCCGGCGACCCGCCACGCCCCGTCCTCCCAGGTGTCGGTGCCCGGCTCGCCCGCCGCCGGCACGACGTGGAAGGTCCACTTCAGGCGGCCGCTGCGGGCGTCGTAGCCGCGCACGTCTCCCGGCGTCGAGCGCGGGCCCTTCGGCCGGTCGGTCACGCTGCCGCCCACGATCACCGTGTCGCCCGCCACCACCGCCGGCGACGTCTGGAAGTAGTCGCCCAGCCGGCGCACCGGCGGTCCGCGCAGGCCCGCGAGCAGGTCGACGCGACCGCCCTCGCCGAACTCGGCTATCGGCTCGCCGGTCGCCGCGTCGACGGCGACCAGGTAGGCGTCGTAGGTGGGCAGGAAGATGCGCCCCTCCCACCAGGCCACCCCGCGCTGCTTGGGCCACAGGAAGTCCCAGGCGCTCTGCGACTCGCGCCAGGCCTGCGGATCGTGGACCCACAGCTCCCGGCCGGTGGCGGCGTCCAGCGCGAACAGCTGGCCGACGGTGGTGACGCCGTACAGCACGCCGTCCACCACGATGGGCGTCAGCTGGAACTCGCTGATGTCCATCTTGTCGCTGTACGCGAAGGGCGGGTCCTCGCCCTCGGGACGCGCGTCGATCGCCCGCTTCCAGGCCACGTCCGCCGACTGCCAGGTCCAGGCCACGCGCAGACGCGCGAAGTTGCCGGCGTCCACCTGGTCGAGGGGCGCGTAGCGGGTACTGCCGGCGTCGGCGGCGTAGTGGCTCCAGGCCCACGCGTCGCCGGGCGCGTCGCAGGCGAGCAGCGCGAGCAGCGGAACGAGGAGCGCGCTGCGCATTCCGTCGATCGGGTCAACCACGGGAGTGGCCCAGTATAGGGCGCACCGGAGGGAGCCGCGTCAGCCGCCCGCGAGCAGCGGCTCGATCATGGCGGCCGGGTAGTGGCGCATGCGGATGATGGCGGCGCGGTGTCCGTCGATGAAGCGCGGGTTGTAGTACTCCCAGACGATCTCGCCATCGCGCGTCACCTCGAAGGCGCGTCCCTCGTTCGACTCGGCGATCAGGGTGTTTCCGTTGGGAAGCCGCTGGCTGCCGCCGCGACCGCGGGTGTAGAAGGGCGGATCCCCTTCGCCCGGGTACTCCCAGACGATCCTGCCGCTCCCGGGCTCGACCTCCAGCACGCGCGACCAGCCGCGCACCATGCCGTTGTCGAAGACGAGCACGTTGCCGTTCGCGAGCCGGGTGGCGTCGTGCGGACCGTCGAGCTCGCCGCGGCCCCACGCCCAGACCACGCGCTTCGTCTCCCAGTCGATCCGGTAGATGCAGTCCTGGTGGCGGGTCGAGATCAGCACCTGGGGCCGCGGGCCCGGGATCCACTGGATCGAGTTCATGTGCAGCGGCTCCGCCTTCCCCGGGTTCGACTCGACCGGGGTGCGGAAGGGGCACGCGCCGTCCAGCGCCTTCATGGTCTCGTGCAGCGACACCGGGCGGCCCGACCGGCCCTGCGGCGAGATCGGCAGGATCGGGTTGTCGACGACGACGCCGCCGGCGAAGACCTCCGGGTCCCGGAACTCCTGGAGCACCAGGGCGAGCAGCGATCCGTCCGGCAGCGGCGCGGCGTCGTGGTGGGCGTGGATCGGCCAGTGCCGGACCAGGCGCCCGTCGAAGGCGTAGCGGCGCAGGTAGCTCGGCTTCGGGTCCGCCGGGTCGAAGCGGTGCTCGCCGGCCACCAGCAGGCTGCCGTCTTCCAGGAGCTGGGCGTGGGACCACTTGCTGCACGGGGCTCCGTTCCAGCGCCGCACCAGGGCTCCGTCCACGTCGATCAGGTCGGCCTCGCAGGCGGTGTCGGCGGAGAAGAGGCGGTAGCCCGGCTGGACGCGGGCCGCGTCGTGGACCACGACTCCCGCGAGCCCGGCGTCGGCGGGCTCGCGCGAGGCGTCGACGTAACCGAGCGCCTGGAGGCGGGCCCGCTCGGCGTCCGACGGCGCGTCGGGCGGAGCCGCCTCGGGGGGCGCCTCACCGCTGCCGCAGGCGACGAGAAGCACGGCCGCAAGGACCCGGACGCACCGACGCACCTAGGCGGCGCCCCGTCCGAGCTCGCGCACCAGCGTCTCCTTCAGGAAGCCGAGCTCGCTCCCGCGCGCGGCGGCGGCCTCGCCTTCCAGCATGCGGGTCGCCGCCAGTCCGGAGAGCACCGAGATGGTGTAGTGCATGAGGTCGAGGGTGCGGCGACGCGAGCGCCGCGCCGCCGGGAAGTAGCGCGACCAGATCTCGCTCCACGCCTCCAGCATGCCGCCCTGCCACGACGTCGGGAGGTCCGGCGGCAGGTTCAGCAGGATCTCGAAGGTCGAGCGGTAGTGGGCGCTGGCGAAGTGCTCCCAGCTGCGGTCCACGAACAGCGAGACGCGCGTCTCGAGCGGCGCGCCGGCGTCCGGCACGTCGGCCAGGCGCTTCGCGAAGCGGTCGAAGGACTCCTGGAGCACGGCCATCAGGATGCCGTCCTTGTCGCCGAAGTGGTGCTGGACCGCGCCCCAGGTGACGCCGGCGCGCTCGGCGATGCGCGCCGAGGTGGTCCGCTGGTAGCCCACCTCGCCGATGCTCTCGACGACGGCGCGGATCACGCGGCCGCGGGTCTCGGCGGTGCGCTCGGCGTGGGAGCGGCGGGCCATGCGGCCAGGCTAGCGCATTTACATTGCGTGAGAAATGTATTTCCGGTAGCCTGCGCCCGTGGTCGCCTTCACCCCCTACGACTACGCCTTCCAGGAGGACCCCTACCCCACCTACGCGCGCCTGCGCGCGGAGGCCCCGGTCTTCCACGAGGCGCAGATGGGCTTCTGGGCGCTGTCGCGCCACGCCGACGTGCTCGCCGCCTTCAAGGACTGGCGCACCTTCTCGAACTCGAAGGGCGTGTCGATCGATCCCAGCTCCAGCGAGGGCGGCGCCCGCGCCGGCACCTCGTTCCTGGCCATGGACCCGCCGGAGCACACGCGCTTCCGCAGCTTCGTGTCTCGCGGCTTCACGCCGCGGCGGGTGGCGGCCATGGAGCCGCGCATCCGCGAGATCGCGGTGGGCTACCTGGACGGGCTCGTCGGCTCCGGCGGCTTCGACGTGATCGACGACTTCGCCGGCAAGCTGCCCATGGACGTGATCAGCGAGATGCTGGGCGTGCCGGCGGCGGACCGCGCAGCGCTTCGCACCTGGGCCGACCTGCTGGTGCACCGGGAGGACGGCGTGGTCGGCGTGCCACCCGAGGGCATCGAGGCCTTCGGCCGGCTGCGCGCCTACTTCACCGACCTGCTGGAAGAGCTGCGCCGCAAGCCCGGCGACGACCTGCTCTCCGCCCTGCTGGCCCTGGACGATCCGGAGGCGCCGGACACCGGCGACCTGCTCTCCTTCTGCAACCTGATGATCGTGGCCGGCAACGAGACCACCACCAAGCTGCTGGGCAACGCCCTCTACTGGCTGTGGCGCAACCCGGAGCAGCGGCGACTGCTGGACGACGACCCGTCGCGCATTCCGGCCTGGACCGAGGAGACGCTGCGCTACGACAACTCGTCCCAGATGCTGATGCGCTTCACGCTCCGCGACGCCAGCGTGCGCGGCACCCGGATCCCCGCCGGCGAGAAGGTGCTGCTGCTGGTCGGGTCGGCGAACCGCGACGCGGAGGTCTTCCCGCGGGCCGACGACTACGACATCCAGCGCGACACCACCGAGATGCTCTCCTTCGGGCGCGGAACCCACTTCTGCATGGGCGCCGCCCTCGCCCGGCTCGAGGCGCGGGTGGCCTTCGAGGAGTGGTGGAAGCGCTTCCCCGACTATCGGGTGAAGCCGGAGGGGGCGAAGCGCGTCCACTCGGTCAACGTCCGCGGCTTCGCCCACCTGCCCATCGAGGTCTGACATGCAGTACGACGGAATCGAGGGAAGGGTCGCGATCGTCACCGGCGCGGGCGGCGGCATCGGCGAGGCCTACGCGAAGGGCCTGGCCGAGCACGGCGCCAGGGTGGTCGTGGCGGAGATCGAGAAGGAGTCCGGTCAGCGCGTGGCCCGCGAGATCGGCCAGGCCGGCGGCGAGGCCCTGTTCGTCGAGGTCGACGTGGGCTCCGAGGAGTCGACCCGTGCCATGGCCGAGACCGTCAGCGCCGAGCTCGGCGGCATCGACTTCCTGGTGAACAATGCGGCCATCTTCGGCGACATGAAGCTGGCCGGCCTGACGTCGGTCGACTGGGACTACTACAAGGCCTTCATGAACGTGAACATGGACGGGGCGCTGCTCTGCACCCGCGCCTGCCTCCGCTCGATGCGCGCGCGCGGCGGCGGGGCGATCGTGAACCAGTCGTCCACCGCCGCCTGGATGGGCGTGGGCTTCTACGGTCTGGCGAAGCTCGGCATGAACGGGCTCACCCAGTGCCTGGCCGGCGAGCTGGGACCCCAGGGCATCCGCGTGAACGCCATCGCGCCGGGACCCACCGACACCGAGGCCCTGGCGAAGACCGCCGGCGACTTCGCGAAGCAGCTGGCCGCCGGCCTGCCGCTGGCGCGCCTGGGGCAGCCTTCCGACATGGTCTCGGCCTGCCTGTTCCTGCTCTCCGACGCCGCCTCCTGGATCACCGGACAGGTGGTGAACGTGGACGGCGGTCAGATCCGGCGGCCGTGAGCATGGCGCTGCGCGACGACTACGGCGGCCCCTTCGACGCGTCGCTGACGCTGGCCGGCCTGTCGCGCCAGGCGCTGGCGCGGCTGGGCCGCGAGTACCTGCTGCTCGGCCACCTGGTCGACCGGGTGGGCCTGCCCCTGGTGATGCAGCGCTTCGGCGAGGAGGCCCAGGTCCAGTTCTCCATCGACGAGTGGATGAGCGCCTCGCCCATCTACTCGAAGCGCATGCAGCGCGCACTGCGCTTCGAGGGCAGCGACGTCGGCACCGTGTTCAAGAACCTCCAGCTGGACATCGGCGCCCCGCCCCAGTTCATGGACTTCCAGTTCCGCCTGGACGGGCCCGACCAGGGCGAGTTCTGGCTGCCCCACTGCGGGGCGCTGCTCGACGTGGAGCCGTTCGGCGAGAAGCGCGTGCGGCTGATGTGCCACGACATCGAGGATCCCACCTTCGACGCCACCGCGGCCGCCACCCACCCGCGCATGAAGATGCGCCCGATCCACCGTCCGCCCCGGGTGCCGGCCACCCGCTTCCCCCACTGCCGCTGGCGTGTGTTCATCGACGAGGAGGCGACGCCCGTCACGGACCACCCGAACCTGGCGGCGAACGCCCGCAGCCGGCTGGCCCGGGTGCCGCTGGTGCTGCCCGACGGGAACGCCGAGCCCGGCGGCTGGGACGACTACTCGGGTCCCTTCGACCCGGGCTTCCAGCTCGAGGACCTCTCCCACCGCGCGCTGCTGATCGTGGCCCAGGAGGCCGCCGTGCAGACCCACCTGCTGGTGCGCGCCTACCTGCTCTGCATCGCCCAGCGCTTCGGCGACGACGACGCCGGCGAGCTGGCCCGCCGCCAGTGGGTGGGCATCGGCGCCCTGGCCTCGCAGCGCATGCGCCGCGCCCTGGGCGTCGAAGGCGACGACGCCGCCACCATCGCCCGCGTCCTGCAGCTCCACCCCCACTTCCAGCCGCGCAGCTACGTCGACTTCCGCGTCGAGGTGGTCGACGAGCGGTGTGCCCGCATCGCCATCGGCGACTGCCCGGCGCTCTCCGAGGGCGACCCGTACTCCTGGTTCGCGACCCTCGGCGCCGAGCCGTCCCCGGCGCTCGACGCGATCGTCGGCGCGCTGAACCCGCGCGCCGGCTGCCACCCGGTGGACGCCCCGGCCGGCGGCCTGGCCTGGGAGGTGCGCATCGACCCGAACGCCGAGCCCCGGGACGATCCGCCGGAGCTGCGGCTGGCGCGCG
>JBNLVK010000047.1:0-26496 GCA_050618055.1 Myxococcota bacterium
ACCTGAACCTGGACAACAAGATCAAGAGCCTGTGGCTCGAGGACGTCCCCGGCCACATCGCGAAGGCCGAGTCGCGCTGGCCGAAGATCCGCGACGAGCACCCCGCCTCCCTCTAGGGATGCGGGGCGACGCGTCCGCAGGTGCCCGGGCCCCCCACCCGCGGCACCTGCGGATCGCACGCGTTTCCGCGCACTTGCGGCCGCGGGTCCGCGCGGGGAACGCCCCGCGCTGTTCAACTCCGGGGAATGGGCGTACGCTTCCGGGTGTGGAAGCGTCTGCCCCGACGCGCTTGCGACGAGGGGCGGTGCTCTCGGCCGCCCTGCTCGTTCTCCTGGCAGGACCCGCCCCCGCGCAGATCCTGCCGTGGGAGGTGACCGTCGCCGAGATCGAGGCCGGGCGCCTGCGCGGTCTGGCCCAGCGGCTGGCCAAGCAGAACCTGCTCTACCAGCTGCGGCTGGGCGAGGTGCGCAAGCCCGACCTGATCGAGACCTCCGACCGCATCGACCGCGTCATCGCCAGCCTGGAGAAGGGAAGCCCCTCCTACTCGGTGCCGGCCCCGTGGACGCCGGAGATCCGCGCGCAGCTGGCGAAGGTGGACGCCGCCTGGGGTCCCATGCGCCGCATCGCCACGGCCAGCGCCTACGACACGTTCCGCGTCTCGCGCGAGTTCGTGCCGCGGGAGGACCGCCGCGGCGATCCGCTGCTGCTGCGCTACTTCGACCGCCTGGCGGACGCGCTGGTGGAGGAGAGCGAGGTGCTGCTGGCCATCTACCACGACGAGTGCGAGAAGACCGGCCTCGAAGTGTGCCCGGTGGCGCGCGACTCGGGCTACGCGTCCATGCTGATGGAGCGCGCCGCCAAGGAGGCCGTGAAGGTCATCGCCGACATCGACGGCGACGCCTCGCGCAAGCAGCTGAACGCGACCATCGAGGCCTACCGCGAGCTTCGCATCGAGAACCAGAAGAGCCCGTTCTTCGCCGCCGCCATCGACCCGACGCGCGGCCTGTCGGCCCAGGCGGCCGGCGAGCTGCTGGAGAGCCAGCGCTCCGACTGGGACGCCATGCAGGCCCAGTTCCGCCTGCTCGCCGCCGGCGACGAGGAGAACTTCGACCTCCCGGGCATGCTGCTGATCCACGAGCGGCTGGTCGACAAGACCGAGCGCGTGACGGCGGCCTTCGTGCGCTACGCGTCGCTGGCCTACGGCAGCTAGCCCGTGTCGCGCGCCGCGCGGCGACCGGCGCGGCGGCCGAAGAAGGATCCGTCGGCCAGCGAGATGCCGCTGCCCGGGTAGCCGTGCCCGCAGAAGAGCGCCGCGTTGCGTCCGGCCGCGTGGAGGCCCGGCACGACGCGACCGTCCGGGTCGAGCACGCGGGCCTCCGCGTCGGTGTGGAGGCCGCCCAGCGTGAAGGTCGCCCAGATGGCCTCCTCCGTGGAGCAGTCGACCAGGGCGAAGGGCGGCGTCTCGAGTGGCTGGATGCGTTCCGGCCGCTTGTGGAACAGCGGATCCTCGCCACGCGCCGCGTGCCGGTTGTAGAGCGCCACCGTCGACACCAGCGATCCGGCGGGCAGGCCCGACTCGCGCTCGACCTCCTCGATGGAGTCGCCCACCCAGCGGGGTGCCAGGCCCACCAGCCCGCGCTCGAAGGTCGCGTCGTCGAGCAGCAGGTACACGCGACCCTCCTGGCGGAACAGGCCCTCGACGCCGATGTGTCCGTAGTAGGTGTCCTCGTTGATGAAGCGCTGTCCGTGCCGGTTGACGTAGAGGCCCCGGGAGAGCCGGTTCGGGATGGTGGAGGGCAGGGCCACCTCGCCCAGGTCCATGCGCAGCGCCGCGCCGCCGGCGCCCTGCCCCATGCGGATGCCGCGGCCGTCGTCGCCGGCCACGCCGTTGCGCACGTTGCAGCGCAGCAGCGCCGGCGCGTGCAGCGCCAGCATGGCTTCGTTCGAGACGAAGCCGCCGGCGGCGAGCACCAGTCCGCGCCGCGCGCGCAGCGTCCGCTCCTCGCCGGCGCACCGCGCGACGCAGCCCACCACGCGGCCGTCGTCGTCCTGCACCAGCGTCTCGACGCACGCGTCGACCAGGCTGCGCACCGGGTGCCGCGCCAGCGCGCCCAGCAGGCACTGCATCAGGAACGGTCCGGCCTTGCCCGTCGTCCTGGGCTTGTGGCCGCGCGGCGCGGGCCGGGCGAGCCGGTTCCAGGGATGGCAGTCCTCGCCGCCGCTGAAGACGAGGCACGACTCGTCCGGCGACTCCATGCCCGGCTCGTCGCAGAAGCTGCGCGCGAACGGCACCCCCTTGCCCTCGAGCCAGTGGAAGTGCTCGACGCTGCCGTCGGCGAACAGGCGGATGCGCGCGCGATCGGCGCCGGGCTCGGAGATGGCGGCCAGGAAGTCGAAGAGGTCGTCCGGCGTGTCGTCGAAGCCGCAGGCCTGCTGCACCGGCGTGCCGCCGCCCAGGTAGATCAGGCCGCCCGAGTTGGCCGACGTGCCGCCGCCCGCGCCGGCCCGCTCGACCGCCAGCACCTGGGCGCCGGCGTCGGCGGCCTCCATGGCGGCGCAGGCGCCGGCGATGCCGAGCCCCACCACCAGCACGTCGGCCTCGTCGTCCCAGCGCCGGATCTCCCGCGCGCGGCGCGGCCGGCTCGGACGAATGGCTTCCCCGCTCACGGCGCCGGAGGGTAGGCGAAGCGGGCCTCAGGACGGAAGCAGGAAGGCCGCGCCGGCCGCGAGCCCGGCGGCCAGGGGAAGGGTCGCCAGCCAGGCGGCCAGGATGCCGCCCACCGTGCGCCAGTCGGTGTCGTCGCTCCACAGGCCGATGCCGAACAGCGCGCCGGTGGAGACGTGGGTGGTGGAGACCGGCGATCCCAGCAACGACGCGCCGATCACCAGCGAGCTGGCGACGCCGTTCGCCAGCAGCCCCTGGCCGTGGCTCAGCTTCGTGATGCGGTGGCCCAGGGTCTCGGCCACGCGGCGGGCGCGCAGCCAGCCGCCCAGGGCCATGGCGCCGGCCACCACCGCCAGCGACGCGCGCGGGTCGACGCCGCTCCAGCCCGCCGCCACCAGCAGCGCCAGCACCTTCGGCGTGTCGTTGAGCCCGCGGGCGAACCCCAGGGCGAAGGCGGAGCCGGTGTGCAGCGCATCGACCAGGCGCTTCACGCTCGTGCCGAAGAGGCTTCCGCCGTAGACCTGCTGGCAGTGCTCGCGTTCGGCCAGCGTCAGCGGGACGCCGGTGGCGCGGTGGAGCATGACGCCGTCCGGCGTCACCGCGACCGGCTGGGGCTCGGGCCCCAGACACACGCAGGTGTCGGACTCGACGCCCAGGGCGCGGCGGCCGCGGTGCGCCAGCGGGTAGGCCAGCGCCGCGACGCCGGTGGCGAGCACCGGGCTCACCAGCAGCGGCAGGAAGTAGCTGCCGCCCAGGGCCGACCAGGACAGGCTCGACGGCGCGAGGGCGAGGCCGGCGCCGGCGAGCCCGCCGACGAGCGCGTGGGTGGTCGAGATGGGGAGACCCACGCGCGTCGCCAGCAACACGGTGGCGGCTGCGCCGGCGCCGACGGAGACCAGGAAGGCCGGGTTGCCGACCACCGCCTCCGGCACGAGACCCTTGCCGCCGAAGGCCGTGAGCAGCGCGCCGGCCAGCACCACCGACGCGACCGATCCGCACAGCTGGGCCGCGGTGGCCAGGCGACGTCCCGCCTCGTAGTCGAGGGTTCCCGAGCCGTAGAGGGTGGCCGTCGCCTTGAAGTTGTCGTTGGCCCCGTTGGCCCAGGCCAGCGCCAGGGCAGCCAGCAGCAGCAGTGCGATCTCCATGCCGGTCTTCGATTCCCCGGCCCCGGAACGGTTTCGCGTGTTCGGAGCCCGCGCGTCACACCAATCGAGGTAGGCTGGGCGCCGCTCCATGTCCGTGTCCCCCGAAGAACGCCCCGCCGGCAGCCGCCGCTGGCCGCTGCTGGCCAGCGCCGTGCTCTCGCCGCTGGTGTTCCTGGCGCTGTTCGAGGCGCTGCTGTTCGCGGTGGGCTTCGGCGGACCCGAGCCGCTGTTCCGGCCGGTGGAGGCGCGGCCCGGCTGGCTCGAGCCGAACCCGGGCGTGCTGCGGCGCTACTTCCCGACGCGGGCGCCCACCATCGCTCCCGAGACCGCGCCCTTCCCCGCCGCGAAGGCCGACGGCACGCTGCGCCTGGTCGTGCAGGGCGGATCGACGGCCGCCGGCTTCCCCTACGGCCGCTTCGCCGGCATGGCGGAGATGCTGGCCGAGCGCTTCGAGGCGTCGTTCCCCGAGCGCCGCGTGGAGATCGTCTCGGCCGCCATGGCCGCCGTCAACAGCTACACGCTGCTCGACTGCGTCGACGAGATCCTGGCCATCGAGCCCGACGCCGTGCTCATCCAGGCCGGCCACAACGAGTACCTGGGCGTGCTGGGGGTCGGCTCCGGGCTGACCGAGAAGCGCTCGCGGGCCGCCACCCTGCTGCACCTGCGCCTGCGACGCTTCCGCGTGTACCAGTACCTCCAGGCGCTGATCGCCGGCGCGCGCGACGCCCTGGCGGACGACGCTCCCGCCGCACTCGGGAAGCGGGCCCGCCACCTGATGGCGCGCGCCGCCTCCGGCGCCGAGATCCCCCACGACTCGGCGGTCCACCGGGAGGGCCTCGCCCAGTTCGAGGCGAACCTCTCGGAGATCCTGGCGCGCTACGCCGAGGCGGGCGTGCCCGTCTTCGTCGGCACCCCCGTGAGCAACGAGAAGGACCAGCCGCCGTTCGCCAGCGATCCCGGCGACGACGGCGCCGCCGCCTGGTTCGCCCGGGGCCGGGCCGCCCTGGCCGCCGGCGACGCAGCGTCCGCCCGCCGCGCCTTCCGCCAGGCCCGCGATCGCGACCGCCTCCCCTTCCGCGCCCCCGCCGCCTTCGAGGACGTGGTGCGCCGGCTCGCCGCGGAGCACGGCGCGACCGTCGTCGAGGTCCAGGCCCGTTTCGCGGCGGCCTCGCCCGATGGGCTGGTGGGCGACGAGCTGCTGCTCGAGCACGTCCACCCCAACGCCGACGGCTACTTCCTGCTGGCCGACGCCTTCTGGCAGGCGCTCGGCCGGTTCACGCAGGGGGACGCGCGCCCGCCGGGCGAGGCGCGCCGCGACGCGCCGATCACGCCGGTCGACCGGGTGCTCGGCGACTACGCGGTGCGCGAGCTCGAGGCGGGCTTCCCGTTCGTGAAGGAGCCGGTGCCCGTGCAGCTGCCGGCGCCTTCGACGCCGGTCGAGCGCATCGCCTGGCGGCGTCACCACGGGGAGACCAGCTGGCTCGAGTCCATGGAAGAGCTGCTCCAGCTCCAGCTCGCCGGGAACGCGACCCGCGACGCCGCCGTCACCGCCCGCGTGGCGGCCCGCGCCTTCCCCTTCGAACCCACCATCCAGCAGACCACCGGCCGGCTCTACCGGCGGCTCGGGCGCGACGCCCAGGCGCGCCGCTACCTGGCGCCTGCGCGCGGGCCGGGCTCCTGACGACGCGTGGTACCCTGCGCCGGTGAAGTGGATTCCGGCGCTCCTGCTGCTCGTCGCGGTCGGCTGCGCCACCCCGGCACCGGATCCGGACGCGGGCGCGATCAACCCGCTGGCCTTCGAGATCGAGGCGCGCAACGGCAACCGGGCCGTGCTGTTCGGGTCGGTGCACGTCGGCCGCATCGGCGAATGGAAGCTGCCCCGGCGCCTCGAGCAGGCGCTCCGGGACGCGCAGGTGCTGGTGCTGGAGATCGACCTCACCGGCGTCGAGCCGGGCGAGCTGGGCGAGCTGATGCAGAGCATGGGCGCCATGCCGCCGGGCAAGCGGCTGCGCCAGGTGGTGAGCGCCGAGACCTGGGCGCTGCTCGAGGTCCGGGCGCCGGACATCGGCATGAGCCTGGACGACATCCAGCACTACAAGCCGTGGGTGGTGGCGCTGCACTTCATGGGGCGATCGATGACGCGCGCCGGCTTCGAGACCGCGCAGGGGGTGGAGAGTCGCCTGGTCGCGCGCGACGACGAGATCCCGATCCGGGGGCTGGAGACGCCCTTCGAGCAGTTCTCGGTGTTCGACAGCCTGCCCTACCCGGTGCAGGACCGGGTGCTGCTCGACGCCCTCGACCCCCAGACCCAGGGGCCGGGCTTCGACTCGCTGGTGGAGGCCTGGAGCCGCGGGGACGCGCGCCGGCTCGAGGCGATCGTCTTCCACCACCGCGACGACCCGCTGCTGGCCCGCTACTACGACGAGGCCTTCGACCGGCGCCACCTGCGCATGGCCGAGGCGATCGACGGGATCCTGGCCGAGGGCGGCGGGGCGTTCGTCGTGGTCGGCGCCGGCCACCTGGTGGGACGTCGCAGCCTCCAGGCCGTGCTGCTCGACCAGGGCTACCGGGTGCGCCAGCTGTCGGGAATGCCGGTTCGCTAGCGCGTCCTGCACAGGACGAGGTAGGTCGCCGGGTACACGCTGCGGTCGTCGCGCACGTAGCGCGCCTCCAGCGCCGCGGCGTCCGCCAGCTCCAGCAGCTCGTAGCCCTCGCGCTCGAGGAAGGCGCCCACGTCCTCCGGGTGCAGGCTCAGCGTGACCGGCTCGCCCAGCAGGTGCAGCAGGCTGGGCGTGGCGCGGTGCAGCGTCCCCAGCGCGCTCGGATCGTCGAGCAGGTACCACCAGTCCATGGCCAGCTCGGAGCCGAGTCCGGCCAGGGCGCGCAGCGCGCGAAGCGTCTCCTTCACCGCCTCGCGGGTGAGGTACATCGACACGCCTTCCCACACGAAGAAGCTGCGGGCGCCCGGACGGAAGCCGGCCTCGAGCAGCTTCACGTCGATGCGTTCCGACAGGAAGTCGATGGGTACCCAGCGCACGTCGACCTCGGGCATGCGCTTCGCGTACTGCTTCACCACGCGCCGCTTGCGGCGCTGGGTGGCGGGGAAGTCGAGCTCGAACACGGGCCGCCCGCGCAGCTCCTTGGCGAAGCGCTGGGCTCGCGTGTCGTAGCCGGCGCCGAGCAGCACCACCTGCTCCACCGACGACTCGAGCGCCCGCACGAGCCAGTCGTCGATCTGGCGGTGGCGCGCGACCACGAAGGCGGCCAGGCCCGGCACGCGTCGCTCGACCCGGCTGCCGAGCCAGCCGGTGGCGCGGAAGGCGGCCAGCGCGGCGCGGGTGCCGGCGCCGAGGAAGAGCTCGGCGTAGGGATCGTCGAGGATGCGCGTTCCCACCGGACGCTGGCGATCCGCGGCGCGGAACAGGCAGACGCTCTCCGCGGTCGAACTGGGCTCGTCGCGCATGAGGGCTCCTGCGGACGCGAGCGGGGGTTCGCGGCCGCACGAGCAGCATACTCCTGCGACGGCCCGTCGGGGCGGGTCGCGGGGCGCCGGTGTTTGGCGACGGAGTGACGGAGTGTCAGAATGCCGGCGCATGCCCCGAGGCCTCGCTCGATCCGTGGGACTTCTTGCCGCGTGCTGGATCGTGGCCGCCTGCGGGCCGGATGCGGCACGGCCCGGCGCCGTCGACGCCGACGCCGAGCAGGCGCTCCAGGACGCCCTCGCCTGGTTCGAGCGCGAAGCGCGCCCGGTCGATCCGAGCTGGGCCGGCCTGTTCGCCTACTACCAGCGCCGCTTCGGACTCGAGGTCGTGGACGCCCGGGGCGCGCCACTGCACACGGCGACCGCCGCCCGGGCGCGTCCCGAGGTGGCGGCGGTGTTCCGCCGGCTGGTCGATCCGGGCGCGGCGGTGCGGCCCGCGGTGCTGGCGTCGCTCGAGCACGAGATCGACCGCATGACCGCCGGCGCACTGCACTGCGATCGCATTCCGCTGCCCGACGACTGGAAGGACACGCTGGCCGCGGCCGGACGCGCCGGCGGCTACGCGCTCACCCACGCGGCGCTCGCCGGTCAGTGGGCGCGGGAGAACGGCTGCGACGGACACGAGGCGGCCGCGGCGCTGCGGCCCGACCAGGTGGAGGCGCTGCTCGCCCTGGTGGCGGAGCGCGACACCCTGGCCGGGCGCTTCGACACGCCGACCGACCTGTGGCTCGAGGCGCTGGCCATGCTCGCCTACCTGGGAGCGGCGGAGCGCATTCCCGACGACGCGCTCGCCGACCTGCTCGCGGCCCGGCTCCCCGACGGAGGCTGGCCGCTGGCGCCGGGCGGACCGTCGCATCCGCACCCGACCGCGCTGGCGTTGTGGCCGCTGCTCGAACGGCGCACGCCGCCGAGCCCGCGCGTCGCCTGGATCCCGCAAGGAGAGGGATCGCTCGCCGGTCTCTCCGCCCTGGACGTGATGGAGGAACGGGAGGAGCGCGTCCACGCGCTGACGCCGGCGCTGCGCCGGATCCAGCACTCGCTGCGCAACCTGCGGCTGCCCGACGCCGCGTCGCTCGCCCTGTTCGACGTGACCGTCGAGACCCGCGACGTGGCGGCGGAGGATCCGCTGGCGGCGCTTCGTCCGGTGGGCGGGCTGCCCGTCGAGCGCGCCACGTTCGCTCCGGGCGAGACGGGGCCGCCGCTCGCCCCGGCCGACGTGTCGCTGCTGGCGCCGCTGCTCGACGCCTTCGACCACCTGACCCACGCGGGCCTGGGGGTGGCCTACGCCCGCTTCGGCGACGACAGCCGCCGCCGGCTGGACACCGAGCTGGTGCTCCACGCCGCGGGCGTGCTGCGCGACGGCAGCGTGGGCGAGCTGTCCGGGCGGATCGAGGTCGGCTGGGTGCAGCGGGGCGACGACGCCTTCGCCGCCGGCTCCTGGAGGATCCGTCGGCTGGCCCTCGGCGAGACCACGCTCACCCGCGCCCCGGCACCGCTCTTCCGCGAGGTTCTGGACGAGCGCCTGCCCGACGCGCGAGCGCTCCGGCGCGCCCGCGCCTCGCTCCACCAGCAGCAGGTGGCGAGCAGGCTCACCCGGCCGGACGCGTTCCGCAGCCCGCACCGCCACTTCTTCGAGGCCGCCCAGGACCGGCACCCGGGGCTCGCCGTCACCGACCTCAACGGCGACGGCTTCGACGACCTCTACGTGATGGCGCGCTTCGGAAGCAACCAGCTGCTGCTGTCCCGGGGCGACGGGACCTTCGTGGAGTCGGCCGCCGCCTACGGCCTCGACCTGGCGGACCACGCGTCGTCGGCGATCTTCGCCGACTTCGACAACGACGGGGACCCGGACCTGTTCCTGGGACGAACGCTGGCCGGCAGCCGCTACCTGGAGAACCGGCTGGGCGACGCAGAGGGGCGCTTCGTCGATCGCACCGAGGCGGCGCTGGGCAGCGATCCGCCCGGCCTGGTCAGCTCGGTGTCGGCGGCGGACGTCGACGGCGACGGCCTGCTCGACGTGTACCTCTCGACCTACGCGGCCCAGATGGTGGTGGTGGACATGCGCGACTGGGATCGCGCGCGCCGCGCCGGCGCACCGCGCGCCGAGGCCCTGCTCCTCGACCACATGCCCGAGGCCGACGCGAAGCGCCTGTTCGCCGAGGCCCGCGCGCCCGGCGCCCACATCTTCCTGTCGCTGCCCGGACCGCCGAACCGCCTGCTGCGCAACCGGGGCGGCGGCCGCTTCGAGATCGACGCGGACGCGGGTCCGCTGGCCAGCTTCCGGAACACCTACCAGGCCACCTGGTCCGACTGGGACGGCGACGGGGACGCCGACGTCTACCTGGCCCACGACTTCGCGCCGAACCAGATGCTGCGCAACGACGGCGCCGCCGGCTTCCGCGACGTCACCGACGAGACCGGCACCGCCGACATCGGCTTCGGCATGGGCGTCGCCTGGGGCGACTACGACAACGACGGCCGCCAGGACCTCTACGTGTCGAACATGTACAGCAAGGCGGGCCGGCGCATCACGGCGCGCCTGGACGACGTCGGGCCGGAGCTTCCCAGCATGGCGCGGGGCAACAGCCTGTTCCGCAACCTGGGCGACCGCTTCGAGCGCGTGTCCGGCGAGACGGACGACGACGTGCGCGTCGAGGTGGCGGGCTGGGCGTGGGGCGGGCAGTTCGCCGACGTCGACAACGACGGCTGGCAGGACGTCTACGTGCCCGCCGGCTACTACAGCGCCCCGCCGGAGGCCGCCCTCGACGTCGACGTCTGAAGCGACTGGTGGCGCACGGTCGTGCGCACCGACCCCGGCGTGCGGGAGGCACGCGGCGTGGCCGACAACCAGAGCCTGCCCGGACGCCACTTCAAGGACGGCGTGTCGCAGAGCGGTCGCGAGCCGAACCGGCTGTTCCTGAGCTACGCGCGCGAAGGCGGCGCCGGCGGGCGGCAGTTCATCGACGCCTCGGGCCTGTCGGGCATGGACGACCGCGCCGACGGACGCGCCTTCGCCTGGCTCGACTTCGACCGCGACGGCTGGCAGGACGTGGCGGTGGTGAATGCGAACGCGCCGCTGCTCCAGCTGTTCCGCAACGAGCTGGGCAGGGGTCCGGCGCCGGTGCTCTCGTTCCTGCTGCGCGGCGCGAACCACACCGCGCAGCCGGTGGCGGGCGCGTCGAACCGCGACGGCATCGGCGCCCGGGTCGAGGTCACGGCGGGCGGCACGACCCAGGTGCGCGAGCTGCGCGCCGGCGAGGGCCTGGCGGCGCAGAACGCGGGGCGCCTGCTGTTCGGCCTGGGCGACCACGCCGGACCCGCCAGCGCGCGGGTGGTCTGGCCCTCGGGACGGGTGCAGACCCTGGACGGGCTGCGGCCCGGCGAGGAGTGGACGGTGTACGAGGACGCCGGACGGACGCCGGTGCGATCGGCCTACGCGCGCCCGCCGCAACCGACGCCGCCGCGCGCCGACGACCCGCCGGCGCCGCGCCTGCTCGCCGACCTCGACGACGACGCTCCGCTGCGCGTGCTGACCACCCTGGCCACCTGGTGCGAGGCCTGCCGCGAGGAGCTTCCCGAGCTGCGCGCGCTGCGCGAGCGCTTCCCGCCGGAGGAGCTGGCGCTCTACGGCGTGCCGGTGGACGAGGACGAGTCTCCCGAGCAGGTGGAGCGCTGGGCGCGGCGCCACCGCCCACCCTACCGGGTGCTGTCGCAGATCGACCGGGCGCGCGCCGAGGCGGTGCGCGCCGCCGCCGCCGCCGCGCTGCGACGCGACGCCCTGCCCGCCAGCGTGATCACCGACGGCGAGGGGCGCGTGCTGCGCACGCTGGCCGGCGCACCCAGCGTCTCGGACCTGCGCGCGCTGGCCGGCGGTGTGGCCCGCTGACCGTCCGAGGGGAAAACCTTTTCCCCGGCGGGGGAAACGCGTTGCCGACCCGGGTCCAACGCCGACCTCCGAGTGACTTCGGGTCGCTAACTTTCTGCCGCAATTCCGGACGGTTGGAACCGATTCCGTCATTCGTGCAAGTAGGCACATGCGTTGCAATTACCGCGCGACGGAAGTCCCTCCGCCGTGCCGCGCCGGCGCGCCGGAGACCTTGGGAAGGGGATGGACCGGATGCGATCTCTTTGTCTTGCTGCCGCCACTGCGCTCCTCCTGGCCCTGTCGGCCGGGTCGGCCGGAGCCGCCACGCTCTCCGTCGCGCTCTCCAGCGACAACAGCACCTGCGCGAACGGCACCTACAACAACACCAACGAGAGCAGCGCCTGCTCCCAGAACGGCGGAGGCACCTCGGACGACTGGGGCATCGACTGGGCGACCGCCGGCGGCACCTCCAGCAACCTGGTGGGGCTGGGCTCGACCTCGACGATGTTCAGCATCGACGCCAAGGTCGCCGCCGACGACGGCGGCGCCGACGTGGGCCAGGGCGGCGACCGCTGGGTGCAGGGCAGCCTCGACTTCGACATCACGCTGACCGTCGACGTCGACGACCCGCTGGCCGAGTGGACCGTCGACCTGTCCCAGAGCGTGCTGGGCCTCTACGGACTGAACGGCGACGGCACCGCGTCGGCGGTCGGCACCCAGGACAGCGGCTCCGCCGAGATGACGAACGTCACCACCGTGGTGAAC
Organism: Myxococcota bacterium; assembly: GCA_050618055.1. Lineage (GTDB taxonomy): Bacteria > Myxococcota_A > UBA9160 > UBA9160 > SMWR01 > CALDCK01. The sequence goes on from JBNLVK010000047.1 coordinate 11,922, forward strand.
GGCAACAACTACGACGTCACCGTCTGGCCCGGCAGCCACTCGAACAACCCGTCGAACAACAGCAGCTCCAGCCAGCAGTTCTCGGGCAACCGAAACGACAACGTGATCCTGGCCGGCATCGGCGACGCGGTGTTCAACGTGAGCATCGCCTTCGACCTCGAGGCCTTCTCCAACGACGGCTGCTCCGGCTTCATCTGCTCGAGCGCCTCGGGCGGCGAAGAGGCGGCCGTGCTGTTCGGCCTGAACAGCGGCGTCATCGACCAGGACGTGGACGACTACTCCTACTGGGGCCGCTCCTCGGGTCCGGACGGCTACGACTCGACCTGGACGCTCAACGTGAACGTCATTCCGGAGCCGACCACCGGCCTGCTCGTCGGTCTGGGCCTGGTCGGCCTGGCCGCGGCCCGACGCCGCTAGCCCCCGCTTCCGCCAGAGAGGACCCACTTCCCCCTGGCCCGACCGCGGGCCAGGGCGGTGAGTCCCTCGGGCAGGGCGTCGAAGGACAGCACGCGGTCGACCGGAACGCGCAGGGCGCCCCGCTCGCGGTGGGCCAGCAGCTCGCGCTGTGCCTCCCGCCGGAAGGCGCGGTCGTAGCCCGACGGCACCACGCCCAGCACCGCGTAGTTGTGGGTCACCATGTGGGCCGGCGCGGGGCGTCCCCAGTCGCCGCTGGCGAAGCCGACCAGCAGCAGGCGCCCCTCGTGGGCGATGCAGCGGGTGGCGGCGTCGAAGGCGTCGCCGCCCACCGCGTCGAAGACCACGTCGGCGCCGCGCCCTTCGGTGACCGCACGGACGCGCTCCGCCACGTCCTCGCTGCGGTGATCGACCACGACGTCGGCGCCCAGGCCGCGACAGAACTCCGCCTTGCCGGCGCCGCCGGCCACCGCGACCACGCGCGCACCCAGCGCCCGACCGAGCTGGACGGCCGCCGATCCGCTGCCGCCCGACGCACCGAGCACCAGCAGCGTCTCGCCGGACCGCAGCGCGGCCCGGCGCACCAGCGCGACCCAGGCCGTGTGGAAGGGAATGCAGAAGCCGGCCGCCTCGGCGTCGGCGAGATCGTCGGGCACCGGGAAGCAGAAGTCGTCGAGGGCCAGCGCCTCCTCGGCGAAGGACCCGTGGCCCAGGAAGAAGCCGGACACCGCCATCACGCGGCTCCCCAGCGGCGCCTGGGCGCCGGGTCCGGCCGCCGTCACCACGCCGCACAGCTCCTGGCCCGGCGTGAAGGGCAGCGCGGGCGTGAGGGCATAGCTCCCGCGGCACAGGCTCAGGTCCGGGAAGCCCAGCGCGGCCGCCGCGACCCGCACGCGGAGCAAGCCGGGCCCCGGCTCGGGCGGCGCCACCTCGTTCAGGGCGAGCGCCTCGGCGGGCTCCCCGTGCCGGACGACCTGCCAGGCGCGCACTACTTCCCGGTGAACCTCGGCTCGCGCTTCTCCAGCAGGGCCTTCACGCCTTCCCGGTGGTCCTCGGTCTCGAAGCTGCGCGACTGGACGTGGGCCTCCCAGCGGGCCGCCGACACCGGATCCCAGTCGGCGTGGCGGTAGATCGACTGCTTGGTCCAGCGCACCGCCAGGGGGGCGGCGCCGGCGATCTCGCGCGCCAGCTCCATGGCCTTCGGCAGCACCTCCTCGGCGGGGACGGCATGGTTGACCAGGCCGGCCTCGGCGGCCTCGGCGCCGCTCACGATGCGGCCGGTCAGCAGGAACTCGGTGGCCCGCGGCAGGCCCATCAGCCGCGGCAGCAGGTAGGTGGTGGCCATGCCCGGGTGCAGCCCCAGCCGCACGAAGTTCGCGCCGTACTTCGCGTCCCGGTTGGCGACGCGCAGGTCGCAGACGACGGCGAGCCCCAGGCCGCCGCCGATGGCGTGGCCGTTCAGCGCGCCGATCACCGGCACCTCCACCTCCAGCACCTTCAGGAAGTGGGAGTACATGGCGAAGGATCGCTCGTGGGGCGGCACGTCCGTGTCCACCGCCCGCGACTTGAAGTCGGCGCCGGCGCAGAAGCTCCGGCCGCGGCCGGTCACCACCACGCAGCGCACGTCGGCATCGCCCGCCACCCGCTCCATCGACTCGGAGAGGCCGGCCAGCACGTCCGGCGTCATGCTGTTGCGGTTCTCGGGGCGGTTCAGGGTGACCGTCGCGACGTGGTCCTTCACCTCGTAGAGGACGGCGGGCTCGCTCATCGGACTCCTCCCGTGGCTAGCCGCGCGGCAGGCCGACCAGCGTACGCGCCATGATGACGCGCTGGATCTGCCCCGTGCCCTCGACGATGTCCATCGCCTTGGCGTCGCGGTAGAGCTTCTCGATCAGGTGGTCGCCGCGCGCGCCGACCACGCCGAGCAGGTCCATGCCCAGGGCGGTGGCCTGCTGGGCCACGCCTGCGGCCAGGGCCTTCGACATCGACGCCTCGACGATGTTGGGCCGCGCCTGGTCGGCCAGGCTGCCGGCGCGCAGGCAGACCAGCCGCGCCATGCGCAGCTTGCGCGCCATCGCCTCCAGCCGGTCGCGCACGCGTGCGTCGTGGAGCAGGTCGTGCTCGCGGGCGAAGGCGAGCGCCTCGTCGAGCGCCGCGCGACCGATGCCCACCGCGTTGGCCGCGATCACCGGGCGTCCCGCGTTGAAGGTGGCCATGGCGGTCTTGAAGCCGGCGCCCGCCTTCTGCGACTTCTTCTCCGTCCGTTCGCCGCCCAGCAGGTTCGCGGCCGGCACGCGGCAGTCGGTGAGCGTGAAGGAGGTGGACTCGTAGGCCTTGAGGCCCATCTTCTTCTCGATCTTGAAGCCGCCCAGGCCCGGCGTGTCCTTCTCGACGAAGAAGGCGCGCTGGGCGGCACGGCCCTTCGACGGGTCGAGGGTGGCCTGCACCAGGATCCAGTCGGAGCGGCTGGCGTTGCCGATGAAGCACTTGGCGCCGTTCAGGATCCAGCCGTCGCCGTCCCTGCGCGCCTGGGTCCGGATGGCCGCCGCGTCGCTGCCGGCGCCGGGCTCGGTCATGCCGAAGCAGGCCCAGCGCGGGCGGTCCGGTTCGAGGAAGGGGCCCAGGTAGCGCTCCTTCTGCTCGTCGGTGCCGAGCGCCAGCACGTTGCCTTCCGGCAGGCCCGGACCCGGCCCGGCCACCACCACGCCGCGATCCCAGTAGGCGGTCTCCTCGGCCAGCAGCAGCGACAGCACCACCATGCCCGGACGCGGCTTCGCCGGCCCGGCCCCCGGACCGGCCCAGCGCGTGCGCCCCATGCCCCGCTCGACGAACGCCTTGAAGTAGGGGTGGTCCACCGGCAGCGGCGCGCCCATGCGGTCCGACTCGAGGCCGGCGGGCCGCATCTGGCTGCGGCCCCACTCGCGCGCCTCCACCAGGCGCTCCCGCATGTCCGGCTCGAGGGTGAAGTCCACTAGAGCACCCCGCCGTGGGAGAGCGCCACCGGGTGGGGTCCGTCGCACAACGCGCGGCCCGCCGTGTCGACCGCCGCGTCGCCGCCGCCCAGCCACAGCGACAGCGCCCGCGCCTCGCGCATGGCCTTCTCCATCGGGTAGTCCTGCATGAAGCCGTGGCCGCCCAGGATCTGCACGCCGTTGGGCCCGACCAGGCGCGCGGCGTCGGCCACCTCGGCGAAGGCCGCCGCGGCCACGTCGGCGAAGGGGTGGCCCGCGTCGGCGCGCCAGGCCGCGTCGCGCACCAGCCAGCGCGCCCCTTCCACCGCCATGTGCATGTCGGTGATCAGGAAGGCGAGCCCCTGGTGGTGGGCGATGGGCCGACCGAAGGCCACGCGCTCCTGGGCGTAGGCGCGCGAGAAGTCGGCCGCGTGGCGCAGCACGCCGAGCAGCAGCGACGCGGCGTACAGCCGGGCGCGACCCCGCGCGCGCTCCGCCGCATCGCTTCCCGGAAGGCGGGCCGCCACGCGGGCGCCTTCGAGCCGCAGCTCCGACGCGCCGGCCGCGCGCAGCCCGGCGCCGCGCAGCGGCGTCGCCCGGATGCCCTCGCGCAGCAGCAGCGCCTCGTCGGCGCGCAGCACGACCAGCAGGTCGACACGGTCCGCCGGCACCCAGGGCACCGATCCCGACACGCGGTCGCCGTCGACCTCGAGCCGCGCCTCCCGCTCGAGCACGAGCACGGCGCGGGCGCCCTCCTCTTCCAGCAGCGGCAGCCCGTGCTCGCGCAGCGCCGTCTCGCCGCCCGCCTCGAGCAGCGGGTAGAGGGCCGGTCCCAGCGGGTCGAGGGCCAGCGCCGCGCCCGCGTCGGCGGCGCCCAGCTCCTCGTTCACCAGCACCCGCGCCAGCGATGCCAGGCCGGCGCCGCCGGCCGCCTCGGGCAGCTCGAGACCGGCCAGCCCGATCTGGGCGAACGCGGCGCGCGCGCCGGTGTCGACGGCGCGCGCCGACTCGGCGTCGCGCAGCCGGGGCGTGAGCTCGTCGGCGGCGAAGCCGGAGGCCGTCTCCACCAGCAGCGAGAGCTCGTCGTCCAGGTCCAGGTCGAACACGGCGCCTCCGTCGGAGGCCGATTCTACGCGATGCGCGCGGGCCCGGTGCGGCCCATCAGGCCCGCCGCCAGCGTCGAGACCAGCGACAGCACGGCCCCCAGCGCGAAGGCGCGCGCGAAGCCCACGCCGGTGTTGAGGCCGCCATAGGCGATGGTCAGCGCCGTGATGCCGAAGGAGGTGCCCACCTGGGCGGTCAGCCGGTTGGCGGCGCTGGCGATGCCCAGGTCGTGGTCGGGCACCGCCTCGGCCACCGCCGACGTGAGCGACGGCAGGGCGAAGCCGTGGCCCATGCCCTGGAGCACCAGGCCCAGGCCCACCGCCGGCAGTGACGCCTCGAGCGTGCCCAGCGCGATCACCACCAGCGCGGCGGTCATGATGCCGGCGCCCAGCAGCGCAGCCCCCCGCACGCCGATGCGCGCCCCCAGGCGACCTCCCACCGGCGAGCAGGCCGTCAGGGTGAGGGTGCGCATCAGCATGAAGAGCGCGGCCTGCGAGATGCTCATGCGGAACGTCTCGAGCAGCACCAGCGGCGCCAGCACGAACGCGCCCATGTAGGCCCCGCCCATGGCGGCGTTCGACACGATCGCCGCGCTGAACTCGCGCCGGCGGAAGTAGTCGAGCGAGACCAGCGGCTCCTTCACCCGACCCTCGACGCGCACGAACAGGGCGATGCCCGCCACGCCCAGCGCCAGCAGCCCCAGGATCTGCGGCGAGAGCGGATCCACGTCGCGCACCCGGCCGAGGGCGCCCATCAGTCCGGCCACGCCGAGCGCCAGCGTCGCCGCGCCCACCAGGTCGAAGCGCACGCGCTGGCGCGCCGTCTCCTTCAGCACCAGCGCCGCCAGCCCCAGCGCGCCCAGCGAGAACAGGGCCTGCACCACGAAGACCACGCGCCAGCCGAGCCAGTCCACCAGCGGACCGCCGGCGATCAGCCCCAGCGCCGGCGCCGCGGCGCCGGTCATCGACCACCAGCCCATGGCGCGCACGCGGTCCTCCGCGCCGTAGACGCTGAAGATCAGCGCCATCGAGGTGGGCTGGGTCGCGCCGCCCACGATCGCCGCCAGCGTGCGCAGACCCACCAGCGACGGCGCGTCCCAGGCGAAGGCGGTCGCCACCGCGGTGACCGTGGCCGCTGCGAAGCCGGCCAGGAACACGCGGCGGTGGCCGTAGAGGTCGCCGAGCTTTCCCATCAGCGGCAGCATCACCGCCGAGAACAGCATGGGGGCGCTGATCACCCACGCCATGGTGGTCTCGCTCGTCTCGAACTCGAGCGCGATCGGGCGCAGCGCCACCGTCAGGATGGTGATCGGGAAGGTGGTGGCGAACATGCCGGCCAGGGCGGCCCACAGCACCCAGGTGGGGTGACTGCCGCGCGCCTCGAGCCGCGCCACGAAGCGCTCGCGGTCGGGGAGGAACATGGGGAGCCGGGACGATTCCACGTCGCCCGGCCCGCCACAACCGGGCACAATGCCGGGTCCCCTTCTTCGAGGAGCGAGCCATGCCGGACGTCCAGGATCTCTCGGGTCGCGTCGCGCTGGTGACCGGCGGCGGACGCGGCATCGGTCGCGCCATCGCGCTGGCGCTGGCCGAGGACGGCGCCGACGTGGCCGTCAACTACCGGCGCGACGCCGACGCGGCGCAGGAGACGGTGGCGGCGATCGAGACGCTGGGACGTCGCGCCGCCGCCTATGCGGCCGACATGGAGGACGACGACGCGCTGGTGAAGATGGTCGACGACGTCACCGGCGACCTGGGCGACGTCTCCATCCTGGTGAACAACGCCGGCATCGCCAGCCGCGGGCAGAGCGTGCAGAAGACGGATCCGGCGGAGCTGTTGCGGGTGGTGCGCGTGCACGCGCTGGCCCCGCACCGGCTGTGCCAGCTGGTGCTCCCCGGCATGCGCCGCTGCCCGCGCGGCGACATCGTCATGATCTCGAGCGTCGCCACCCTTCACCACGCCGGCGGCGGTGCGCCCTACAACATGGGCAAGGCCGCCATGGAGTCGCTGGCCTGGTCGCTGTCGAAGGAGGTGAAGCGCCACGGCATCCGCGTGAACATCGTGGCGCCGGGCCTGGTCGAGACCGAGATGGGCCGGCGCCTGGTGAAGGCCACCGCCGGCGTCGACGACATCCGCAAGCTCGACGAGGCGAGCCCCTTCGGCCGCGTCTGCCAGCCCGAGGACGTGGCCAACGCGGTGCGCTTCTTCGTCTCGGAGCGCGCGTCCTACGTGACCGGCGAGAAGCTCTGCGTGTACGGCGGTCCCAGCTAGCGACGCGGCCGCGCTGGGGGCGATCCGACACACCTGCGTTTGCCCCGCCTCCGACGGTCGCTAGGCTTCCCATCGACCGAAGGAGGATCTCCAGCATGACCATTCGCAAGCTCGTCGTCGTCTTCTTCACGCTCTTCGCCGTCGCGACGTTCGCCGTCTCGGCCGGTGCCGCGCACCACGAGAAGGGCGAGGAGAACCCGTGCGGCGAGAGCGACAACCCGTGCGGCGAGAACCCGTGTGGGGACAATCCCTGCGGCGACAACCCGTGCGGCGACGAGGACAGCGACTAGTACGCGTCGCTGCCTTCGGGCACTCCCGCTCCTACTCCACCCAGCGAAGCGCGCGCTCGAAGAGCGCGACGGTGGTGGCGTGCAGCACGTCGCCGGTGGCCTTGGGCGCCTTGCCGGCGCAGGCGCGGGCGTGGGTGCCCTCGAGGATGATCCCCAGCTTGTAGCAGGCGAGCACCCCGTACCACGGCACCGACGCGAGGTCGCGCCCGGTGCGCTCGCCGTAGTGGGCGACCAGCTCCGCCGAGCGCGGGAAGCCGTCCCACGGCTGCACGGCGATGCTGCCCAGGGTGGGACCTTCGTCGCCCGGCCAGGTGGCCAGCAGCCAGCCCAGGTCGAGCAGCGGATCGCCGATGGTCGAGAGCTCCCAGTCCACGATCGCCGCCAGCTCCGGACCGTCCAGGGCGTACATCACGTTCGACAGGTGGTAGTCGCCGTGCAGGATGCCGGGACGGAAGTCGGCGGGCCGGTGGTCGTCGAGCCAGCGCGCCACCCGGTCGACCCCCGGGATGTCGGGGCCCGGGTAGCCCTCGTGCTCCGCGTAGCTCTCGAGCTGCGCCTGCCAGCGCGGCACCTGCCGCTCGAGCCAGCCCTCGGGCTTGCCGAAGCCCTCGAGCCCGACGGCGACCGGGTCGATCTTCGACAGCGCGGCGATGCCGTCCACCAGCGAAAGGCCCATGGCGCGGCGGACGGCGGCGCTGCCGGCGTGCAGGTCGCGCAGACCGGTGGTGGGGTTGAAGCCCTCGATCGGCTGCATCAGGTAGAAGGAGGCGCCGATCACGTCCTCTTCCGGGCAGGCCGCCAGCAGCGCCGGGTGGGGGACGTCGCTCCCCGCCAGGGCGCCCAGCACGCGCGCCTCGCGGCGCATGGTCTCGTTGCTGTTGCGACGCAGGTGCGGCGGCGGCCGGCGCAGCACGTAGCGCTCGCCGCCACGCGTGAAGCGCAGCAGGATGTTCTGGGTTCCGCCGGCCAGCAGCTCGGCGTCGCGGATCTCGCCCCGCGGCAGCCCCTGCGCATCCATCCACCCGGAGAGGCGGGCCAAGTCCACGTGCTCGCGGTCCACCACCTGCTGTGCGTCCACGGCGTTCCCCCGAAGCGAGCCCGGGGCGCAGCCTACAGGAACTTCTGGGGGACCGCGTTCAGCGCGCAGTAGCCGCCGAAGATGGCGCCGCCGACGATCGCCACGCCGACCGGCGCCTCGGGGAAGAGGTAGTGGACCGCCACCGGACCGGCGGCGGTCATCAGGGCGAACACGCTCCAGGCCATCGGCCGCGTGCGGATCTCGTGCACGACGGTCTCGCGCCAGCTGCGGGGCGTGCCCTCGGAAGGGGGGTTCGAGTCCATTTGCTCAACATATGCCGCGGGCGGCGGGCCGCCAGAGCCTGCAACCCTGGGCTGCGGCGCAGCCCACAACAGAGCTCATCTCGGTTCAACCTGGTTGATCTCGATCAATCCGTTTTATCATGTTAAGATCCGGCGCCATGGACCTGATCACCGAGCAGAAGCTCGAACGGCGCGCGCGCATCCTGTCCGGCGCCCGGGAGCTGATCGCCGAGCGCGGCTACGCCGGACTCACCATGCGCGACCTGGCCGCCCACTGCCGCGTGTCGGTGCCGACGCTCTACAACCAGTTCGGCAGCAAGGACGCGCTGCTGGCCGCCGCCGTCGAGGGGCACTTCCAGGGCGTGCTCGCGCGCACGCGGGAGACCGCGCAGGACCTGGGCGCCGCGCGGGTGCTGGCCGTGGTGGCCCAGTGCGCCGACGACATCGCCGCCCTGCCCCGCTACAACCGCGCCCTGATGCAGGCCTTCGTGCACGGACGCGAGACGGTGGCCCGCCTGTCCATCGCCAGCGAGCTGGCGGCCGAGCTCGAGCGCGGTCTCGAGGAGATGCGCTCCCGGCGGCAGCTGGCCGACTGGGTGTCGGCGCGCGTGCTGGCCGATCGCATCACCGCCTCGTGCATCGCGGCGTCGATGATGTGGCTGGTCGGCGAGTTCGACGCGGAGAAGACACGTGCCGCCATGCTGCACGCCACCAGCACCATGGTGCTCGGCTGCGCCCGCGGCGCGGCCCGTCGCCCGCTGGAGGCGGCGGCCCGCGACGCCCAGGCCGTCCTCGAGACGACCGGGCGCCGGGTCGCGACCGCCGCCGCCAACGCCACCGACACCGCTACCGCCACCGGCTAGAGCGACCCGTGTCCGACGAGCTGCGCGACCGCCTCGAGATCGGCGAGATCCTGGCCCGCTACGCGTCGTCCCTGGACGAGCGCGACTGGCCCCGCCTGGCCACCTGCTTCACGCCCGACGCCGTCGGCGACTACGGCATGGGCGATCCGCTGGAGGGCTACGCGGCCATCGAAGCCCTGTGCCGCGGCACCCTGGAGCCGCTGGACGCCAGCCAGCACCTGGTCGGGAGCATCGAGATCGACCTGGACGGCGACACCGCCACCTCGCGCTGCGCGCTCCAGGCCCAGCACACGCGCCGCGGCCTGCCGGACGGCGAGAACTACCTGATCGGCGGCACCTACCGCGACCGCTGGGTGCGTACCGACACGGGCTGGCGCATCGCGCACCGTCAGCTGCGCATGGTGTGGAGCGAGGGCAACCCGGCGGTCGTCGCCCGCTGAATCCACGTCGAGCGCCGCCCATGAGCGTATGCTGGAGCCTCCCCTCGCCGGAGGCCCCATGCAGCAGCTCAGCGGCCTGGACGCGTCCTTCCTCTACTTCGAGACGGCCAACGCGCCGATGCACATCGGCTCGCTCGCCATCTACGACCAGTCCACCGTCGAAGGCGGGCTCGTCACCTTCAAGAGCCTGCTCGCGAACGTCGAGCAGCGGCTGCACCGGGCCCGCTGCTTCCGGCAGAAGCTGGTGAACGTCCCCTTCGACCTGGACCATCCCTACTGGATCGAGGACGACGCCTTCGACCTGGAGTACCACCTGCGCCACATCGCCCTGCCGAAGCCGGGTGACTGGCGCCAGCTGTGCATCCAGACGGCGCGACTCCACTCGCGCCCCCTCGACCTGTCGCGTCCGCTGTGGGAGATGACGGTCATCGAGGGCCTCGACAACGTGCCGGGCCTGCCGCCCGGCAGCTTCGCGGTCGTGACCAAGATCCACCACGCCGCCATCGACGGCGTGTCCGGCGCCGAGCTGGCGGCGGCCATCCACGACCTCACGCCCGGGGCGCCGGTGCCGCCGCCCGAAGAGGAGTGGAAGCCGGAGAGGTCGCCGTCCTGGCTCGAGCTCTCCGGACGCCTGGCGCTGAACAACATCCGCCAGCCCTTCCGCGCCGCGCGCATGCTGGGCCAGTCGCTGCCGGCGGTGCGCCGCTGGCGGCAGGAGATGGCGTCGCGTCCCGAGCCGCCCGACGACGAGTCGGTGCCGCGCACCCGCTTCAACGGCACCGTGTCCCCGCTCCGCGTCGTCGAGGGCCGGCGCTTCGACCTGGGCGAGGTCCGCGAGATCAAGAAGACGGTGGTGGGCGCGACGGTCAACGACGCGATCATCACCCTCTGCGGCGGCGCGCTGCGGCGCTACCTGGAGCACCACGGCGAGCTGCCCGAGGAGTCGCTGTGGGCGATGACGCCGGTCTCGGTGCGCACCGAGGACGAGGCCGGCACCGCCGGCAACCAGGTGTCGAGCATGCTGATGTCGGTGAAGTCGGACGTGGCCGACCCGGCCGAGCGCCTGGCGGCGGTGACCGCCGGATCCCAGCGCTCGAAGGAGCTGACCAAGGCGGTGGGCGCCCGCCTGATGACCGACGCGAGCCAGTTCATTCCCGGGTCGCTGGCCGGCCTGGCCGCGCGCGCCTACAGCCGCTTCGGCCTGGCCAACCGCATCGACCCGTTCTTCAACACGGTCATCACCAACGTGCCCGGTCCGCAGCAGGACCTGTACTGGAACGACGCGCGGCTGGTGGCCAACTACGGCCTGGGACCCGTGATGGACGGCATGGGCATCATCCACGCCGTGTTCAGCTACTGCGGCGAGATCACCGTCACCGCCACCTCGTGTCGCGAGATGATGCCGGACCCGCAGTTCTACGCCGACTGCCTCCAGACGAGCTTCGACGAGCTGAAGCAGGCGACCCTGGGTCCCGCACCCGTCTAGGGAACGTCTGCACAAGCCGACTCAGGCCATCCGTCTGGCATGGCCTCAGCGAAACCGCTTCGTGCAGACACTCCCTAGCGCGGACCGGCGGAGACGATGGCGCCGGCCGCCTCGAGCCGGGCGCGCAGCTCCTTCACCGGCACCTCCGCCGGATCCACGTCGCGGTCCAGCGACAGCGCCGCCGCCACGCCGGCGGCCTCGCCGGTCGCCATGCAGGCCGGGATCTCCTTGGTGGCGTGGTGGACCTGGTGGTCCACCGAGATGCAGCGCCCGGCGGCCAGCAGGTTCGGCACCTCCCGCGGGAGCAGCGCATCGTAGGGAATGTCGTAGGTGGCGCCGTACTTCGTCCAGTGGCCGGTGGCGGCCACCGCGTCGTCGCGCACCGCGTCCATCTCGCTGCGCGCCAGCGTGTGCCGACCGACCAGGCGCCGGCTCTCGGTGATGCCCAGCTGCGTGGCCACCTCGCACAGGTGCGCCTGCTCGAAGCCGGGCGCCTCGCGCCGCAGCCGCTCGAACTCGGCGAGCACGCGGCGCCGGCACTCGACCTCGGCGTGGGTCAGGTCCTCGGGAACGGTCGCGTCGATCCAGCCCACCTTCTCGATGGATCCCCAGGGCAGCAGCACCTTGCCGGCGCCGATGGTCTGGAAGCCGGGGGCGTCGGGCCCGGCGCGGGCCAGGTCGACGCCGCCGACGGTGAACCACATCCAGGGCAGCACCCGCTCGGTCGCGTGGGCGCAGCCGGCGCCCACCGCCACGTCCAGGTCGCCGGTGGCGTCGATCACGCGCCGCGCCCGCACCGCGAAGCGTCCCGCCTTGCTCTGGAAGGCCAGCGCCTCGATGCGGCCGTCGGCGAGCAGCGGCTCGGCGCCCCAGGCGTGGAGCAGCAGGCGCGCCCCGCTCTCGACCACCAGCTCGTCGAGCACCCCCTTCAGGTAGGCCGGGTCGTAGGCCACCGAGTAGCGGACCCGGTGCGGGGGCCGGCCCCAGACGAGTCCCCAGCGCTGGTCCCGGGCGACGCGCTCCGCGGCTTCGCTGCCCCATTCTTCGGGCGGCGGGTGATGGGCGGCGCCGCGTCGCACCAGCCGGCGCGTGACCTCTTCGCACAGGCCGGCCACCACCTGCCGGCCGCGTCCGTCGTCGAGGGTGAGCAGCAGGATGATGAGCCCGCCGGTCGCCAGGCCGCCCAGGTGGCCGTGGCGCTCGGCCAGCAGCACGTCGGCGCCCTGGCGCGCCGCCGCTACCGCCGCCGCCACGCCGGCGCTACCGCCCCCGACCACCAGCACGTCGGCCTCGTGGCGGACGGGCAGGTCGCGGGCGGGCTCGCGGATCGAGGCGGTGGCCACGCGGCCATGCTAGTCCAGCGCGTCCTCCGCGGGCTCCACGCGTTCGGACCCGCCGCGCGCCCCGACCAGCTTCCGGTACTCCTCTTCGCGCAGCACGCCGGCGCGGCGCAGCCGCGCCAGGCGCTCCAGGTCTTCGGCCCGCTCGTCGACCGCTTCGTCGAAGGAGACGCGCTCGCGCAGGTCGCGCGCCAGGTTGCGGGCGCGCTCGACGCAGGCTTCGTAGCGGGCGCGCAGCACGTCGGCGTCGGGCGCCGCGAGCGATCCGTGGGCCTCGAACTGCTCGCGGTACACCTGGCCCAGCGCCCAGGTGGTGGCGCCGGCCAGGGCCGCGTGGGTCGCGCCGCCGAGCCACCAGCCCGCCCCGGGCAGCGCCTTCACCGCCGACGCTCCCGCCCGCGCCAGCGTGGCGCCGGCCAGGGCCAGCACCGCCTCGCGCGCGCGGCGGCGGTCCGACGTCACCTGGTAGCGGCGGGCCAGCTCGTGGACCAGGTCCACCTGCACCCACGTGACCGCCGCCAGGTCGGCCACCGGCAGGGGAATGGCGGCGGCGCCCATGGCCAGGCCCACGTGCTCGGCGATCAGCCGGTCGGTCAGGTCGAGAGGCTCCATGTCCTGGAGTGGAGCAAGCTCCGTGCCGGCGCGCCAGTCCAGCGGGGCGCGCCAGGGCCCGGCCACCCGCAGCCGGGCGCCGACACCGCAGCAGCGGACCTGCAGCCCCGGCGACCCGCCTGCTAAGGTCCTCTCGCGATGTACGAGGCGTACTACGGCTTCGAGGAGAAGCCGTTCACGCTGAGCCCGGACCCGAAGTACCTGTTCCTCTCGGGAACCCACCGCGAGGTGCTCGGTCACCTGCTCTACGGGATCGAGCAGGGCGAAGGCTTCATGGCCATCTCGGGCGAGGTGGGGACGGGAAAGACCACGCTCTGCCGGACGCTGCTCGACCGGCTGGGCGCCTCGTGCGAGATCGCCTTCCTGTTCAACCCGACGCTCACCCCCACCGACCTGATCAAGGCGATCAACGGCGAGTTCGGGCTGTCGACCTTCGGCGACTCGCGGCCCGAGCTGCTGGACGTGCTGAACACCTTCCTGCTCGACCAGAACGCCCTGGGCCGGCGCGTGCTGGTGATCATCGACGAGGCGCAGAACCTGCCCGGCGAGACGCTGGAGCAGCTGCGCCTGCTCTCGAACCTGGAGAGCCGCACCGCCAAGCTGCTCCAGATCATCCTGATCGGTCAGCCCGAGCTGGACGAGACGCTCGAGGCCAGCGAGCTGCACCAGCTGCGCCAGCGCATCACGGTCTGGTGGCGGCTCGGCCCGCTGGCCGAGGGCGAGACCGGCGAGTACGTGCGCCACCGGCTGCGCGTGGCGTCCGGCGGATCCGACCGGCCGATCTTCAGCGACGCGGCGCTGGCGCGGGTCCACCGCATGCGCGGCGGCGTCCCGCGCCTGGTGAACGTGCTGTGCGACCGCGCGCTGCTGGCCGGCTTCGCGGCGCAGGCGTCGGAGATCACGCCGGCCATCGTGAACGAAGCGGCCGCCGAGATGCGCCTGGGCCGACGCGGCGAGAGCCTGCCCGCCCGGTCGGTGGGCGATCGGGCGGCGCGCTGGCGCCGGCGCCTGGCGCTGGCGGCCGGACTGGCTGCGGACGTGGCCGTGGGCGCCGTCGTCGGCTGGAGCCTGCGGCGCGGGACGCCGCCCGCCCCGCCGCCGCCGGTGGCCGCCGCCGCGCCGGCGATCGCCCTTCCCGCGCCGGCGCCGCCGCAGGTCGCCGCGCCGGCGGTCGCAGCCGAGGAGGAGCCGCCCGCCGAGGCGCCGGACGAGCCGCTGCTGTGGGACGATCCGCTGGACAACCTGTTCGCCCTGGAGCCCCCGCGTGCCACCAACGGGCGGGCGCTGGCGGCCATGCTCGACGCCTGGGGCCTGCCCTCGGCCGACCCGGGCGAGCCCTCCTTCCCCCAGGCGCTGGCGACCCTCGAGGAGAGCGGGCTCCAGGTGCTGCGGGTGGCCTCGCTCGACGAGATCCTGGCGCTCGGCCTGCCCGCGCTGGTCGGGCTGCGGGACGCCGACGGCCAGCTGCGCGCCGTGCTGGTCCG
>JBNLVK010000048.1:0-5848 GCA_050618055.1 Myxococcota bacterium
CGACGCGCTCGAGCTGCGCGCCGACGAACAGGTCACCCACGGACGCGTGGTCGAGGTGCTCGACCGCGCGCGCGCGAACGATCTCCCCGAGATCTCCATCGCCGTCGAGGCGAAGCGGAGTTCGGGATGAGCAGGATCCCGAACTCCGCTTCGCCTCGACGGCGATGGTGATCTCGGGGAGATCGTTCGCGCGCGAGCGGTCGAGCACCTCGACCACGCGTCCGTGGGTGACCTGTTCGTCGGCGCGCAGCTCGAGCGCGTCGACCTGGGCGGCGCGGGCGGCGAAGATCGCGTCCAGGTCGGCGTCGGCCGTCACCTCGCCGTCGACCCGGATCTCGCCGCCCTCGCGCAGCTCGACCCGGAGCATTTCCTGCTCCTCCGGCTTCGACGCAGCCTCCGCGTCGGGCAGGTCGAGGGCGATGTGCGGCTCCTCGAACGAGGTGGCGACCACGAAGAAGATCAGCAGCAGGAAGACCACGTCCACCAGCGGGGTGAGTCCCATGCCGCCGTCGGCTTCGGCGTCGCGGGGCAGCCGCATCAGACCGCCTCCGGCGCCGGCAGCCCATCCGGCGCTTCTTCCGTTCCGGCTCCGCCGAAGGCGTGCAGCAGGGCGGACAGGTCGTCCTCCATGCGCTCGATCCAGGTCTCGACCCGCCGCTTGAACAGCGCATGGATCGCGAAGGCGGTGATGCCCACCGAGAGCCCCGCCGCGGTGGTCACCAGTGCGCGGAAGATGCCGCCGGCCACGACGCCCGCGTCGCCCGATCCCTGGAGCGCGATCATCTCGAAGGCCTCGATCATGCCGAGGACGGTGCCGAGCAGGCCCAGCAGCGTGGCCAGGTTCGCGATCGCCGACAGCAGCGAGAGGTTGCGCGAGAGCCGGGCCACCTCCGACGCGGCGGCCGCCTCCACGGCGCGCTCGGCGCCGTGGAGGTCGCTGCGTCCGAGCTCCTCCACGCCGATGCGCGCGAGCGACGCCAGCGGCGTTCGCGAGTCGTCGCAGCGCGCCAGTGCACCCCGCGTGTCGCGGGCGCGCGCCAGGTCGAAGAGCTCGCGGGCCAGCGCGCGGGGCATCACGGCTCCCGCGCGCAGCGCGAACAGGCGCTCCAGCGAGATCGCGACCACCAGCACCGAGCACAGCACCAGCACGTGCATGATGGGCCCGCCCATGGCGTACCAGTCGGCGAGGGAGCGCGCGGGCGGCGTGGCGGCCGCCGCGACGTCGGGTGTCTGGGCCGCCGCGGCGGCCGCCGCGACGACGATCGAGAGCAGCACGAGGACCGGCCTCACGCCGACACCTCGTCCATGGCCCCGAAGCGGGTGTCCCAGGTGCCCCGGTGGCGGAAGCGGACGACCACGTGCTCGTCGGCCGGTCCGTGGAACAGCGTGTTGTGCCACCAGACGTTGTCGTAGACCGGGCCGGAGCCCAGCACCTCGGCGCTGCAGTCGAGGTGGAGGCAGCGGAAGCGTCCGGTCTCGCTCTTGTCGACCAGGTCGAAGACGTAGAAGACCAGGGCGCAGGCCGGCTCGGCCCGCAGGGCGTCGACCAGCGGCAGCTTGCGCGGCAGCAGCGTCGTGATGGTGCCGGTGTCGAAGGCGGCGGTGTCGTCGTAGTAGGTCTTCAGGTAGGCGATGCCGCGGTCGTAGACCGAACGCGCGCCCTCCTCGATGTGGCTCTCGTAGAGCTCGCGGAACTCGCGCGTCTTGGTCTCGAGCAGGTCGGGGCGCGGCAGCAGGCCGCAGATGACCGAGTGGGCGCTCACGCCGAGCGACAGCCCGGGCTGACCCACGACGACCAGCGGGGCGACCCCGGCGTGGGGCGCGCCGTTCGACTCGAACATGGTCCGCTTGCGAAGGGCCACCTGCCAGTCCAGGAACTCCTGGGGCAGGGGGCGGCTCGCTTCGTTTCGGGTGGCCAATCGCTTTCCTCCTACAGGCTGCGCAGCGCGTCGGCGGGACCGCGAACGCGGACCCGTACGGCGCCGTCTTCCTTGCTGATGCGCGCGTCCACCCGGTAGACGTCGCGGATCGTCTCCTCGCGCAGGCAGCGCTCCGGCGGACCCGCCTCGTAGAGGCGGCCCCGGTGCAGGATCGCCACGCGGTGCGCCAGCATGGCCGCGTGCTCGAGGTCGTGGAGCGCGGTCACGACCGTGATGCCGCGCTCCCGCGAGACGCGCGCCAGCGTCTCGATCACCTCCCACTGGTGGCGCAGGTCGAGGGCGGCGGTCGGCTCGTCGAGCAGCAGCACGTCGGCCTCCTGGGCCAGCACCATGGCGATCCAGGCGCGGCGTCGCTCACCGCCCGAGAGCCGCTCGACCGGCCGCGTCGCGAAGTCGCCGAGCTGCATGGCCTCGAGCGCCCGGCGCACGGCGCGCTGGTCGCCGCCGCCGGCCGACTCGAAGAAGCCGAGGTGCGGGTGGCGTCCGCTCTCGACCAGGGCGCCGACGGTCAGCCCCTCCGGACAGCCCGGGTCCTGGGGCAGGAAGGCGACGCGGCGCGCGAAGGCGCGGCGCCGGTAGCTCCCGGCACGGCGTCCGTCGAGACGCACCTCGCCGGCGTGCGCCGGCAGGTCGCCGCCCAGCACCGACAGCAGCGTGCTCTTGCCCGACCCGTTCGGACCCAGCAGCGCCACCACCTCGCCCGGCTGGACCGCCAGGCTGACGTCGCGCAGCACGTCGCGGTCCACGCCCGGGTGGCGGGCGTGCACGCGCCTCGCCTCGAGGATCGCGCTCATACCAGCTTCCTGCGCAGCAGGATCAGGAAGTAGGGCCCGCCCAGGATGGCCAGCAGCGCGCCGACCGGCAGCTCGAGCGGCGCGACGACGGTGCGGCCGACCGTGTCGGCGGTGAGCACCAGCAGCGCGCCGCCCAGCGCGGCCAGCGGCAGCAGCGCCCGGTGGTCCGGACCGGTCAGCAGGCGCACGCCGTTGGGAACGATCAGTCCGACGAAGGCGACGAGTCCGGCGACGCTGACGGCGCCGGCGGCGAGCACGGCCGACAGGCCGGACACCGCCAGGCGCGCGCGGCGCACCGCCAGCCCGACGCCGCCGGCGGTGGCGTCGTCGAAGAGCAGCAGGTTCAGCGTGCGCATGCCCAGCAGGGCCAGGCCGATGCCCAGCAGCGTCGGTCCGATCAGGATGCCCACGTCGCGCCAGGCCATGCCGTTGAGCGAGCCGACCACGAAGGCGGCGAAGGCCGGGGCGCGGTCGGCGAAGAAGAACTGGATGATCGCGATCAGGCCGAAGCCCAGCGCCTGGAGCGCGACGCCGGCGAGGATGATGCGGATCGGAGCCGGCGTGCGGGCGTGGGTCCAGGCTCCGGCCACCAGCAGCGCCAGCCCCGTGCTGGCGCCGAGGAAGGCGAAGGTCGGCAGCGACAGCGACGACTCGGGGCGCAGCACGATCGCCAGCAGCACCGCCACGCCGGCGAAGGCGGACACGCCGATCAGCCCCGGGTCGGCCAGCGGGTTGCGCACGACGGTCTGCATGAGCGCGCCGGCGCAGCCGAGCGAGGCGCCCACCAGCGCGGCGCACAGCACGCGCGGCAGCCGCACGTCGACCAGCACGCCGTGCAGCGGGTGCGACCGGTCGAGGAGCGCCGCCGGCAGGCCGCGCAGCGGGACGTCCACGGCGCCCGCCGACATGGCGATCGCCGCCATGGCGGCCAGCGAGACGAGCAGCACCGTCACCCACAGCGAGGTGCGGCCGCTCTCCCGCCGGTACCAGACGACCGCGCGCAGCCACAGGCGTTTCACGGAGCGGCGCCCACGGCGGGTGCCGGCGTTCCGTTCTGGCCGGCCAGCGCCACCAGCGTCCCGGCGGCGTCGGGCAGGGCCAGGCCCGGGTTCGCGAGGAACTGCCCGGGCGAGAGCACGTGTACGCCGCGGGTGGCCGACTCGCGCAGCCCGGCCCAGGGACCGGGTCCGGAGAGCTTCTGCTCGAGCTCCCGGCGGATCGCGCGCGGGTCTCCGTGGGCGACCAGCACCACCATCTCGGGACGCAGCGTGGCCAGGTGCTCGTGGCTCACCTCGACGAAGCCGGGCACGCGCGAGGCGCCGGTGGCGTCGTCGCCCAGGTTCACGAAGCCGAGCTCGCCGAGCAGGCTGCCGAGCCACGCCTGGCCCGTCACCACCTGGAACCTGCCGGGCGTGCCGAACAGGGCCAGCACCTCGATCGGCTCGGCCAGGCGCTGCGCGGCGAGCTGCTCGCGGGCGGCTGCGACGCGCGGCGCGACCGTGGCCGCGGCGCCCACCCGATCGCCCAGCGCGGCCAGTCCGGAGAGCACGCCGTCGACGGAGCTGGTGTCGATCAGCATCACCTCGGCGCCGAAGCGTCCCAGCGACTCGGCCATGTGCCCGTTGATCCGGGCGTCGCCCACCACCAGGTCGGCGCCGGCGCCGGCCAGCCGCTCGACGTTCGGCGAGTGGGGGCTGCCCAGATCGACCACGTCGGTGCGCTCCGGCGCGCGAAAGGACGTGCGCACGCCGGCCACGATCTCGACGCCGGGCGCACCCGCGAGCGCCTGCTCGACGCAGGGCAGCAGCGTGGCGATGCGGGTCTCCGCGGACGCGAGGGCGGGCAGGAACAGCAGGAAGTGCAGCAGCGCGGACGCACCTCGCGTCCGACGGAGACGATTCATCCGGTTTCCTCCGGCTCGAGGACGCAGCCGTCCGCGAGCGTCTGGTGGGCCCGCGCGAACAGGGCCTGGACTTCGGGGTCGAAGTCCGCGCCCTTGGCGCGGTGCAGGTAGATCGAGGTGAAGGGCTTCGCGCCCGCGTCCGAAGCGAGCTCGAAGAACAGCACGCGGCGCCCCGAGCGGGCGTGGGTGCGGTCGCGCGACCGGACGTGGCCGAAGCCGTCGAGCTTCAGGTGCCAGTGGTAGGCGTCGGTGATCGCGTTCATGTAGCCCTGGGCGAACCCGTGCGGTCCGAACGTGCAGAGCGCCTCGAACGTGCTGGCGCCGCTCTGGTGGATCACGCGAAGCGGGCCCAGTCGGCCGAGCAGCGCGAAGAAGCGCCGGTGGTTCCACGCGGCGTCGTCGGCGCGCGTCGGAGCAGCGGTCATGGCCAGTCCTTCCCGGAGAGCGGTGCACGGGGTGCGGGGAGGTGTCCGGGCTGGCTGGCGCCCCGCTGGGCGGGGGCGCGGCTGGCGTGGATCGATGCGGAGTCGCATGGATACAGGTATTGAAAATGAATGTCAATTCCAGCATCATCCGGCCGTCCGAGAACCGCTCCAGCGAGCACGCGGCCAGCCAGAGGGACCGGACACCCCACTACTTCCCGCGGGGCGCGGGCAGCAAGGAAGGGTGGACCCCCAATGGCCCCCTGCGACGAACGGAGCGAAGACATGCCGGCCGATTCCCCGACCCGAGGCGACGAGCGATCCGGCGGTGCGGTTCGGACCCTGGCGGCGCGCGAGATCCTGGGCGCCGGCGGGGTCGTGCGCATCGACCTGGATGGCGAGATCTACACGTTGCGCCTCACGCGCAACCATCGGCTCATCCTGACGAAGTGACGCACGTTGGTGTCCCGGAGCATCGTCCGGCGTCCGCTGGCGCACTGGATGCTGGCGTCGCTGCTGCTGCACGCCGGCGTGGCGGTGTGGTGGCTGCAGCGGCCCCCGCCGCGCGCGCAGCCGCAGCCGAGCGCGCCGCTGCCGGTGCGCGTGGTGACCTTCGAGGCGGCGCCGCCGCCGGCCCCGGTGGTCGAGCCGCCGCCGGTCGAGCCGCCGCCGCGGCCGGCGCCGAAGCCGGTTGTCCGGCGGCCCGTGGCCGAGTCGCTTCCCGAGCCCGTTGCCGAGCCGGTGCCGCAGGTCGCGGCGGTGGAGGAGCCCTCGGCGCCGGCGCCGCCG
>JBNLVK010000049.1:0-3770 GCA_050618055.1 Myxococcota bacterium
GCCCGAGGATCCTCCTGGTGCAGCCGCGCGGCCTGGGGCGTGAACGAGATGGCCGCGAAGTGGGGGATGAAGAGCAGCAGGAAGACGACGCGGAAGCCCACGTTGTAGACGCCGGCGGCGCCGACCCCCAGCAGGAAGCCCAGCAGCACCACGTCGACGCGGCTGCACAGCTGGGCCAGCACCTGCGACTCGGCGAAGGGCAGCGCCCGACGACCGATCGCGCGCGCGCCGGCCCAGGCGCCGCGGAAGTCGGGGGCCCCGTAGCGCACCGCGGCCAGCAGCGTCGCCAGCAGCGCCGCCACCAGGGTGATGGCCGGAAGCACGCTCACCACGCCGACCAGGCTCACGCCGGACACCGCCAGCGAGATCGCGATCGCCGCCGACGCGCCCTTCAGCAGCAGCTCGGTGCGCGCGGCCAGCCCGGCGTCGCCGCGGGCGATGAAGGCCGCGTTCGTGCCGTCGACCACGGTCATCAGCAGCTGGTAGGCGCCGACGATCAGCACCACGGGCACCGTGTCCGCCGGAAGCAGGCCCGACACGGCGGCCGCCGCCAGCAGCCCCCAGGTGCCGACCAGCAGCGGCAGCCGCAGCAGCAGGATGCGCCCGCACAGGCGGCCGAAGCGGCGGTCGCGCGAGAACTCGACCAGCGAGAAGGGATGCAGTCCGAAGTCGGCCGCCGCCGCGAACACGCCGGTCAGCGCCATGGCGAACGAGTAGCGGCCGATCCCCTCCGGCCCGAACGTGCCCGACAGCACCACGAACAGAGCGAACAGGAAGGCGTCGCCGGCGGTGCGGCCGAAGGTCAACCAGCCGAAGCTCTGGAGGAACCGCGCGCCGCGCGCCACGGCGCTACTCCACCTCGGGAGGCACGAAGGCGGGAAGCTCGCCCGAGAGCAGGGCCGTCGCCTCGCGCAGGTAGGGCGTGCGGTTGCGGTCGCGCACCACGAGCGGACCGCCGAACAGCGCCTCGGCCCGTTCGAGCTGCCGGCGTCCCTCGTCGAGGCGACCCTCCAGCACCGCCAGCGATCCCAGGTTGGCCGGGACCTGCCATTCGTCGGGCGCCAGGGCGCGGGCCTGCTCCAGGTACCGGCGCGACGCCTCGAAGTGGTAGAAGGGCCACTTCATCACGTAGCGGGCGTTGGTCAGCAGGTACTCGAGCCACAGGCCCGGCCGGGCGCGGAGTGCGGCTTCCTCGAACACCTTCCACTGATCGTCGAGACCCGGCAGGCGCTGGAGGCTGGCGGCGTCGATCAGCAGCCCCGCGCGCGCCATCGCGAGCAGCAGCTCCCGCGCCAGGATCGCACCGCCGTACGGCGTCGGATGGCAGTTGTCCGCCACCAGCTCCCAGCCGACCAGACCGTCCGCGGCCTCGCGCCGGAACGCCGCGTCGACGTCGGCCAGGTGGACGCCCGCGGCGAGTCCCAGCTCGCGGACGTGGTCGTTGAAGGCGGTGAGCACGCGCCACGGAATGGGATCCAGGTCGGCGGCCAGGTCGAAGAAGGCGGCCGCCTCGCTGGTGTCGCCGCGGGCCGCCGCGAGGCGCCCCGTCAACCAGGCGATCATCGCGTCGCCCGGATACGTCTCCGACCCGCGCTGGAGCCCCGCCTCGGCGCCGGCCAGGTCGCCCTGGCGGATGCGGTCCCAGATGGCCTGCATGCGCGGCGCGTAGTCGGCGTCGTGGACGAAGCGGTGGACCGGCGGCCAGTCGGAGAGGTTCGCCGGACCGGTGGCCAGGATCAGCGGCACGCCCGCCTCCCGCGTCCGGCGCACGATCTCGCGGGTGTTGGTGCGGTAGCCCTCGGCGCGCTCGCGGAAGCGTTCGCCGTCCCGGTCCTCGGGCACGATCCACAGCGGCGGTCGCAGCTCCGGCAGCACGCCGGCGCGATCGCGCACCGCGTAGCCCGCCCGCCGCAGCGTGCGCGCGACGGCGGTCTGCTCGAGCACGCCGCCGATACTCCGGCGCAGCCGGTCCCAGTCGCCCTCCGGCTTCCAGCGCTGGAAGTCGTTGTGGGCCGTCAGCACGATCACCAGGTCGGGGCGGTGGGGCAGCGTGCGCTCCAGCTCCGCCAGCGCGTAGCCCGACGGCCGTCCGTTCACGGCGAAGTTCACGATCTGCACCGGCCGGTCCGGTGACAGCCGCTCGAGCCAGAACTCGAGCTGGGCCAGGTAGGAGAGCTCGGTGACGGGCGCGCCGACGATGGTCGAGCCGCCGTAGAGGAAGATGCGGTACGCGCCCGGTACCGGATCCGGCACGGCGACGCGCTTCTCGCGTCCCCGGGCGAGGTGGTGGTCGGCGGGCGGGTCCACCTGCTCGAAGACGCGGCCGGCCAGCTCGAGCAGCAGCAGGAAGACGAGGGTCGCGCCGACCGCGAGCCCGATGCTCGCCAGCAGCGAGCCGCCGTCGGGTTTCGCGCGGTCGGGGGCATCCAAAGCGGCCGTAGCTTAGGACGCATCCCCGTCAGCGTGAAGCGGTCCCCGCCTTGAAGCCGGCGCGCGCGCCGACTAGCGTCGCGAAGCCCCCACCCAAGGCGTCCCTTGCGCGTTCTGCTCGCCAACGACCGTCTCGGCTACGCCGACGCACGACTGCACGGGGCCGGCCGCCTCATGCTCGACTGGACGCGCGCCCTGCTGGCGCGCGGGCACCAGGTGACGCCCGTGATCCTGCGCGCCGGCGGCCCGCTGGGCGAGCAGGTGCGGGCCGAGGGCCTGCCCTTCGAGTTCCTCGGCCGGCACCCCTTCGACCCCCGCGCCGCGCTGGACCTGGCGCGGCTGGTCCGGGAGCGCGACGTGGAGCTGATGCACCTCCAGGGCTACGGCGCCGCCACCCTGGGCCGCCTGGTCGGACGCGCGCGCGGCATTCCCACGGCGGTGCACGTCCACGCCGACTACCGGGCCGAGCCGAAGGGGCACCCCTGGTACATGCGCGCCATCGACCGGGCGCTGGCGCCGTCCACCGCCCGCGCCATCGCCATCTCGCAGCCGGTGGCCGCCTTCGCCGTCGAGCGGCAGGGCTTCGCGCCGGACCGGGTGGAGGTGCTGCACAACCCGATCGACACCGGCCACTTCCGCGCGCCGGACGCCGACGAGCGCGAACGGGCGCGGCGCGCCTTCGACCTGCCCGAGGACCTGCCGGTGGCGATCTGCGTGGCCCGCTTCGACCCGGTGAAGGGCGTCGACCTGCTGCTGCGCGCCGTCGCGGCGGGTCTGGACGCGGGGCCGCCGTTCGCGCTGCTGCTGGCCGGCGACGGTCCGGAGCGGCCGGCCCTGGAGGCGCAGGCCGCACGCCTCGCCCACCCGGAGCGCATCCGCTGGCTCGGCTACCAGCAGGACGTGCGCAGCGCGCTGTGGACCGCCGACGTGGCCGTGGTGCCGAGCCGCAACGAGGGGCTGGGGCTCGCGGCGCTCGAGGCCATGGCGGCCGGCCTGCCGGTGGTGGCCCATGCGGTGGGGGGGCTTCCGGAGATCGTGTCCGACGCCTGCGGCGCCCTGGTGCCGGCCGGCGACGCGGGCGCCCTGGCCGAGGCGCTGGGCGCCCTGCTCCGGCATCCCGAGCAGCGTTCGGCGCGCGTTGCCGGTGCGCTGCGCGTGGCCGCCGGCCACGACATGGAAACCTTCGTGGCGCGACTGGAAACCCTCTATGCGGGGATGCTCGAAAGCGGGCCCCGGACGTGACACCTTCCCGGGGTCCGGGGCACTGACGTAGAGCGGGCTAAACCGCTGCGATTCCGAATATTTACAGGAATACTGGAGGACTGATGCGCGTATTCGTC
>JBNLVK010000050.1:0-10736 GCA_050618055.1 Myxococcota bacterium
CCGCCGCCGCCCCGGCGCCCAGCCGGCGCGCCCACGCCCTCGAGGTGTTCGTCCCCATCGACGGCGAGGACGAGCGCGAGGCCGTCACCGAGGCGATCACGCCGCTGCTCAACAGCCGGCTGCCCGCCGACCGGCTGACGCTGAACCTGATGCCGCCCTCGGGCCGGCTCTCCCACGAGAGCTTCGTCCACACCGACGGCGGCATGGAGCGGGTGCGCGGCCTGCACGGACTGCACCCGGTGACGGCGCAGCGCATCGACCTCGACCGCCTGCGCAACTTCGAGGTCGAGCGGCTCGACGCGCCCGACGACATCTACGGCTTCCACCTGCGCAGCAAGACGGTGGCGGGCGACGAACGGCTGATCGTGCTGGCCGACGTGCGCGGGCGCTCCCCCGACGAGCAAGAGGGCCACGAGGCCAGCCTGCACGTCGCCGCCTTCGAGCGCGACTTCTTCGAGGCGACCCGCTGCCTGCGCGGACACCTCTCCACCCGCGACCCGCGCCGCCGGCTCCAGTGGAACCGCATCATGCTGTTCGCGGCGCCGTCGATCTACCTGGAGCCGGCGCTGGTGGAGCGCCTGGCCCAGCGGCTGGCGCCCGCCACCCGCCACCTGGGGCTCGAGAAGGTGGTGGTGCGGCTCAACGTCCTCGACCGCGACGAGCCCGAGGCGCCGGCGCGGCCCGTGGAGATCGTGATCGCCGACCCCACCGGCAGCCGCATGGAGCTCTCCTGGCGCGGACCGCACCACGACCCGCTGGCGCCGGCCCAGCTCTACGAGCGCAAGATGGTCGAGGCGCGGCGCCGGCGCCTCGTCTACCCCTACGAGATCGTGCGCATGCTGACCGGCGGCGGCGGCGAGGGCGTGGGCGGCGTGGAGCTTCCCGCCGGGCGCTTCGAGGAGTTCGACCTGGCGCCGGGCGAGCCGGCGCCGCGGGCGGTGAGCGTCGCCGGACGCGACTTCGGCGCCAACGAGAGCGCCATCGTGTTCGGCATCATCGACACGCCCACCGACGAGGTGCCCGACGGCATGCGCCGCGTGCTCGTGCTGTCCGACCCGACCGTCGGCATGGGATCGCTGGCCGGACCGGAGTGCGACCGCCTGGTGGCGGCCCTCGACCTGGCCGAGCGCCTGCGCCTCCCGGTGGAGTGGATCCCGGTCTCGTCGGGTGCGCGCATCGCCATGGACAGCGGCACCGAGAACCTGGACGCGACGGCGCGGGTGGTGCGGCGCATCGTCACCTTCACCCAGGCCGGCGGGACCATCCACCTGATCGTGCACGGCGTGAACGTGGGCGCCCAGAGCTACTTCGACGCGCTGGCGACCATGCTCCAGCACACCCGCGGCGTGCTGATCATGACGCCCGGCGCCTCCATGGTGCTGACCGGCCGCGCGGCGCTGGACGCCTCGGGCTCGGTGTCGGCCGAGGACGAGGCGGCGATCGGCGGCTTCGAGCGCGTGATGGGGCCGAACGGCGAGGCCCAGTACTTCGCCCGCAACCTGGTGGAGGCCTACGGGATCCTCTACGCCCACTACCGCTACAGCTACGTGGTGCCCGGCGAGGGTGCGCCGCGGCGGCTGGCCACCCGTGACCCGGCGGACCGCCGCGTGACCGACACGCCCACCGAGGCCGGAGAGGGGCACGACTTCGCGCGCATCGGCGAGATCTTCGACCGGGAGACCAACGCCGAGCGCAAGCGGCCCTTCTCCATGCGGGCGCTGATGGCCGCGGTGGTCGACAGCGACCACCCGCCGCTCGAGCGCTGGCACGACTGGCAGGGCGCCGAGACGGCCATCGTCTGGGATGCGTCGCTGGGCGGCCGGCCGGTGTCGATGATCGGCATCGAGAGCCGCAACCTGGGCCGCGGCGGCGAGCACCCGGCGGACGGGCCCGGGTCGTGGACCGGCGGCACGCTGTTCCCGCTCTCGTCCAAGAAGGTGGCCCGGGCGCTCAACGCCGCCAGCGGCAACCGCCCGGCGGTGATCCTGGCCAACCTGTCCGGCTTCGACGGCTCGCCCGAGTCGATGCGCAAGCTCCAGCTGGAGTACGGCGCCG
The DNA here is from genome assembly GCA_050618055.1 of Myxococcota bacterium. GTDB lineage: Bacteria > Myxococcota_A > UBA9160 > UBA9160 > SMWR01 > CALDCK01. Next base: position 2,056 of record JBNLVK010000050.1, read on the forward strand.
AGATCGCGCGGGCGGTGGTGAACTTCTCGGGGCCACTGCTGTTCCTGGTGGTGTCCCGCTACCACGGTGGCGCCTACGTGGTGTTCTCGCGGGCGCTCAACCCCTCGCTGCGGGCCTCGGCCGTGGCCGGCTCGTTCGCGTCGGTGATCGGCGGCGGACCCGCCGCAGCGGTGGTCTTCACCCGCGAGGCGCGGGCGCGCGCGTCACGCGATCCGCGGGTGGTCGACCTGCGCCGGGCCGCCCAGGGCAGCCCGGAGGCGCGCGAGGCCTACGAGGCGGCCCGCCAGGACGTGCTGCTCGAGAAGCAGAGCGAGCTGGCCGCCGAGTTCGACGCGATCCACACGGTGGAGCGCGCCCGCGAGGTGGGCAGCCTGGAGAGCATCGTCGAGCCGGATGCGATCCGGCCCTACCTGGTCTCGCTGCTGGACGACTAGGCGGCGGGGCGGCCGGCGCCGAAACGAAGAACGCCCCGGGGTCCGAGGACCCCGGGGCGCCTTTCAGACTCGATGAGCTTCCGTCGCTAGTTGCGGCGGCGACCCACCATGCCGAGCGCGAGCAGGCCGAGGCCCATCAGGCCAGCCGTGCCAGGCTCGGGCACGATCACCGTGGCGGACGCGCCCGGGAAGAACACGCCTCCCAGACCGTCGTTCACGCTATCCACGCCGGGCGCGTAGGACACGTTCACCGTCTCGGCGGTAGCACCCGCACCGACCGTGAACTCGATCGCACCCAGGAAGATCGTCGTGAAGGTCGACGGCGGCGTCAGGATCAGGTCGAACGCACCCGCCGTGCCAGCGCCGATCACGGGGTTGCCCACCGGGCCGGGAAGCACGAACGGCGGAACAGCCGCGCCACCATCGGTGCAGCCGAAGCCCGGAGAGGGCAAGCCGAACGAGTTCTCGGGAGACGGGCAGCCCACTGCGTTGGCGCCAGCCAGATCGCCCGCGCCCGTGCCGGTCCAGTCGAGGCCCAGCGACGCGAAGGACAGGTTGTTCACCGGATCCGTCACCGTGATCAGCAGCCGCAGCACGTCGCCAGCCGCGGCATCAATCGTGCTACCGCCGGTCGTTCCCGAGCCCGTGGTGTTGGTCCACGTCAGGGAAACGGACGGCACCGCGCTCGCCGTACCCGCAACAGCGAGTGCGACGAATGCCGTAGCAAGCGTTACAGCCAAAGTCCGCATTTCCAAGTTCTCCTCAATTATCCCTAGGGTTCTTCGTAGGTGATCGATCCAACACGTTCGCTCTTGCGAGCTCGAAACCAGGGCCTACGGGCAGGTGATCGTGCCCGCGCAGCCCAGACCCGACGGCCCCGGAGGACCACCGAACTGGTTGACGAAGGGGCCGAAGTCGGGGCCACCCACGGTGCCGTCACCGTTCAGGTCGGCCGCGTTGAAGCAGGGACCACCGGTCGTGCCGAACGCCGCCACGAAGGGGCCGAAGTCCGGGCCACCCACGGTGCCGTCGTTGTTGAAGTCGGCATCGCAGGCGTTGCCGTATCCATCCATGTCCGTGTCGCACGCGTTCGGCGACGGGGAGGTGGCGTCCGCCGAGCAGATGTCCTGCGCGTCGATCGTTCCATCCGAATCCATGTCAGGCGCCGGTCCTGCCTGGGCCGACAGGGAGAACCCCGCGACCATCAGAAGCGCCATCATCGTTGCCAGTACACCGACCTTCATTCTTGAATACTCCTCGGTAGTTCGGGTGGTTGGCATTAGGCCCAAAGTGTGAGCGTCTGTCCAGCTTGTGTTCCGGATTTCGGCGGAAGTCTATGGGAATGTGGTCTTCCCGACCCCGACGTGTCACCGAAACGATCGTTGGCTCGCATCCAGCCCGGTCTCGACCGCTTTTGCCCCGAGGGGCTCAGGCCGCGGAACCTCCGCATCGTGGCCTGAATGCATCCGAACCAAATCTCCTCAGAAGTCCTGTTCCTCTCACTGTTCGGATCCTTCGATCCGCTTCGAGAGGGTCGTTCTCCTGGGCCCGAGAAGGTGCAATCCATGTGCCGAACCCCGCCCGCACCACAACTACCCGTTGGTAAAGGGCTTTACAGCCAGGAGCCCCCCGCCGGGCGGGGAAAACCGTTTCCCAGATCCGAGTATTTGGGAAAGTCGTTTCCGTCCCCCGCGGCAGATCCCCTTGGGGCACCCATCTGCTTCAGGGGGGCCTCCAGAAGCGCCTCCCAGGCTCGCAGCCGCTCCTCCGCGAGCTCCACTCCGGCCTGGCTGGCCAGCACGGGCGTCGTGAGCCGGACCACCACCGGCACCTCGCTGCGGTGGAAGGGGCTCGTCTCGAGCCCCAGGAACGAGCGGACGGTCTCGGCCCAGAAGCCGCCGGTTCCCTGCCGCCAGTGGTGGATCAGCAGCCGCCGCGTCCCCCGCCGGACCTGCAGCACCTCCACGACGCGACCGTCGCGCCGTTCGCGACGCCGCTCCTCGACGATCCAGCCGGTGGTCGGCAGCCGCGTCTTCGGCGAGTGGAAGCTGCGGAAGCGCTGGCCCAGGCCGGCCACGCCGACGAACACGTTCACCTTCTGCCCGCGCAGCTCGTAGTCGCGGTTCAGGATGTGGGCGAAGCTGGCCAGCCCCAGGAACATGCGGTCCGGCGGCCGCTCGACGCCCTTCCAGCCCTCGAGCGCCAGCGGCAGCACGCTGCCGGGCGGGTCGGTGGGCGTGGGACGCCGCGACCAGGGCGTCACCGCCAGCGACAGCAGCACGAGACCCGCCACGAAGGCTCCGCTGACCCACCAGGCCCGGCGCAGCGACGCCCGCCGGGGCTCGCCCTCGGCGCGCCGGTGCCGCGGCGGCGGACGCTGCGGCAGCAGCCGCTCGAGCCCGCCGTCGAGCGCGTAGAGCAGCAGCACGCCGCCGAGCAGCATGACGATGCCCTGGGCATTGTGGATGGCCACCACGTCGGAGTGGGGGTTGAAGATGAGCGTCAGCGCGCGGAAGCCGTTGATCACGAAGGCGACGGGCAGCGCGGCGGCGATCAGCAGGGCCGCGTGCAGTCCCCGGCGCCGGAACAGGTCGATCATCAGCACCGACAGCATCGCCAGCGTCTCGACGGTGCGCAGGCCGCTGCACGCCTCGATGATCTGGAACACCTGGTCGGAGCGCAGGATCTGGTCGCCCGACACCAGCGCGGGCTGGCCGATCAGGTAGAGCAGGAAGCCGGCGTACTCGGCGGTCCACAGCTGGAACCGCCACACCACCTCGTTCAGCAGCGGTGCGGGAATGGGCACGGCGAACACCAGCAGCGCCGCCGGCACCAGCTCGATGCGCAGCGCCGGGCGCCCGCCGAAGGCGTGGGCCACGGCCAGGCCCTCGAAGAACAGGGCGATCGCCTGGAGGTCGTAGGAGGCGGTGCGCAGCGACCACAGGAAGACCGCCAGCCCGGCGACGCCCAGCGCCGCCGTCACGGCCGGGGGGCCCGCGTGGCCCAGCGTGCGCCGCAGCCGCGGCAGCCGCCGCCACAGCATCCAGCCCACGAAGCCCAGCACCAGCAGCGGCGAGGTGTCCGAGGGCTCGAAGAAGAAGGACTCGACCTCGGCCGAGAGCGGCACCTCGAGCGAGGTCCGCGGCGCCAGGGTGAGCAGCCCGCGGTGGGCGAAGGCGGCCCCGGCCGCGCAGACCGCCGCCCCGAGCCAGGGCAGCCAGCGCGCCGGCCCGCGGCCGGCCCGGGGCGAGCCGGCGTCCGGCTGCTGCGCGCTCTCGGTCTGGGCGTCGCTCACGTGACCTCGCTTGGACCCCGGCCAGGGGCCGGCGTTCCCTCCGATCCATCGGCTCGGAGGGGCCGGAGCGTAGCCGCGCAACGGGGCCAACCCTAGACTCGGGGCGCCCCCGGGAGACGCCCGCTGCCCGATCCGACGCGCGAGACGCCCCAGGTCGCCCAGGTCGCCCAGGTCGAGTACGGCGAGGTGGGCCGCGAGTACTTCGAGCAGCGCGGCCTGCGCCGGCACGCCCGGGTCGGATCGCTCTGGGCGCTGGGCGTCGGCGCCGTCATCTCCGGCGACTTCTTCGGCTGGAACTTCGGCCTGGCGGCCGGCGGCTTCGGCGGGCTGCTCGTCGCCACCGCGATCATCACGGTGCTCTACGCCGGCCTGTGCGCCAGCATCGCCGAGATGACCGCCGCGCTGCCCCACACCGGCGGCGCCTACTCCTTCGCCCGCTCGTCGATGGGTCCGTGGGGCGCCTACGTCACCGGGCTGGCCGAGAACATGGAGTACATCCTGACGCCGGCCGTCATCGTGGTGGGCATCGGCGGCTACCTGGGCGCGGTCTTCGGCACGTCCGACGCGGCCGCCCCGCTCTGGTGGCTCGCCGCCTACGTCGTCTTCGTCGGCCTGAACGTGCTGGGCGTCGAGGTGTCGTTCCGCTTCACGGTGGCGATCACCCTGCTCGCCCTGGCGATCCTGGCCGTGTTCTACGTCGGCGCGATCCCCCGCTTCGACCTGGCGAACGCCCTCGACGTGCCGCCGGATCCGTCGGTGGGGGGCACCCGCTTCCTGCCCAACGGGGTGGCGGGCATCTTCGCCGCCCTGCCCTTCGCCATCTGGTTCTACCTGGCCATCGAGGAGCTGCCGCTGGCGGCCGAAGAGGCCCACGCGCCGCAGCGCGACCTGCCCCGCGGCATCCTGGCCGGGCTGGCCACGCTGGTGGTGTGTGCCTTCGCCACGCTGGTGCTCTCGGCGGGCATGGCCCCCGGCGCCCAGGCGCTGGGCCGATCCGACGAGCCGCTGTTCGAGGGCTTCACCACGATCTTCGGCGCCGGCGTCGGGGCCCGCCTGCTGGCGCTGGTGGCGGTGGCCGGGCTGGTGGCCAGCTTCCACACCATCATCTTCGCCTACGGCCGGCAGATCTTCTCGCTGTCCCGTGCCGGCTACTTCCCCACCTGGCTCTCGGTCACCCACCGGCGCTTCCGCACGCCGCACCGGGCACTCGTCTGCGGCGCGGTGATCGGCTACGCGGTCGCCTTCGCCATCCACCGCCTGGGACCCGAGCACCCGGTCGGTGCGGTGCTGCTGAACATGGCGGTGTTCGGCGCGGTCGTGTCCTACGGGCTCCAGATGGCCTCGTTCGTGCTGCTGCGCCGCCGCCTGCCCCACATCGAGCGCCCCTTCCGCAGTCCGCTGGGCATTCCGGGCGCGGTGGTCGCCGGACTCATCTCGGCGGTGACGCTGGTGGCGCTGTTCGTGAGCGATCCGGTCTACCAGAAGGTCGTGGTGGGCGCGGCGCTCTGGTACGCGGCGGGCCTGCTGTGGTTCGCGTGGGTCGGCCGCCACCGGCTGGTGCTGGCGCCCGAGGAGACGTTCGCCATCGAGGCGGCGCGCCGGGAGCAGGCGCGCCCGGGCCGGCAGCGGTAGCTTGTGGCGATGGTCGACCCGGTCGCGGACCTGCTCGCGTACATCGACCGGGCTCCCACGCCCTACCACGCCGTGGCCGAGACCACGCGCCGTCTGCGCGCCGCGAGCTACCGGGAGCTCCAGGAGGCCCATGCCTGGGACCTCTCGCCCGGCGACCGGCGCTACACGGTGCGCGGCGGCAGCCTGGTCGCCTTCCAGGTGGGCAGCGTGTCGCCGGCCGACGGCGGCTTCCGGGTGATCGGCGCCCACACCGACTCGCCCAACCTGCGCGTGAAGCCGCTGCCCGACGTCACCGCCCACGGCTACCGGCAGCTGGCGGTCGAGCCCTACGGCGGCGTGCTGCTCCACACCTGGCTCGACCGCGACCTGTCGCTGGCGGGCCGCGTCGTGCTGCGGGACGACGACGGGACCCGTGCCGTGCTGCTCGACTTCGAGCGACCGCTGCTGCGCGTCCCCAACCTGGCGATCCACCTGTTCCGCGAGATCCGCACCGAGGGGCTGAAGCTCAACGAGCAGACCCACGGCGTGCCCGTGGTGGGGCTCGAGTCGGCGCCGCCGCTGGCCGAGCTGATCGCCACCGAGCTCTCGGCGCGCAACCTGGCCGACGCGGCGCCCGACGACGTGCTCGGCTTCGACCTGATGGCCTACGACGTGCAGCCCGCCGCGGTGTCCGGCGCCCGCGGCGAGTTCGTGCAGGCGGCGCGCCTGGACAACCTGGCCTCCTGCCACGCCGCGGTGGCCGCGCTGCTCGGCGCCGCCGACGAGGGTCCGCCGGAGTTCACCCGCGTGGTCGTGCTCTACGACCACGAAGAGGTGGGCAGCCGCAGCACCCAGGGAGCCGGCGGGACGCTGCTCCAGGGGGCGCTCGAGCGCATGGTGTCCGGCTTCAAGGGCGGCGCGCCCCAGGGCCTGGCCCGCGCCGTGTCGCGATCCATGCTGGTGTCGACCGACATGGCCCACGCCGTCCACCCGAACTACGCCGACCGCCACGAGCCGGGCCACCGGCCGGTGATCGGCCGCGGCCCGGTGCTCAAGACCAACGCCAACCAGGCCTACGCCAGCGACGGCGAGACGCGCGGGCGCTTCGCCGGCCTGTGCGCCGCCGCCGGCGTCGAGCCCCAGCACTTCGCCTCGCGCAACGACGTGGCCTGCGGCTCGACCATCGGGCCGATCACCGCGGCGCGCGTCGGCATTCCCACCGTCGACGTGGGCAACCCGATGCTGTCGATGCACTCGTGCCGCGAGATGGCGGGCTCCGCCGACGTCGAGCCGATGATCCGCGTGCTGCGGCTGTTCCTCGGCGCCGCCGGCGGATGAGCGAGGCCCCGCAGAGCGATCGCGCCTTCATCGAGCGGTCGCTGCGCGTCGGCATCACCGTCGCCGTCGTGCTGGCGGCGGTCTTCGCGACGCTCTGGGTGCTGAAGGGCGCGCTCACGCCGCTCGCCGTCGCCTGGTTCATCGCCTACCTGTTCGATCCGGTGATCGACCGCTTCGAGGCGCGCGGCGTGCCGCGGGGTCCGGCGATCCTGCTGCTGCTGGTGGTGGCCGTGACGCTGGCCATCGGCGTCGGGCTGTTCGGCATCCCGGCCCTCCAGCGCGAGCTGGCTGGGCTGTCGCAGTCGCTGCCCGGCTACGCCGACGCCGTCGTGGGACGCGTGGTCCCGTTCCTGGAGCGGACGCTCGGCCTGTCGCTGCCGGCGTCGGTGCAGGACGCGATCGCCCAGCTGCGCGCCGGCGACATCCCGATCCCGGTGGACGCCGCCCGCGCCGTGCTCGAGCGCACGCTGTCGGCGGTCACCGGCACCGTCGGCGCGATCGTCTCGCTGGTGATCATTCCCGTGCTCGCCTACTACCTGCTGGTCGAGTTCGACCGCATCCGCGCCGGCGTCATCGACCTGGTGCCGCCCGCCTACCAGGAGCCGGTGATGCGCGAGGCCCGGCGCGTCGACACGCTGATCTCCGGCTTCCTGCGCGGTCAGCTCACGGTCTGCTTCCTGCTGGGCAGCCTGTACGCCGTGGGCTTCGCCGTGATCGGCATCGACCTGGCCTTCGTGATCGGCATGCTGGCCGGCGCGGCCGCCATCATTCCCTACGTGGGCGGCGCGCTGGCGCTGGCCTCGGCCGGCGGCATGTGCCTGCTCCAGTTCGGCCTCGACTTCCACCTGGCGCTGGTGGTGGGCTGGTACGCCGTCTGCCAGGGGCTGGAGGGCTTCGTGCTGACGCCGCGCATCGTGGGTGGCTCGCTGGGGATGCACCCGGTGGTGGTGATCGTGGCCCTGATGATCGGCGGCGACCTGCTGGGCTTCCTCGGCCTGATGGTCGCGGTGCCCCTGGCCGCCCTGGTGCAGGTCTTCCTGCAGGACGCGGTGGCCTACTACCGGAGATCGTCGCTGTACGGCGCGGCTCCCTGAGCGGGCTCCGGCGCGCACGCTAATCTGCCGCCATGAGCGACGACCGCGAGCCCGCGGACCTGGAAGACCCGGACGACGAGGAGGTCTCGAGTCCCTTCGACCACCCGCTGTTCCTGCCGGTGCTGCTGCTGGCGCTGTCGGTGTGGTTCGGCTGGGACGGCTGGTTCAGCGAGACGATCGAGTCGGTGCGCTTCAACCGCTACGGCTTCTTCTTCCTGCTGGGCGCCACCGCCTACTTCCTGCTGGCCGACTTCACGAAGCTGCGCTTCCTGCTTCCAGGGCTCTTTGCGGTGTACGGCGCCTGGCTGGGGGCCTTCCACTTCTTCGGCTCGGACGACGCATGGTGGCGCGACGACCCGGGAGCGCAGTTGTTCAACCGCTGGGGCGCCCTCGGCTGTCTTGGTATCGCGCTGCTGACGGGCGTGCGCGAGCTGTTCCGGAAGCGGCCAGCCTGATTTGACTTCGCTCGCCTGCGGCTCGCTGCGCGCCGGCGCTTCCGCGCCGGCTTGCGGGGACCTCCGCTTCCGACGAGAGACCCGGTCAGCCTGAGCGCGCGGAGGCAGACGACCGGGCGGCCTCGACGATTCGCGTTGCAACGCAGGCAGCCTGCTCGTCTCCGACGGGGTGCGCGGACGAGCCGGCGCACGGTCTGCTCAGGGCTAGCGCCCGTGTCGGGCGGCTGGCTGGCGGCATGACCGACACGAGCGTGACCGACACGGGCGTGGGTGGCGAGCTTCGCGCCCGCCGGCCCGTCCGATCAGGCGCGTGCGTCAGGCTGTGCCCCCGCGAAGCAACCGGTGTCGTCGCGAACGCCCCTGCGCCTGTCTCCGCGCGGAAGGGCTGACCGGCGAGCCCGGAGATAGCGCGCGACCCCCGCAAGCCGACCCGGAAGGGTCGGCGCGCAGCGAG
>JBNLVK010000051.1:0-14721 GCA_050618055.1 Myxococcota bacterium
CCAGCCCCGCCACCTCGGCCAACGCCTGCTCGCCGGTGCGGTACAGGACCATGGGGATCACCGGATCGTCGAACCAGGAGACGTGGTTCGAGGCGAGCACCACCGGCCGCCCGCTCGCCAGCGCCCGCGAGATGCGCGAGCGCAGCTCGCGCCGCCGCGCGAAGACGATCCGGTTGCCGCGCTGCGAGAACCACCAGACGAAGATGGCGATCGGCTTCAGCGCGACGAGATCGAGGAGCGGCGTGGTGAGCGCGCCGAGCCGGCGCCGCCGCGCACGCTTGGAATGCCCCTTTTGCGTGTGCGAGACTGCGTTGCGCGTCTGCGGCACACCCGGGAGCACCATCGCCATACCGTACCCGATCCCGGTCGCCTTTGGATCCCGGACGCGCCCGTCCCGCGTCGCCCGACGCCGGGGGCGCAGCCGGTGAAGCGCAGCGGCTGGACCGGCATGGCGGAGCGCGGGTCGCTGGTCGGCCTGCGCTTCGTGGTCGCCTGCTACCGCTGGTTCGGACGCCCCATCGGTCTCGTGCTCGCCCACGTGATCGTCCTCTACTACTTCCTCACCATTCCGCGGGCGCGGCGGGCATCGCGCGCCTACCTGCGTCGCATCGCGCTGCATCCGGAGGGGTCGGCCCGGCTCCGCCGCGCCCCCGACACCTGGGCCAGCTTCCTCCATTTCCGGGCCTTCGCCGTGTCGATCATCGAGCGCATCGGCCTGTGGCTAGGTCCGGAGGGCGCCTTCGCCTTCTCGACCGAGGGCCTCGACTGCTACCGCCGGCTGCTGCGGCCGGACCGCGGCTGTCTGGTGGTGGGCGCCCACCTGGGAAGCTTCGACGCGCTGCGCGCGCTGGCCGTCGAGGACCGGGTGCGGGTGAACGTGCTGATGTACACAGGCAACGCGCCGCGCATCAACGCGGTGCTGCGCGAGCTGTCGCCCGGCGCCGAGCTGCGCATCATCGAGTCGGGCGGCCCGCCGCTCGACACGGTCATGCGCATCCGCCGCTGCATCGAGAACGGCGAGGTGGTCGCCATCCTCGGCGATCGCGTCGAGCCCGGCGACGCCGGCCGCACCTGCCGGGTCTCGTTCCTGGGCGATCCGGTCGAGCTTCCCGAGTCGCCCTACCTGCTGGCCGGCGTGCTCCAGTGTCCGCTCGTCTTCATGGTGGCGCTGCGGGAAGGTCCGCGGCGCTACCGGGTCTGCGCCGAGGTGCTGGCCGAAGAGGTCCGCGCGCCGCGCAGCGAGCGCGAGAAGCGCACCCGCGAGCTGGCCGCCGCCTACGCCAGCTGCCTGGAGCGCCACTGCGCCGCGGCGCCCTACCAGTGGTTCAACTTCTACGACTTCTGGGGCGACGACGCCTGAGCCGGTTGCATTGTGACATTTGCAATGTCACTATTCCGCGACCCGCCACTCCGGGAGGACGCCATGCCCCGCATCCTCGAGACCGTGCCGGCGCACCTGAGCGCGCCGGCGGAAGCCGCCCGCGCCTGGTTCTCGACCCGCGAGGGCAGCGCGTTCAAGGTGACGGGCTTCGTCGAGTCCGACGACGAGGACGAGGACCTCCAGCTCATCCTGTGCGGCGAGCGCGACGGGCAGGACGTCTGCCTGCGCGAGCGCTTCCGGATCGCGCCGGCGGGCGAGGGCTTCGACGTCACCCTGCTGGAGGACGAGACGCCGGACCTGGGCTCCCCGGCCCCGCTGCTCGATCCGCCGGCGGGCGTGCGCGCACGCTGGCTCGACGACGTGCTTCCGAAGCACGCCTTCACGGTCCTGCTCTTCTACCGGGGCTTCTGGTGACCGCCCTGTCGCCGCGAGTTGCGCGGCTACCGGAGTGACGGCGTGACCGAAGCCATGCGCGCGGCGGGCGGCCAGATCTACGCCATCACCAGCGAGCCCCAGGCGCTGGCCGGAAACGCCCAGGAGGACTGGGAGACCGGCCTCGAGCACGTGGGCGATCCGCACCAGGAGATCGCCGGCGAGGTGGCGCGCCGCGGCTGGCTGTCGCTCTTCACCAACCACTTCCCCGACACCTCCCTCGACCGCCCGGCGAGCTGGGTCTCCCACCCCGGCGGCTACTTCCAGCCCGGCGTGCTGGTGCTCTCGCGCGAGGGGCGGGTGCTGTACCGCTGGCGCTGCCGGCCGGACCGCAGGAACGTGGGCGGCGCGGTCGCGCGTCCGCTTCCCGGCCACGTCTGGGAGCGCGTGCAGGCGGCGCTGGCCGAGCCGGCCGGTGCGCCCGACGTGCCGCACGACGACGACCCGCGCGTCGATTCGCCGCCGGTGCCGTGGCCCCTCTTCGTCACCCTGCTGCTGGCCAACGGCTGGTTCCTGCGCCCGGCCTACTTCGACCAGCGCCCCGGCGCCGACACCGTGCCGCGACGGCAGCGCAATGCCCTGCTGCGCATTCCGCCGTTCGTGGCGCTCTGGGTCGCGGCGGCGTGGTGGCTGCCCTTGTGGGCGGTCGCCGGACTCTTCGCCGGCTGGGTCGCGTGGATCGTCCCGGGCATCCGGCAGGTGAACGCGAGCTTCCAGAACGTGGCGCCGGGCGAAGAGCCCGCCTGAGTCCCGGCGCGCGCCGCAACCCAACGCAACCAGGAGAACGCCCGTGTCCCTTTCCTTCCACGCCGCCAGCGTCGGCAGCTACCTCCAGATCCTCGACGCCCTGGCCGGCGTCCTCGCCAAGGGCGCCAGCCACGCGGCCGACACCGGCCTCGACCCGCAGGAGATCGTCACCACGAAGCTGCGCGACGACATGATGCCGTTCCACTTCCAGGTGGTCTCGGCGGCGCACCACTCCTGGGGCGCGATCCAGGGCATGCAGCAGGGAAGCTTCCGGCCGCCCTCCTTCGAGATCGACCGGGACTACGCCGGCCTGTGCGACCTGGTCGACGAGGCGCGCAAGGGGCTGGCGGGCCTCGACCCGGCCGAGGTCGACGCGCTGGCCGACGGCTCGCTCACCTTCCACCTGGGGAAGAACGAGCTTCCTTTCACGAACCGGAACTACCTGCTGTCGTTCTCGCTGCCCAACTTCTACTTCCACGCCACCACCAGCTACGCGATCCTGCGCATGCTGGGCGTGCCGCTGGGCAAGCGCGACTTCATTGGCGCCCTGAAGATCGGCGCCTGACGCGAGGCGGCGGACCGTGCGCCGGATCGCCCTCGCTTTGCTCGCGCTGCTGGTCGGCGTGCCGCTGGGGGTGTGGCTCGGCGCCCGCGCGTCGCTCGACGGCGAGCGGCGTCACGCGGCGGCCACGCGGGCCCTGCCCCTGCTGTCGCCCGACACCGACCGCGGCCTGGTGCGCGTCGCCGCGAACGGCTTCACGTTCCGCGCGCGGGTGGCCGGGCTGGGCGGCGACGGACCGGGCCTGGTGCTGCTCCACGGCTGGCCCGAGACGTCGATCATGTGGGAGCCGCTGCTGGCGCGTGCCGCCGAGGCCGGCTTCCGCGTGGTGGCCTTCGACCAGCGGGGCTACAGCCCGGGCGCGCGACCCACGGGCACCGCCGCCTACGCCGTGGCGGGTCTGGTCGACGACCTGATGGCCGTGGCCGACGCGGCGGGCTTCGAGCGCTTCCACCTGGTGGGACACGACTGGGGGAGCATCGTCGGCTGGGCCGCGGCCGCCCGGCGCCCCGACCGGGTGGCGAGCTGGGCCTCGCTCTCGATCGCGCACCCGGGCGCCCTGCGCGATCCCGAGAGCCCGCCTTCCACGCCGCTCTACGTGCGGCTGTTCCGCGCACCGGGCGTGGCCGAGTCGTTCCTGGGCTTCGGCGGCCGACTCGCAATGCACCGCGTGCTCTACGCCGGAATGTCCGACGCCCACCGCGCCGAGTACGACGCCGTGTTCGCCGAGCCCGGCGCGCTCACCGCGACGCTCGAGTGGTACCGGGCACTGGATCCGGCGGCGCCCGACATGACCCGGCTCGGCCCGGTCCGCCAGCGCGTCCTCTACGTCTACGGCGAGCACGACATTCCGGTCTTCGTGAACGCGGGCGTGCAGGAGCGCCTGCCCGCCTTCGTCGAGGGACCGTTCGAACGCATCGCCCTCGACGCCGGCCACTGGCTGATCGAGGAGCAGGAGGCGATCGTGGTCGACGCGTTGATGGAGCACCTGGCGACCGCGCGGGCGGAGGAGGAAGCGAGATGAGTCGGGGCATGAAGTGGACGGCGGGCGTGCTGGCCGTCGTGGTGCTGCTCGGGGGCGTGGTCGTGTTCCGCGGCGAGCAGATCGCGCTGGGGCTGGTGGGCTTCCTGGTGAAGCAGCGCACGCCGGTGGGTCCCAACCAGGACGTCCCCTGGTCGACCGGAACCGATCCGCAGGGGCGCGCTCCCGGCGAGCGTCCGCCCAACGTGGTGCTGATCCTGGCCGACGACCTGGGCTGGAACGACCTGACCTTCGGCGGCGGCGGCGTGGCGGGGGGCACGGTCCCCACGCCCCACATCGACTCGATCGCGGCCGAGGGGGCGAGCTTTCCCAACGGCTACGCGGCCAACGGGACGTGCGCGCCGTCGCGTGCGGCGCTCATGTCGGGACGCTACGGAACGCGCTTCGGCTTCGAGTTCACGCCCACGCCGCCGGGCATGATGCAGCTGGCGACGCTGGCGCCGCGCGGCCCCGATCGGCTGCGCTCGCCGATCGCCGTCGAGGGCGCCGAGTCGGTGTCCTACGAGGACATGGGCATGCCCGCCTCGGAGATCACCCTGGCCGAGCTGCTGGGCGAGCAGGGCTACCACACGGTGCACATCGGCAAGTGGCACCTGGGCCGCGCCAACGGCATGGCGCCCCACGACCAGGGCTTCGACGAGAGCCTGCTGATGGCCAGCGGCCTGTACCTGCCCGAGGACCACCCGGACGCGGTGAACGCGAAGCAGGACTTCGACCCCATCGACCGCTTCCTGTGGGCGGCCATGCAGTTCGCCGCGTCGTTCAACGGCGGACCCGCCTTCGCGCCCGACGGCTACCTGACCGACTACTACACGGAGCAGGCCGTCGAGGTGATCGAGGCCAACAAGGACCGCCCCTTCTTCCTGTACCTGGCCCACTGGGCGCCCCACACGCCGCTCCAGGCCACGCGCCAGGACTACGAGGCGCTCTCCCACATCGAGCTGCACCGCGAGCGGGTGTACGCCGCCATGATCCGCAGCCTGGACCGCGGCGTGGGTCGCGTGCTCGAGGCGCTCGAGCGCAACGGCCTGGACGAGAACACGCTGGTGCTCTTCACGTCGGACAACGGCGGCGCCGGCTACATCGGCCTGCCCGACGTGAACCGTCCCTTCCGCGGCTGGAAGATCACCCTCTTCGAGGGCGGCATCCACGTGCCCTTCTTCGCGAAGTGGCCGGCGCGCATTCCGGCGGGCAGCGAGCTGACGGCCCCGGTGCACCACTTCGACATGTACGCCACGGCGGCGGCGGCCGCGGGCGCGCCGCTGCCCGACGACCGCAAGGTGGACGGCGTGGACCTGGTGCCGTTCGTCACCGGCGAGGCCCCGGGCGTGCCCCACGAGGCGCTCTTCTGGCGCAGCGGTGCGTCGCAGTCGGCGCTGGTGGGGGGCTGGAAGCTGAGCGTCAGCGATCCGCCCGGCAGGACCTGGCTGTTCGACCTGGCGAACGATCCGACCGAGCAGCACGACCTGTCGGAGGAGCGCCCCGACAAGCTGGCCGAACTCCGGGCGCGGCTCGTCGCCCACAACGCCGAGCAGGCCGACCCGGCCTGGCCGAGCCAGCTCCTGGCGCCGGTCAACATCGACAAGGACCTGACCCGGCCCGACGCCCCGGACGACGACTACATCTACTGGTCGAACTAGGGGGTCGTTGCGCGCTTCGCAACGAGCACCAGCAGGTCGGCGTGGGAGGCGACCACGTGGTCGGCCTCCGGCAGCTCGCTGGTGTCGTCGTGGCGCGCGCGCAGGCGCGCGGTCTCCATGCCGACGGCGCGGGCGCCGGCCACGTCGGTGCGCCGCAGGTCGCCCACGTGGAGCGCCTGGCCGGGCGCCACGCCCAGCGGCTCGAGCGCCGCCAGGAAGGCGCGCGCGTCGGGCTTGGGCACGCCGACCTCGTCGGAGAAGATGGTGACCTCGAGCCATTCGAGGAGTCCCAGCCGGTCCAGGTGGCGGCGCACCACGCGTCCCGGCGTGAGTCCGGTGTCGCACACCAGCGCGCGGCGTACGCCCGCGCGGGCCAGCGCCTCGAGCGTGTCCCGCGCGCCGGGCAGCGCCTCCACCTTTCCCGAATGGGACGCCTCCTCGAAGTGGCGCGTCAGGTCCTCGAGGGCCGGGTGCGGATCGCGCAGGCCCAGCTCGGCCAGCGCCCAGCGCGCCACCTCCTTCGCCCCCGACGCCACGCCCTCGCGCCACAGGCGCATGTGACGCTCCCAGGCGTCGTCGAAGGCGTGACCGGCCTCGGCCGTCGAGACGTGGCGCCCCGCTTCCGCCGCCGCTTCGGCGAGGGCGTCCACACGCCGCGCGTGGGCGATCTGCCAGCTCGGCTCGAACACCAGCGTGTTCCAGCAGTCGAAGGTGACGGCGCGCAGCGGCGCGCGCTCCGCCTCGCCGGGCGCCGGCCACGCGCCCAGCTCGACGAGCCGCTCGACCACCGCCGCTACCGCCGCTTCGACCGGTCCACCGGTATCCACCACCCGGTGTTGCGCCGCCGGAAGCTCGCCGGCCTCGACGTCCTCCCAAGCCCGGGCGAGCCGGTCGGAGATGCCCGCCCAGCCCGGCCGACCGGCGGCGGCGTCCCGCTCCTCAAGCCGTTTTCGCAGCACGTCCGCGTCGACGCGGCACTCGACGAACAGGAACGTCGCGCCCAGGCGCCGCGCCAGCGCGCGGAGGGCCTCGCGCTGGGTGCGGTGCGGGAAGCAGGCGTCCGCGACCACCCGCGCGTGCGACGCCAGCGCGCGCTCGGTCGCGCGACGCAGCTCGGCGTACACCTCGGTCGAGGCCAGCGGCGCCATGGACGCGAGGCGCGCCTCCGGCGAGTCCGAGCGCCCCGCGAGCCGGCCGCGGAGCGCGTCCGCCTCGACGTGCTCGGCGCCCAGGCGCTCCGCCAGCGCCCGGGCCAGGTGCGACTTGCCGCTGGCGACCCGTCCGCCCACCGCGACGAGGAGCAGACCCTGCTGTCGCGCAGCCGACGGCGACCCCATTCCCAGACCATGCCTCGCGCCGGGCCGGGTTGCGAGCGGTCGCCGCGTGACGACAATGATCGGGGAGGAAGCGGCGATGCGAACGGCCATGGTGCTCTCCGGCGGCGGAGCCCGCGGCGCCTACGAGGCGGGCGTCCTCTCCTACCTGATGGAGGAGGTCTACCCGAAGCTCCCGCCGACCTTCGAGTTCGACATCGTGAGCGGCACCTCGGTGGGCGCCATCCACGCCGGCTTCCTGGCGGCCAGCGCCGGACTCGACCCGGCGGTCCGCTCCCGCGCGCTGCTCGAGACCTGGTCGGGCATGGTGCTCGACGACGTGCTGCGCCTGCGCACCACCGACTGGTTCGGCATTCCGATGCGCGCCCTGGGCGTCAGCGCGCTGCTGCGGGGCAGGCGCGACGGCGACGAAGCGGACCTGATCGGCGGCCTGGTCGACGTGACCCCGCTGGAACGCCTGGTGGAGGAGCGCATTCCGTGGGGGTCCCTGCGCCGGAACCTGGACGCCGGGCGGCCGCGCACGCTGTGCGTGGCGTGCACCGACATCCACACCGGCCTGGTGACCGTCTTCGTCGACGGCGGCGACGCCGACACCAGCGCCTGGGAGGGCGACCCCTCCGCCCAGGCGATCCCCACCCCCATCACCTCGCGCCACGTGCGCGCGTCGGCGGCCATCCCCTTCCTGTTCCCCGCCGTGCGCATCGGCAAGAGCTACTACCTGGACGGCGGCCTGCGGGTGAACACGCCGCTCTCGCCGGCGCTGCGCCTGCGCGCCGACAAGGTGGTGGTGGTGGGGCTCAAGTGCGCGCCCTCGAAGCAGGCGCCGAGCGTCGAGGCCGAGGACGCCATCACCCAGCCGGCCTTCCTGTTCGGCAAGATGCTGAACGTGCTGATCCTCGACCAGCTCGAGCACGAGCTGCGCCGCCTCGACACGATCAACACGCTGCTGGGCGCCGCCGCTGAAACCGCGGGCACCGACTGCCGCGACGCCATCACCGAGGCGATCGTCGCCAAGCGGGGCGTCGAGTACCGCCCGGTGCAGACCGTGGTGGTGCGTCCCAGCCAGGACATCGGCGCGATCGCCGCCGACGCCTACCACGAGGGGCGCAGGAGCGCGCGGTCGCGCGGCCTGCTGGCCAGCCTGCTGGCGCGGTCGGCGCTGCGCGGCGTGCCCCGCGACGAGGCCGACCTCTTCTCCTACCTCTACTTCGACGGCACCTACACCGAGCCACTGATCGAGCTGGGCCGCCACGACGCCCGCGAGCAGAAGGACGAGATCCTGGCGCTGCTGACCTAGGGTCCTACTCGAGGATCTCCGCCAGCGA
This sequence comes from Myxococcota bacterium, assembly GCA_050618055.1. GTDB lineage: Bacteria > Myxococcota_A > UBA9160 > UBA9160 > SMWR01 > CALDCK01. Next base: position 8,461 of record JBNLVK010000051.1, read on the forward strand.
GACGTCCTTCCCGCCCTTCAGCAGCCGGATGCGGTGCTCGAGCCAGCCCTCGAGCCAGAAGTTGCCGGTGGTGCGGAAGCGGCGGGCGTCTTCCACCAGCGACTCGTGGACCCGGATGCAGAGCGCCCGGGCCGGCTCGTTCGCCGCGTCCGCCGACAGCACGACGTCGAGCAGGTGGAGCGCCTCCTCGCGCCGGCCTTCGGCGGCCTTGCGCGCCGCGCGCTCGACCAGCGCCTCGGCGCCGGCCAGCTCCAGCAGGTCGGCGTGGACCGCGCGCTGGGGCACGCTGTAGAGCTCGGTCGTCGACTCGTGCTTGAACCAGCCGGCGTAGTGCTCCCAGATGGCGCGCACGCTCCAGGCTACGGTGCCGTAGCCCTCGCCCACCTCGCACTCGGGGGGCAGCGTGATCTCGCGCTGGAGCGTCGCGACGTCCTTGCCGTCGTTCATGCCCTTCACCACGGCGTCGTGCACGTGGAGCGTGGCGTCCCGGATCGCCGTCACCTCGCGCCGGATGAGCTCGGCGCCGACGATCGGCGCGTGGTGCCCGTAGAGGATCGTCTCCGGCTCCAGGTCGAGCACGGTCTGGGCCGCCTCCGCGCACACCAGGGCGTCGCGGTAGCGGTCGCCGCGGATCGTCACCAGGTTGGGGAAGTGGCCGAAGGGACAGCCGAACAGGTTCCCGGTGAAGAGCGCGCGGTGCTGCGGCAGCCAGACGATCAGCGAGTCGTTGGTCTCGGCGCCCCTCTGGCCGATCAGCACCAGCTCGAGCCCGCCCAGCAAGATCTCGTGGCGGTCCTCGAAGGTGACGTCCGGCGTGGGCCGGTCCTGGGGGTTCAGCTCGGTGTAGCCCGCCTCCGCGTACGCGCGGAATGCCTTCGGGAAGACGTCGGCGAAGCGGAAGGCCGAGCGGGCGGCGCGGAAGCGCGCCAGGCGCGCGTCGTAGGCCTGGTGCTCCGGGTTGTTCGCGTGGGCGACGAGCCGGAGCCCCGGGTTGCGGTCGCGGAAGAACCGGACGCCGCCCACGTGGTCGACGTGGCCCTGGGTGACGACGACGAAGCGCAGCGTGCCGTCGATGTCGCCGGCCAGGTCGCAGAAGTTGCGGTGGTGGACCGGCGCCTCGAACCCCATGCCGGTGTTGATCAGCACGTTGCCGTCCGGCGTCTCGACCAGGTAGCTGTTCGAGTTGCCCTCGGACAGGCAGATGAAGTCGGCCACGCGGCTGCACCCACCGAAGCGGGCCGGGGCGGGTCCGACCGGGCGGGACTTGTAGAGCGGTTCTCCGCGCGGGCCCACGGCTACATCACCGAGAAGCCGCCGTCGACGCACAGCGTCTGGCCGGTGATGAAGCGGGCGCCCGGGCTGGCCAGGAACAGGAAGCTCGGTGCCACGTCGTCGGGAACGCCCCAGCGCCCCATCGGCACCCGCGCCAGCTCGGCGGCCTCGACCGCCTCCATGCCCGGGGCCTTCATCACCGACGTCATCTCCGTCTCGATGAGGCCCGGAGCCACGGCGTTCACGCGCACGTTCTCGCGGGCCCAGGCCACGCCCAGGTTGAGGGTCACCTGCACCACGCCGGCCTTGGCGGCGCCGTAGCCGGGCACGAACGGCACGGCGCGGAAGGCGGACATGCTGGCGCAGTTCACCACGCTGCCGCCGCCCTCGATGCCGCTCTTCGCCAGCAGCGGCTTGAGCCCCACCGCCAGGCGGAAGCTGCTGGCCAGCAGCAGCTGGAGCGCCTCCGCGAAGGTGTCCGGGTTCCACTCGTCGCGGGCCGCCAGGTTCGTGCCGGCGTTGTTCACCAGCACGTCGAGCCGGTCGATGCCGGCCACCAGCGCGTCGAGCGAGGCCGGGTCGGTCATCTCGGCCTGCCGGTAGACGAAGCGGGACAGGTCGCGGTCGTAGTCCGCCGCCGACGCCAGCCGCCCGGTAACCCACACCTCGGCGCCGGCGTCGGCGAAGGCGCCGGCCACGCCGTGGCCGATGCCCGACGTGCCGCCGGTCACCAGCACGCGGCGTCCGCCGAAGTCGAAGCGCAGGTCCTGCATCCGGTCAGTGCCCTCCCTCGTGCGGGTTCTGGTAGAGCTCGATCATGGCCGCGCCCTGCTCCGCCGGCCCCTCCAGGTAGGCCCACTCGATGCCCGATCCCGGAAGGCCGTGGGACCACACGACCGCGAACCCCTTCGCCTCGAGCCGCGCGCGGACCCCGGCCAGGTCGTCCACGCGGAAGCGCACGTGGTGGACGCCCTCGCGGCCGGCGTCGAGCGCCTCCTTGTGCGGGCACTCGCCCGACACCCACTCGATCAGCTCGATCTCCAGCGGCCCCGAGCGACCGAACGCCATGCGCAGGGCGACATCCGACGGTCGGCCCCGGTGGTTCGTGCCCTCGAGCGCCGTGTCCATCGTGGTGAACGGACCGAACATCGGCGCGAACGTGGCGAGGGCCCGGTCGAGGTCGCGCACCACGTAGCCCACCTGGTCGATGGGCGGCAGCCCCAGCTCCGCGGCGAGATCCCCGGCGTTCACTGCACCTCCAGCTCGACCGGGAAGCGGTCCAGGTAGGCGCCGAAGGCGTCGCGCACCTCCTTCGGCTCGGCGCCGAAGTCGGCGCGCAGGTCGTAGACGACGCGCCCGTGGCGGCCGCGCCCGTGCCCGCCCAGGTGGCGCTGGATCTCGCCGCGCGCCTGGGGCGTCATCGGCAGGCCGGCCACGTCGTAGATGCGCTCGACCGTCGCAAGGTCGGCCCCCATGAACTCGTGGAACAACACGTCGACGGTGCGCTCCTCGGGCAGCAGCGGGCGATCGCGCAGCGACGCGTCCAGCAGCCGGCGGATGCGGTCGGTCCAGTAGTCCAGGTACCAGTCGGGACGCGTCCGCGTGTAGGACATGCGCGCCGCGTAGCAGAGCATGGTCGCCGCCGACTGCACCACCGACACCGGGTCGCGATGGGTCACCACGAAGGTGGCGTCCGGAAAGGTCTCGACCAGCGGTCCCAGCTGCTCCAGGTGCTGGGGCGACTTCAGCACCCAGCGCTCCCGCGGCCGCACCCACTGGAGGATCTGGAGCACCGTCTTCAGGTACGCGTAGTGGGGGCGCTGGTCGTGGGCCAGGTAGTGGTCGCGCCAGCGCGGGCAGCGGGCCACCCACTCCTGGTTGTAGCTGGCGAAGTCGGGGAGCTGGAGCTACAGCGCCGCGTGGATGTGGTCGGGCTCCATCGGGTGCATCGCGGCCACCAGCGGCGTGGCCATCTGCATCTGCTCCCAGGCCTTCGCGCAGCGCTGGTAGCGCGGGTCCCGGGTGACGTCGTCCGGCGGCGGATCACTCACCGGCACCGGCTCCTGACCCTCCCACAGCGGCATCGAGCGCAGGCGGCGGTCGGCGGCGATCAGGTTCACCAGGTGGGTGGTGCCCGAGCGCGGCAGCCCCACCACCACGATCGGCGCACGGATCTCCACGTCGCGGATCTCCGGGTGGCGTCGCAGCAGGTCGCGGATGCGCAGCCGGTTCGACGCGTAGCGCACGCAGTCGCTCCAGTGGTTGAGCCGGCCCAGGGCCGTGCGCTCCGGGTCCGCGTCCATCTCCGAGAGCCAGAGGCCGAGCCGCTCCTCGAAGTCGTCGGGGCCGAAGTCGCTGAGGCCGGTCTGCTCCGACGCGGCGGCCAGCACCGACGCCACGGAGAGCTCCACCGGCTTCGACTCGCCGTAGGCCAGCGCCACCTTCTGGAGGTCGGTCAGCTCCGGATCCGCCAGGTCCGTGATCCGGATGATCTCCCCTGCCATTCCCGCTCCCCTGCCCCGCTCCCACGTTACTCTACGCGGATCCGACGACCCATCTTCTCACGGCGAGGCGCGCGCAGTGCTCCAGGTACGCATCCACGGTCCGGACGACGTCCGCCTCGACGAGGTGCCGGAGCCGGTGCCGGGCGCGCGCGACGCGCTGCTGCGGGTGGCCGCCTGCGGCATCTGCGGCAGCGACCTGGGCTACGTGCGCGCCGGCGGCCTGATGGGTCCGACCGGCGAGCCCATGCCGATCGGCCACGAGCTGGCGGGCGTGGTGGAGGCGGTGGGCGACGAGGTGCGCGGGTTCGCGCCGGGCGATCGCGTGGCGCTGAACCCGAGCCCGCCCCGGGGCGGACCGGTGATCGGCAACGGCGCGCCCGAGGGCGGCTTCGCACCGCTGCTGCTGGTGCGCGACGTCGAAGGCGAGGGCGGGCCGGACCGGCTCCACCGGCTGCCCGACGCCATGCCCTTCGAGGTCGGGGCGCTGGCCGAGCCGCTGGGGGTTGGCATGAACGCCGTCGACAAGCTGCGCGTGGCCCCCGGCGAGAAGGCGGTGGTGTTCGGCGCCGGACCGGTGGGGCTGGCCGCCGTGGCGTCGCTGCGCGACCAGGGCGTCGCGGACGTGGTCGCCGTCGACCTCTCGCCGCACCGGCTCTCGCTGGCGCGCGCGCTGGGAGCCCGCACCACCCTGGACGCCGGGAAGGACGACGTCTGGGCCGGCCTGCGCGAGGCCCACGGCGAGGTCGACTTCATGGGAACGCCCGTGGCGGCCAGCGACGTCTACGTCGAGGCGTCGGGGGCGGCGCCGGTGATACAGCAGGTGATCGGCCACGCGCGGCGCGGCGCCCGGCTCTCGGTGGTGGCGCTCCACCGCGCGCCCGTCGAGGTGAGCTTCCTGCTGGTGCTGATGCGCGAGCTCCAGATCAGCGGCGCCATGGAGTACCCGGAGGACTTCGGCCGCAGCCTGGCGCTGCTCGCCCGGGACGACCTGGCACCGATGATCACCCACCGCTTCCCGCTCGAGCGCTTCGACGCGGCGCTGGCCGTGGCCCGCGATCCGGCGGTGGCGGGCAAGGTGATGGTCGAGATGGACGGCTGAAGCCCGTTGCATGGCGCGCCGAGCTGGGCGGATGGCGCCGGGCGGCTAGCGTCCCTGGCCATGGGCACGAAGGTCGCCGTCGCGGGAGCCACCGGCTTCGTCGGGAAGCGGCTGCTGCCGCGTCTGGCGGAGGAGCACGCGGTGGTGGCGCTCGGCCGGCGCGTCCGCCCCTCCAGCGAGCCCGGGGACGGTCCCGGCCTGCACTGGCGCCGCTGCGACCTGTTCTCGCTGCGCGAGACGGAGCAGGCCCTCGAAGGCGTCGACGTCGCCGTCTACCTGGTCCATTCCATGCAGCCCTCGGCCCGCCTCACCCAGGCGCGCTTCGAGGACGTCGACCTGCTGCTCGCCGACAACTTCGCGCGGGCGGCTGCGGCCCAGGGCGTACGCCGCATCGTGTACCTGGGCGGGCTGGTTCCCAGCGGCGAGGCGCTCTCGACCCACCTGGCGAGCCGCCTCGAGGTGGAGGAGGCGCTCGGCGGCCACGGCACCCCGGTCACCGCGGTGCGCGCCGGACTGATCGTGGGCGCCGGCGGCTCGTCGCTGCACATCCTGACCCGCCTGGTGGGGCGCCTGCCGGTGATGATCTGTCCCAGCTGGACGTCGAACCCGTCCCAGCCGATCGCCCTCGACGACGTGGTCCGCATCCTCCAGCGCTGCGTCGACGACGAGGAGACCACCGGCCGCGTGTGCGAGGTGGGCGGTCCGGACGTCTTCACCTACCGGGAGATGATGCGCGAGACGGCGCGCGCGCTGAACAAGCGGCGCCTGATGCTGCCGGTGCCCGTCTTCTCGCCCGGGCTCTCGCGGCTCTGGGTGTCGCTGGTGACGGGCAGCCCCAAGGCGCTGGTGGCGCCGCTCATCCAGAGCCTGCGCCACCCGATGGTGGCCGACGACCGCTGGCTCCAGGAGCGCATGCAGCTTCCCGGCGAGCCCTTTCCGTCGGCGCTGCGCCGGGCGCTGGCCTCCGAGGGACGCGTGCGCGAGCCGACGGTGCGCTCGATCCAGCGGCTGCCGCGGCCGGCGGGAGTCGACGCGGAGTGGGTCGCCGACGAGTACCTCTCCTGGCTGCCCCGCTTCCTGCGGCCCTTCCTGCGGGCGGAGCGCGACGGCGACGTCTGCCGGCTGGGCCTGGTGGGCTCGCGGCGCACCGGCATGCGCCTCGCGTTCGATCGCGAACGCAGCTCCGAGAGCCGGGCGGTGCTGCGGGTCACCGGCGGCGCGCTGGCCGACCTGCGCGAGCCGGACGAACGCCAGCGGCCGCGCCTCGAGTTCCGCATCGCCCCGGACGGGCGCCACGTGCTGGCCGCCGTGCAGGACTTCCGGCCGCGCCTTCCCTGGTGGATCTACGTGGCGACCCAGGCCCAGCTCCACGCCTTCGTCATGTGG
>JBNLVK010000052.1:0-20969 GCA_050618055.1 Myxococcota bacterium
CGTGTGCTCTTCCGATCTGCCGCGCTTCCGGGCGATCTCGCGGGGCCTGCTCGAGGCCGCGGGCATCGACGAGGCCCTGCTGCCCCACGCGTTCTACGCGCTGGCCGGCGCGGCCTCGCTGATGTTCGCCGTGGCGCCCGAGTGCCGGCAGCTGACCGGCCTGGACCCGACGACCGCGCAGGCCGTCGAGACCCACGCCGACTTCGTGGCACGACTGCTGGTGCCGTAGAGGGCCGCCGGGAATGCGCCGACGCTTCGTCACCTTCGGGCTCGCCGCCGCGGGAATCGCGCTCGCAGGGGCTGCCGCGGCCATCTGGAGCGTCGGGGGCATCGACGGACTCTCGCGTCTCGCCGCGCGACGCGCGCTCGCGCCGCAGCACACCGGGCTCTTCGAGGACGGACGGCTCCACGTCTTCACCCTCGGCACCGGCTCGCCCCAGCTCGGCGGCGGTCGCATGCCCGTGGCGAATGCGGTCGTCGCGGGCGACGAGTTCCTGATCGTCGACGCGGGCGAAGGGGCGAGCCGCACGATGGGGGAGATCGGCCAGCCCGTCGGGCGCATCACCGGCGTGTTCATCACCCACTGGCACTCGGACCACTTCGCCGGACTCGGCCAGGTGCTGAACCAGTCCTGGAACGCGGATCGCCGCCACGAGGTGCAGGTACACGGTCCGCGGGGCGTCGCGCGCGTGATGCAGGGCCTCGAGCAGGCCTACCGCGACGACATCCGCTACCGCTCGGCCGGCCACGTGGAGAGCAACGACCCGGCCGTGGCGCTCGGCCGGCCGGTGCCCGTCTCGATTCCGCAGGGCCGGCCCTCGGCGATCGTCTTCGACCGCGGCGGGGTCGTGGTGCGCGCCTTCCACGTCGACCACGGCCACGTGAAGCCGGCCCTGGGGTACCGGGTGGAGTACAACGGCCGGAGCGTCGTCTTCAGCGGCGACACGGTGGCGTCGCCGCGGGTGGCCGAGGCGGCGCAGGGCTGCGACCTGCTGGTCCACGAGGCCGTGAACACCCGGCTCATGGGCAGCGCGATCGCGGCGCTGCGGGACCTGGGCAACGAGGTGGACGCCCGCCGTGCCGAGGGCGTCATCGGCTACCACGCCGACACGATCGGGGTCGCGAAGGTGGCCGCGGCAGCCGGCGCCGGCCGGCTGGTCCTCTCCCACCTGATCCCGGCCGCCCCGACCCCGCTCTTCGGGCGGCTGTTCGTGGCGGGCATGAGCCGCCACTACCCGGGTCCCATCGTGGTGGCGTCGGACGGCCAGCACTTCGCCCTCTGATTTATTCGATTGACAAGCCAATCGGGATCCGGCACCCTGCGCTGGTCGATCGAACAACCGACGAGGGAGCCCCCATGGCCGAGAAGCAGCCGACCCCCCGGCTCACGCTGGGACACACCACCCTGGCTGCGCGCGACCTGGATCGCCTGTCGGCGTTCTACTGCGACGTGCTGGGCTTCCACGTCACGAACCGCGGACCGGTTCCCGGCGGATCCGAGATCGCGTTCCTGAGCCAGGACCCGGGCGCCCACCACCAGATCGCCATGGTGGGCGGCCTCGAGCCGCCGGACGCGGCCTTCGTGATGGTCGACCACCTCGCGTTCCGCACCGGCACGCTCGACGACCTGCGCGTCCTGCGCGGCAGGCTCGAGGCGGCCGGCGTCGAGGGCATCCTGCCGATCTGCCACGGCAACGCCTGGTCGCTCTACTTCCAGGACTGCGAGGGCAACGGGCTCGAGTGCTTCGTGGACACGCCCTTCCACGTGGCCCAGCCCTTCGCCCAGGGCTTCGATCTCGACCAGAGCGACGCGGACATCCTCGAGGCCACCCGCAAGCTCGTCGAGACCGAGCCCGAGTTCCAGCCCATGACCGAGTGGCGGGACGCGTTCGCCCGGCGCATCGGGGCATCCTGACCGCGTCGACGGCGCCGCTCGGGTGTGCTCAGATACTGGGGGCACCACCACGGGACGGGCATGACGAGCGGACCGATCGAGCACTACGACGTGATCGTCATCGGGGCGGGCGTGAGCGGCATGTACGCCCTGCACCACTTCCGCGAGATGGGCCTGTCGGTGCGCGTGTACGACGGCGCCAGCGACGTCGGCGGTACCTGGTGGTACAACCGCTACCCGGGAGCGCGGGTCGACGGTCCGGGCAGCCCCTTCTACTGCTACACGTTCTCCGAAGAGCTGATGCAGGAGTGGGACTGGGAGGAGACCCAGTCCGAGCAGTCGGCGGTGCTCGACTACCTGGAGCACGTGGCCGACCGCTTCGACCTGCGCCGCGACATCCAGTTCGACACCTGGGTCAACGACGCGCGCTACGACGAGGCCACCCAGCGCTGGACGGTGGAGACCGACGTCGGCGCGCGCGCCTCGGCCCCGTTCCTGATCTGCGCGGTGGGCGCGCTGTCCACCGCCAACATGCCCGAGATCCCCGGCATCCACGACTTCGCCGGCGAGTGCCACCACACCGGCCGCTGGCCCCACGAGCCGGTCTCCTTCGAGGGCAAGCGCGTGGCCGTCATCGGAACGGGCTCCTCGGGGATCCAGGCGATCCCGGAGATCGCCAAGGAGGCGGCGCACGTGACCGTGCTCCAGCGCACGCCCCAGTTCGCCTTCCCGGCCGGCAACCGCCCGCTCACGGCGGAGGAGATGGCGGAGGCGCGGGCCAACTTCGACGCCGTGCGCGCGAAGATGCACGCGAACGGCGGGGGCTTCCCCTTCCCTCCGAACCCGGATCGCTCCGCCCTCGACGACACTCCCGAGGAGCGCCAGGCGCTCTACGAGAGCCTGTGGCAGAAGGGCGGCTTCGGCTTCTTCCTGAAGCTCTACAACGACATCGCGACGAACGAGGAGTCCAACGCCACGCTGGCCGACTTCGTGCGCGGCAAGATCCGCGAGATCGTGCGCGACCCGGAGACCGCCGACAAGCTGATGCCCGACCACTTCGTGATGACGAAGCGGCCCATTTTGGAGAACGGCTACTTCGAGGCCTACAACCGCGACAACGTGACGCTGGTCGACCTGCGCGAGGATCCCATCGAGCGCTTCACGCCGACCAGCGTGATCACCCGTTCGGGCGAGCACCCCATCGACATGCTGGTGCTGGCCACCGGCTTCGACGCCATCAGCGGATCGATGCTGCGCCTCGACCCGAAGGGCCGCGGCGGCACGCCGCTCACGGAGCGCTGGCAGGACCGCTTCCACAACTACCTGGGCATGACGATCGGGGGCTTCCCGAACCTGTTCATGATCCACGGTCCCGGCTCGCCCGGCGTCTTCTACAACATGCCGCTCGGCGCCGAGCGGCAGATCGACTGGATCGGCGACCTGATCCGGTACCTCCGGAAGAACGGCCTGGGAGCCGTCGAGCCGACGGGCGAGAGCGAAGCGGCCTGGGCCGACGAGGTCGCGGGCATCGCGAACGCCACCCTCTTCCCGCGCACCGACTCCTGGTGGACAGGCGCCAACATCGAGGGCAAGCCCCGCTACTTCTCGGCCTACCTGGGCGGCAGCATCTACTACATGCGCATCGCCGACGTGGCGTCGAAGGACTACGCGGGCTTCACCTTCGACCCCCCGCAGCGCGCGGACGACGCGAAGGCTTCCTGAATCAGCTGCGCCGCACCACCACCGGCAGGCGCGTGTAGCCGTTCACGAAGGACGAGAAGGTGCGGCTCGGCTCCTCCTGCACCTCGATGCGCAGGGAGCGGCGCAGGATCTCCTCCCACAGCACGCGCAGCTGCATCTCGGCCAGGCGGCTGCCCATGCAGAAGTGGATGCCGTAGCCGAAGGACAGGTGCCGCGACGCGTTGGGGCGCTCGATGTCGAGGACGTCTCCCTTCTCGAAGACGTCCTCGTCCCGGTTGGCGGACACGTACCACATGAGCAGCTGGTCGTGCTTGCGGATCTCGCGACCGCGCAGCTCGCAGTCGCGGGTGGCGGTCCGGCGCATGTAGGAGAGCGGCGTCTGCCAGCGGATCACCTCGGACACCATGTTGCGCATGAGGCCCGGGTTCGCGACCAGCTTGTCGAGCTGGTCCGGGAAGCGGTGGGCCATCGAGTAGACGCTGCCCGACATGGTGTTGCGGGTCGTGTCGTTGCCGCCCACGATGAGCAGCAGCACGTTGCCCAGGTGCTCGGCGGGGGTCATGTGCCGGGTGGCCTCGCCGTGGGCGAGCATCGAGATGAGATCGTCCCCCGGCTCCCGCCGGCGCTCGTCCCACAGCCGGGAGAAGTAGGCCAGGCACTCGAGCAGCTCGTCGCGCTTCTGCTGGCCCGACTCGACGACGCCGCCGGGCTCGGGGATCGCGAACACGATGTCCGACCAGCGCGTCAGCTTGCGGCGGTCGGCCAGCGGGAAGTCGAAGAGGGTCGCCAGCATCAGCGTGGTCAGCTCGATCGACACCCGGTCCACCCAGTCGAAGGTCTCGCCGTCGGGCAGCTCGTCGAGCACCTGGCAGGTCCGCTCGCGGATCAGCGGCTCGAGCTTCGCCAGGTTCCGCGGGGCGACCGAGGGACGCACGGTCTTGCGCTGCTCGGTCTGGGTGGGCGGATCCTGGGAGATGAACGGGGGACGCGAGCCCAGCTGCATCATGGGGGACGCGTCGGAACCGATTCGGAAGCCCAGGGTGATCCCCTCGGCCGACGAGAAGGTCTGCCAGTCGGTGCTGACCGTCTTGATGTCGTCGTACTTCACCACGGACCAGTAGCGACCCGCCGTCTCGATCTCGTTCAGGTGGACCGGATCCTCGCGGCGCAGGCGCTCGAAGTGGTCGTGCCAGCGGTGCTCGCGGAACAGGTGCGCGTTGAACGGGTTGACGTCCGCGAGCGGAAGCTCGTAGGCGGGGGCGACGCCGCGGCCGTTCTCCGCCTGCTCCTGCTCGGGGGTGCGGAACACGGCGCTGCTCGGTCGGGTCTGTGTGGTCGCGGTGTCGCTCAAGGGGCCTCCTCCCGGGCCCGCCCGGGGGCGAGCTCCATCAGGACGTCGATGATCTCTTCACGCGTGGCGCGCGCGGGATCCTCCGCCCACCACGCGATGACGCGAACCAGGACGGCTGCGCGCGCCTGGGCCGCCGCACCCGGGTGGAGCGGGATGCCGCGCCCGGGGAACACGCGCGCGTAGCGCTCCTCGACCTGCCTGGCGATCCGGTCCTGGATCCGCTCGGCCAGACCCGAGCCCTCGCCCCGGTCGAACACCGCGCGGATCAGGTTGCGGCGGCGCTCTGCCACCTCGAGCATGCGCTCGAGGTTCCGGCGCATCGACGCGTCGCCCGGCAGATCGCCGCGCCCCGGGTCCGACTGCGGGCGCATCTCCTCCAGCGCCGCGTCGACCAGCTCCTCGAACAGCGCGTGCTTGTCCGGGAAGTGCAGGTAGAAGGTCCCGGTGGCCACCCCGGCCCGGCGGGCGATGGCGGTGCTGGTGACGTCCCGCACCCCGCCCTCGGCGAACAGCTCGGTGCCGGCCTCCAGCAGCTTGCGCCGCGTTTCGAGCCGACGGGTGGTGTGCCCGTTGGCCGGAGACCCGGTCTCGGGAGCGATCGACATTTCTGACATGAACTTCAGTTCATACTTTAGCAACGACCGTTTCGCAAGCCCGTCCGGGGCGAATTGCCTCAAGGAACGGGCCCGGCGACCCGATCCAGAGATGGGGGGATGCGCGGAGAACCGGTCCTGGACGACGGAAAACGGCGCTACGACCTGATCGTGACCCTCGCCCTGACGGGGCTGGCCGCCCTCGTCATCGGCACGGGGCTCGCCCAGCCCGTGATGCGGCTCGCGGCCGACGCCCTGCTGCGCCTGGCGGTGCATGCCCCGCCGCCGCTGGCGAGCGGTCAGCCCGACGTCGTGCTGGTGGCGATCGATCCCCAGAGCCTGCGGGCGGCGCCGGAATGGCCGTGGCCCCGCAGCTGGCACGCCCGGGCCACGCGCCGCCTCCACGAGGCCGGCGCCAAGGCCATCGCCTTCGACGTGGACTTCTCGACCGCTCGCGGAAGCGAGGCCGACCTGGAGTTCGCGCGCGCCGTGGCGAAGGCGCGCAACGTGGTGCTCGCCGCCTTCCGGCAGCGGCAGACGCTGCCCCAGGGCGCCGTGCTCGAGATCAACAACGTGCCCTTCCCCGCTTTGGTGGAGGCCGCCGCGGCCGTGGGCAGCGTGCACATGCAGGTCGATCCGGACGGCGTGCTGCGCCGCAGCCCCCACGCGGTGGAGATCGCCGGTCGCCCCCACGCCGCGATCGCCCACGCGGCCCTCGACGTGGCCACCGGCTCCGCCACGGGTCCCGCCGCCGGGACCTTTCCGGTCGACTACCGCCGCGCCGCGCCGCGCATTCCGGTGCTGTCGATCATCGACGTGATCGAGGGACGCTTCGATCCACGCGACGTGGCGGGACGCGTGGCGCTGGTCGGGGCGACCGCCGCCGAGTTCCAGGACCTCTGGGCCACGCCCGTCGACCCCGTCCAGCCGGGCGTCTGGATCCAGGCCGTCAGCTACCGGACGGTGGCCGCCATGCGCGCCGGCGAGGCGGTGCTGCGCCATGCGCCGACGTCCCTGCGCATCGCCTCGGTCGGCGCGGCGCTGCTGCTCGCGCTGTGGATCGGAGGGGCGGCCCGACGCAGCACGCTGCAGCGCTCGGCGGTGCCGGTCGTCGTCGCCCTGGCGATCGGGGGCGTCAGCGCGTGGCTCCTGGTCGCGCGCGGCGTACTGCTCGACCCGGTGGCGCCGGTGGGAGCCGTGGCGCTCCAGCACCTGGTGGGACTCGAGCGGGTCCGCCGCCGATTCGGTGCGCGCATCCAGAGCCGCGAGCGCTCGATCGCCGCGATGGCGCAGGTCGGCGAGGTCACCGCCGGACCGTCGTCCGGGGACGCGGGACTCGGCGTGGCGCTGGCCCTGCTCGGCGACGTGGTCGACGCCAGCGGGGTCGCGCTGCTGCGCGCATCGCCGGACCGTCGCATCGACGGTCGTCGTCTGGACTGGCAGCGCCGCGGCACGGGCACGATCGGCGACGCGGACGCCGCGCGCCAGGTGCTCGATTCGCGTCAGGTGCGCGTGTACGAGGGGGAGCGGCCCGGTGCGGCCGGCTCCGGGGTGGCGGTCTACGCGCCGCTCCACGCGGGCGACGTGGCGATCGGCGTGCTCGTGGTGGAACGCGACCGCGCCGAGCCCCTGGACGACACCGCGCTGCGTACGATCGCGACGGTCGGCACGCAGATCAGCCTCTCGGCCCACAACCTCTCGCTGCTCGAGGACCTGCGGGTCACCTTCGACTCGTCGATCGAGGCGATCGCCAGCGCCGTCGAGGCGCGCGACGGCTACACGGTGCGGCACTGCCGGCGCCTGGCCGCGTTCTCGTCGCTGATGGCGGAACGGCTGGGTCTCGACGACGGGGAGATCGAGGCGATCCGCCTGGGCGCGCTGCTCCACGACGTCGGCAAGGTGGGCATCCGCGACGAGATCCTGCTGAAGCCCGGGCGCTTCTCACCGACCGAGCGCGACGAGATGCGCAGCCATGCGGCCATCGGCCACGGCATCATCGCCGGCATCCACGGCCTGCTGCCCACCACGCTGGCCTGCGTGCGGCACCACCACGAACGCTGGGACGGAACCGGCTACCCGGACCGGCTGGCCGGCGAGGAGACGCCCCTCGGCGCGCGCATCGTGGCGGTCGTCGACGTCTGGGACGCGCTCTCCACGGCGCGACCCTACAAGCCGGCCCTGCCCCAGGAGCGCGTGCGCGAGATCCTGCGCAAGGACCGCGGCACCCACTTCGAGGGAAGGCTGGTCGATCTGTTCCTCGAGCTGCTCGACGACGAGGGCGAGGACCTGCTCGCGCGCATCGACGGCGCCTCGGGGGGCCCGTCGTGAGGCTCGCTCTCGCGCTCGCATTCCTGCTCTCGTGCCTCGTGGCGTGGCCGGCGCTCGGCGACGCGCCGGCCGAGCGGCTGCGCGAAGCGACGCTGCGGCACCCGGACGACCGCGACCTGATCTTCGCCCTGGCGCACCAGCTCGAGCGCGAGGGTCGCGTCGTCGAGGCCGTCGCCGCACTGGAGACCCTGGTCGAACGCTGGCCCGACGACGCCTCGGGTCCGCTGCGCCTGGGCGCCCTGCTGGTGGCGCACGGACGCCACGCCGAGGCCCTCCCCGCTCTCGACCTCGCCCTCGCCCGCGGCGGAGACTCGGGAGAGCTGCGCATCTTCCGGGGTCTGGCGCTCGAGGGGCTCGGAAACCTCGACGAGGCGGAGCAGGAGTTCGCACGGGCGGAGCAGCTGGATCCGGCGCTGCGGGCCGAGAGCCTGCTGCTGCGCGGCGTCGTGCACTTCGAGCAGGGAGAGCCCGCACGCGGCGCGCGTCTGCTCGACGAGGTGGCCGACGCCGACACGGTGGGCGACGTCGCCGACGCCGCCCGCCTGGTGCTGGCGAGCGGGAAGCGCGAGACGCGGCCGCCGCTGCGCCTCGAGGCCTACGGCGGCATGGGCTACGACAGCAACGTCACGCTGGACAGCGGCTCGATGCCCGGAATGCCGTCGGATCGCGACGACACCGCCGCGGTCTACGGCGCGGGCATCGACGTCGACGTGCTCGAGGGCGAGTCGTTCGGCGTGGGCTTCAGCGCGCGCCACCACGAACGCGACTACCTGGACCTCGACCGGCTCGACGAAGGCACGACCCTCGCGATGCTCACGGGTCGCTGGAAGCGCGACCGGCTGGCCCTGCGCCTGGGTGCGCTGGGATCCCACGTCACCCTGGGAGACGATCCCTACCTGGACCGCATCCAGCTGCGCCCCGACCTGCTGTTCGCCGCGCGGCGGCTCGGCGTCGTCCAGCTGGCGGGTCGGGTGGGGGGCGACTTCTACGACGACGACCCGTTGTTCCCGTCGCTGGAACGCGACGCGATCGTCTTCGGAGGCGCCCTCTCCCACTACTTCCCGATCCCGGTCCGGGAGGGCGCGCGCGGATCCTGGAGCTTCGACTACGAGCGGGTCGAGACCGACGCGGAGCGCGATGCGCTGGGCTTCGAGGGCGACTACGACGGCCACCGCTACGGCGGTCGGGTGGACGCGCGGCTTCCGCTGCTGTGGGGCGTCACCAGCGACCTCCACGTCGGGCTCGCCGGCGAGTCCTACGACCACGACAACCTGGTGGACTTCCTGGCCCAGCTCGACGCCACCGGCACCGCCCACGCTCGGCGCCGGCGCGACGTGGTGCTCGACACGGGTGTGGGACTGACCCGCGCGCTCCACGAGCACCTCGACCTCGAGCTGCGCTGGCGCTTCCAGGACCGCTCCTCGAACACCCACGTGTTCAGCTACTCGCGGCACGTGCTGGGCGCGACGATCCGCGTCCGGAGCTTCTGACCCCCCGACGACTGGAACGAAAGGAAGAGCCATGAACCCGATCCACCAGACGAAACGTCTTCGATGGACCTGCGGGGTGGCGCTCGTCGCGCTGGCCCTGCTGCTGCCCCTGCCGGGCGCCGCGCAGGACGGAGTGCTGCGCAGCGCCAAGGGCCAGGTCGAGCGCAGCGACGGCGACCCGCCGGTCTGGCGGCCGGCCGGACGCGGCGACGTCCTCGCCGCCGGCGACCGGCTGCGCACCGGCCGGGACGGCCGGGCCGAGGTGGTCTGGCAGGGCACGACCATCCGCCTCTACGGCGACTCGGTGCTGCGCCTGCCGCAGTCGGACCTGGGCGACGGAACCCGGGTGGAGCTGGAGGACGGCTCGGGCCTGTTCGACGTCGAGCACCGGGAGGACGGCTCCTTCGAGGTGCACACGCCGGAGGTGGTGGTGAGCGTGAAGGGGACCCGCTTCGGTGTCGGTCTCGAGTCGCTCGCACAGGTCTGGGTCTACCGCGGTGCGGTGAGTGTGCGCGGTGTCGTCGACACCGCACGCGAGGTGATGGTGCGCGAGGGCTTCGGCGCCGTCGGCGGAGCCGAAGCGCCGGCCCGTGTCCTCGTGCTCGACCACGCGGACCCGTGGGACGCCTGGTCCGACGCGCCGCCGCCCTGGCGCGGCGCCCGCAGCGCCGCGGCCGGCGAGCACGATCCGGCGGTGCGGCGCGCCGCGCGGGAACGGGCCCTGGCCCTGGCGCTGAAGCGCGATCCCGCGCTCGCGGAGCGCCTGGACGGTCTGCGCGCCGAGCTGCACGCCGCCCTCGCCCTCGAGACGGGGCCGGCCTCCCTGGCCGACCCGGTGGACGGCGTGCCCCTGGTCGACCCGCTGCTCGACGCCGCAACCAGCGACCTCGAGCTGCTGCTCCGCTCCCGCTTCGTCGAGCAGGTGCTGAGCGTTCCCGGCCAGACCCTGGGCGTCGCCGTGGGAAGCACGGGCGACGTGCTCGACATCGTCGAGAGCACCCTGAACCAGACCTGGCAGGTCGATCAGGACACGCTGGTGTCGGTGCTCGAAGGCACGGGCAACCTGCCCGCCGGCCTCGACACCGTGGTCCAGGCCTCCGGCCTGGGAGAACAGGAGGCTGCGACCCTGCTGCTCGGTCTGCTCGGTCCGTGAGCGGACCGGGCAGCCGCCCGCCGCCGTCCGCTCGCCTGCGTTACCGTCGCAGGCGAGGAACGCCCCATGCCCGTCGAGTACGTCGAGTTCGAGGAAGCCCGCAACGCCCCCGGCCTGCGCATGATCGTGGTCTCCGGCGTGCCGAGTCCGTGGGGCGAGGCGGCGAAGGGGATCCTGCACGTGAAGGGCATTCCGTGGAAGGCGGTGCGCCTCGACCAGGGGAGCGAGGCGATGGCGGAGTGGGCCGGGGAGTGCAGCGCCCCCGTTGCCTTCTTCGAGGACGAGGCGCCGCGCTCGGGCTGGAGCGAGATCCTGCTGCTGGCCGAGCGGCTCGCGCCCGAGACGCCGCTGGTTCCCGGCGACCCGGCCCTGCGCGCCGAGATGTTCGGGCTCTGCCACGAGCTGTGCGCCGAGCAGGGTCTCGGCTGGATGCGACGCCTGGAGGGCATCCACCAGGGACTGGACGGCGGCACCGGCTTCCCGCCGCCGGTAGCGAAGTACCTGGCCGCCAAGTACGGCTACCGCGCGGAGGACGCGCCGGGCCATGCCGCGCGCGTGGCCGACCTGCTGCGGCTGTTCGCCGGCCGGCTGCGGGCCCAGCGCGAGGCGGGCAGCCGCTACTACCTGGGCGACGCCCTCACCGCCCTCGACGTCTACAGCGCCGCCTTCATGGGCATCGTGAAGCCGCTCCCGCCGGAGCAGTGCGCGATGATCGAGCCGCTGCGCGCAGCCTTCGAGCTCCGCGACGAAGCGACGGCGAAGGCCCTCGACCCGATCCTGCTGGAGCACCGGGACTTCGTCTACGCGACCCACCTGGAGCTGCCGCTCTCGCTGTAGGCGCGCCGGCAGCGCCTCGCCGATCGCTCACACTGCGGCGTCCGCCTCCATCACCGCCTCGATGAAGCTCTCGGCGGCGGGGGAGAGGGTGCGGCCGCGGCGGGTGACGATGCCGAAGCTGCCGGCGAGCCGGTCGCGGCCGGGCGGGAGGATCGTCCAGGCGTCGGGATCGTCGGCCAGCGACGCGGGGCTCACGATACCGATGGCGTCGCTCGCCGCCACCACGGCCTTGATGGCGGAGATCGAATTGCACTCGATCTCCGGATCGCTCGGGCGGCCCAGCAGCTTGCGCACCTGGGCCGGCAGCCGCGGCGACGCCATCGGGTAGGGGCGCAGGTCCGCCAGCGTGGTGCGCCGCTTGCGCGCGAGCGGGTGGCCGGCGCGGGCGAAGACGACCCCCTTCCGCTTCTTCAGCGGATGGACGTCGAAGGGCCGCCTGCCGCCTTCGATCTCGTCGGTGCTGGTGACCGCCAGCTCGATGCGCCCGTTCGCCAGCCGCGGCAGCAGCTCGGTCCAGACCTCGACCAGCACGCGCACGCGCACCGCCGGGTGGCGCTTCATGAACGCGCCGAGCGCCGGCGGCAGGATCGACTCGGCCGGGTAGGTGCCGATGCCGGCCACCAGCTCACCGGTCTCGCGTCCCAGGTAGCGGTCGACGTCGCCCTGGACGCGGCGGGCGGCGCCGAGCACGTCCTCCGCGCGTTCGAGCACCAGGCGGCCCGCCGGCGTCGGGACGACCCGCGGGCGGGTGCGCTCGAACAGCGGGGCTCCGACCTCTTCCTCCAGGGCCTTGAGGCTCCGGCTCAGCGCCGGCTGTGAGAGACCCAGGGCACGAGCGGCCGCGCGCACCGTGCCGTGCTCGTGTAGGGCGACGAACTGCTGGAGGTGGCGGAGCTCGAACACGGCGTCCCCCCATTCCCGCGATCCGGAGACCGGAGCGTTTCGATGCGATTATCGCATAGTTATTTCTTTGTTGAACCGTTTTACGGATGATCGCGCAACCCTCCCGGAAACCCGATCGCGTGCGCGCGGACCCGGACACCGGGCCAGCGACGCTTCCAGGAGGCCGACCATGTCCCGCAGCTTCGTTCCCCGTTCCCTCTTCGCTGGCGCGCTCGTCGCCAGCCTGCTCCTCTCCGGCTCGGCCGCGGCGGAGCCCCTCGCCTACCTCAGCCGCCCCGATCGCTCCGACGTCGCGTTGATCGACCTCGCCCGGCGGGTCGTGCTCGGCGGCGTCCCGGTCGTGGACGAGCCCCGTGCGGTCGCCGTCTCACCCGACGGTCGCAGCGTGTGGATCGGGAACCACGAGACCCGGCACCTGACCCGGCTTCGGACCTTCGACGCCCGGACCACGACGCTGCCCGCGCTCGCCGGCGCGACCGACGTCGTCTTCCACGACGACCTCGACGTGGCCTACGTGGCGCTCGACAGCCGGGACGTGGTCGAGGTGGACGCCGCCACCGGCGCCTGGCTGCGCGACCTTCCGATCCCCAACGCGCGCGAGCTCGTGTTCCTGCCCGGAGCGGCTTCCCAGAGCGGCGGCACCCCGGACCAGCTCGCCGGGCTCACCGACCACGCGATCGTCTTCGTCGACCTCTCGACCGGCAGCAGCCCGTTCTCGCTGCCCATCGGATCCAACCCGGCGAGCATCGGGCGGCTGGGCGATCGGCTGGTCGTCGCCCAGGGCAGGAGCGTGGAGCTGATCCGGAGCATCGACACCGGAGGCGGCGCGAGCGTGCAGACGGTCGAGCTGGCCGGCGACGCCGTCGCCCTGGCGGCGGACGAGGCCGCGGAGCGCCTCTACCTGGCCACCAGCAACGGCCGCATCCAGCCGGTGTGTGCCTCCTGTGCGCCGGCGGTGGCCGAGACCCCGATCGACGTGTCGAGCCTCGACTTCGTGTCGGACCTGGCGCTCTCCAGCGACGGCAGCGAGCTCTACGTGGTCGGCCGCAGGTCGCTCGGCTTCATCGACACCGCGACCAGCACCTTCGAGGAGGAGATTGCGGTGCGCGCCGGCGGAGGCCAGCTCGGACGGATCGCCGTCGCGGACGCGCTCCCGCCCTGCCACCCCCGCTCGACCTCGATCCTCGCCGCGCGCAGCGAGGTGCAGGACTACGCCACCAGCGGCAACACGAAGTTCAGGCTCCGCGCCCGGCTCCAGGACGTGCGCCAGTCGCTGCTGGCCGACGATCCGGCCCAGGCCCACAAGGACCTCCGGTCCCTGGTCGGCACGGTCGACTGGCGCGCCGGCCTCGACCCGACCCACGCGAACCACCTGCCGGCCGCCGACGCCGAGCGCCTGCTCTGCGCCATCGGCCACTTCAAGACCCGCATCACCGCCGCCTGCACGGCGGATCCCACTTGCGACCATCTCTGAGGCGAGCCCGGTCCCGCGATCGCCGGCTTCCGGCTACCCTACGCGCCGCGTTCGTTCGGGATCCTCCGACGCCGCCGCAGGGAACTCCACGCAAGTGCTCCAGTCCAGTCATCGCTACTTCCACCGTGCCGCCGACGTGCTCGGCCTCTCCGACAAGGTCCGCGACATCCTCCTGGCCCCGAACCGCGTGATCAAGGTCGAGGTGGTCGAGGAGGCCGACGACGGCCACCTCATGCACTTCACCGGCTTCCGGGTCCAGCACAACAGCGCCCGGGGCCCCTGCAAGGGCGGGCTCCGCTACCACCCCTCGATGGACGAGGACCACGCGGCCGCCCTCGCCAACCTGATGACCTGGAAGACCGCCATCGTGGACGTCCCCTTCGGCGGCGCCAAGGGCGGCATCGACTGCGACCCGAGCCAGATGAGCCCCTTCGAGCTCGAGCGCGTGACCCGGGCCTTCGTCGATCGCTGCAAGGAGATGATCGGGCCGACCATCGACATCCCCGCGCCCGACGTGAACACCAACGCCGGCGTGATGGCCTGGATCATGGACGAGTACTCGCGCCACTACGGCTTCTCGCCCGGGGTGGTGACCGGCAAGCCGCTGCACCTGTTCGGCTCCGACGGCCGCGAGGAGGCCACCGGGCGCGGGGTCATGTACGCCCTCGACGAGGCCCTGAAGGACGACGGCCGCGAGATCGCGGGCACCAGCGTGGCACTCCAGGGCTTCGGGAACGTGGGGAGCCACGCGGCGCGGCTGATCGCCGAGCGGGGCGGGAAGATCGTGGCCGTCGCCGACCACCTGGGCGCGGTTGCGAAGGAGGACGGCCTCGACGTGCCGGCGCTCTTCGCGTGGGCCGCCGAGCACCGCACGGTCGACGGCTTCCCCGGCGGCGAGCCCTTCGACGGCTCCGAGATCGTCACCTGGCCCGCCGACGTCCTGATCCCCGCCGCTCTCGAGGACGCCATCGACGAGAAGAACGCGGCCGGCGTGCGCGCCGGGATCGTGGTGGAGGCGGCGAACGGTCCCACCACGCCGGACGCCGACGAAGCGCTCCGCGACCGCGGCGTCGTGGTCGTGCCCGACATCCTCGCCAACGCCGGCGGCGTGACGGTCAGCTACTTCGAGTGGGCCCAGAACATCCAGCAGTTCCGCTGGGAGATCGACCGGGTGAACGCCGAGCTCGAGAAGAGCATGCGCCGCGCCTACGCGGGCGTGCGGGACGTCGCCCGGGCGAAGGACCTGGACCTGCGTACGGCCGCCTTCGTGCTGGCGATCCAGCGCGTCGGCCGGGCGGCCCTCTCGCGCCGCGGCATCCGCGAGAAGATCGACCTCGGCTGAAGCGCCCAACCGGCCGGAGCACGCCCGGCGAATCGTCCGGGTGCCGAACCACCTGCCTCGGGTCACTCTGCGGGCGCGCCGACGGTCCTTTCGACGGGTCTACGCGATTCTGCGTAGACACCGAAGAGGATCGGGCGTAGAAGTGAGGGGGATCTTTCGTGGAAGGGGAGGTCTCGCCCGATGCGCTCCAAGGCCCTCGCGCTCGCAGTGCTCGTTCTGGCCCTCGTCGTGTCCGGTCCCGCCGGCTCGGTCATCGTCTCGACGAGCGGATCGCTGGTGGAGACCACGTCGCCGATCTCGCTCCTCGAGGGGGACACGGAGAGCTCCACCGAGTTCGTGATCCTGGACGAGGGTCCCACCGTACTCTCCGGGGAGATCTTCGTGAACAAGGTGGGTCCGGGGCTGCACACGGGAAGCTCCGGCACGCCGATTCCGATCGCCACCGGCACCCTGGTCAACACCTACATCGTCCACTTCGATCCGGCCGGAGGCGTCATCACGCTCTCGGGCGGAGTGACCTTCGAGCCCGACGAGATCATCCTGGGCATCCAGACGCACACGCCCTGGCTCGACGGAGCCGACGGCATCGTGGGCGACCCGATGACCACGTACCCCACGGGCCTCCTCGAGTTCCGCGCCTTCGAGTCGCTGCCCGGCCTCGACTCGCTGACGATCGACCCGAGCCTGGAGTCGGTGTCGTTCACGCTGATCGCGGAGCTGGGGATCGACCAGGCCCGGATCGTGACCACCGTCGTACCCGAGCCCGGCACGGCGTCGTTGCTGGCGCTGGGACTGGGAGCACTGGCCCTGCGAGGGAAGCCCGCTGGAGTCAGGCGGCCTCGCTCGCTCCGTCGCGGAGGGCGTAGGCCTCGGTGTACTCCTTGAACTTGCGGAACATGCGCCGGTTGAGGATGCGCATGACCGGACGCGTCAGGAACGTCAGGTGCCGGGAGAACCCGCTCACCTCCATGGCCATGTACCACTGCACGCGGCAGGTGCCGTCGCCCAGGTCGGTGACCCGATAGTCCTCCAGGAACTTCTCCGTAGCGGGCTTGCTGGCGCCGACGAAGGTGAACGCCATGCGCTTGCCGCGCTCCCAGGCGACGAACTCCTCGTAGCCGACCAGGCCGCCCATCATGTGCACGCTGCGCGTGGTGCCGACCCCGTAGGGCCTGGGCGAGGTCCATTCGACCTTCTGGATGGGCATGGCCCACACGGTCCAGGCCTCGGCGTCCTCGAACACGTCGAAGATCTGCTCCGGCGTGGCGCGTACCACCTCTTCCGAAACGAAGACGTTGGAGGTCTGCTCCAGGAAGTCCAGACCCACCGGGGTGCATTCGAAGTAGTCGCTCACACGTGTCTCCTGTCCGCGCGACGCAGGGCCGCCGTTTCGTCGACGCCGGTCGGGACGTAGCAGACCGGGCCCCGCCCTTCCAGCGCGAAGTCCGGCCGGGATCAGGCGCCGACCGTGCCCCCCCGTCTCTCCCTGCGTCGGATCCAGCTCCGCAGCCCCGCGGAGCCCGCGTAGACGAAGCTGGCGAGCACGATGATCAGGGGGCCGGGGGGGAGGGACACGTCGAAGGACCGGGACAGCGCAAACGAGAGCAGCAGGCCCGACGACACGCAGAGCGCACAAAGCACGCTCGACACCCGCATCATCGCGGGAAGGGTGTCGACCCACTGCCGGGCGGTCGCCGCCGGCAGGGTGATCAGGGCGATGGCGAGGATCACGCCCACGACGCGGATCAGCGTCACGACGGCGAGCGAGACCAGCGCCATCAGTGCGATGGAGACCATCTCGACGCGGACCCCCCTCACCTCCGCGAACTCCTCGTCGAAGGACACCGCCTGGAACAGGCGATGGGCGACCACGACGCTCACCACGATGGCGACGTCGAGTGCCGCGACGAGCGCCACGTAGTCCCAGGACACGAACAGGAGACTGCCGAACAGATAGGACATGAGGTCGGGGGCGTATCCGGGCGTGACCGCGATGAACAGGATCCCGAGCGCCATGCCGAGCGACCAGACCATCGAGATCAGCGTGTCCAGGCCGGAGCGCAGCCGACGCTGTGCCGCCACGACCACCCCACCGGCGGCCAGCCCGAACAGCGTCGCACCGAGCATGGGCGGGAAGCCCAGCCAGTAGCCCAGCCCCACGCCCCCGAAGGCCGCGTGGGAGAGCCCGCCGGTCACCCCGCTGATGCGCCGTGCCACCACGTAGCTCCCGATGATCCCGCAAGCGAGGCTCGCCAGCAGACCAGCGACGAGCACGCGCTGGAAGAAGGGGGCGGCCAGCGCTTCGATCACGACTCGCCCCCGGAGTGCTGGGGAAGCACCCGGTGCGGGTGGCCGTGGGCCACCAGGTCGATCGGGCAGCCGTAGGCCGCCTCGATCACCTCGGGGGTCAGTCCCTTCGAGGGATGGGAGTAGAGTCGGCGGTTGAGGCAGGCCACGCTGCGCACCTGCGTGGCGATCGCCCCGATGTCGTGGGAGACGACCACGACCGCCATCGTCCGGGACAGCTCCTCGAACAGGTCCCACACGCTCCGGCCCACCCGCTCATCGAGGCTCGATGTGGGCTCGTCCAGGAGCAGCAGCTCCGGGCGATCGACGAGGGCCCGTGCGATCAGGACGCGCTGGAGCTGGCCCCCGGACAGGGCGCCGATCGGACGCTCCGCCAGCTCCCGGATCTCCACCTGATCGAGCACCTCGGCCAGGCGCGCACGCTGCGCCGCGCTCACGCGCCCCAGGGTCCGCCGCGCCAGGAAGCCCATCGCCACGACGTCGACGACGCGGATGGGGAACTCCGGATCGAAGACCCGCGCCTGCGGCACGTATCCAACGCGACCCGCGGCACGCCTGGGAGAGCCGCCGAACACCCGGACCTCTCCCCGGTCGGGCGCCAGGAGCCCGAGCAGCACCTTGAGCAGGGTGGTCTTGCCACCCCCGTTGGGCCCCAGGATCGCCAGGTAGTCGCCCTCGTCGATGCGGAGATCCACCTCCTCGAGCACGCGGATTCCCCGGAGCGCCAGCGACACGCTGCGCAGCTCCGCGACCGGCTCGCTCATGGTGCGAGCCCCTCGGCCAGGGCGCGCGCGGCGCGGAGCAGGTTGGCGTCCCAGTCCTCCGCGAGCGGATCCAGGATCTCGACGCGCGCTCCGGTCTCCCGGGCGACGGTCTTCGCGCTCGTGGCATCGAACTGGGACTGCACGAAGATCACGCGCGCCCCGCTCTCCTTGGCATGTTCGATCAGCTCGGCCAGCTCATGGGGATCGGGCTCCTTGTGCTCCTGCTCGACGGCCACCTGACGGAGCCCGTACGCCTGGGCGAAGTACCCCCACGCGGGATGGAAGACGAAGAATTCGGCCCCGTCGAGGTCCGCGAGAAGCCGTCGGATCTCCCGGTCGAGCTCCTCGACCCGCTCGCGAAACGCGGCGAGGTTTCCACGCAGGAGCTCCTGCTGCTCCGGAAAGATCCTCTCCAGCGCCTTGGCGGTCTGCACCGCCATGTGGTCGGCCTGCTTCGGTGCCAGCCAGACGTGCGGGTCCTCGTCGCGCACCGGGAGCCCCGCGGACGCATCGACGACGGGCAGGCCCGGGATCTCCGCGAGGAGGCGCTCGAGCCACGCCCGCTCGAAAGGAAGGTTGGGATGGCCGACCTTGACGTAGAGGGCCGCCTCCTCCAGCGCCTCGAGCTGGGCGATGCTCGGCTCGTAGCCGTGGGGGTTGGCGCCCGGCGGGATCATCACCTCGACGCGTGCGAGCTCTCCCGCCACGGCCTTCACCAGGAAGCGCTGCGGCGCGACCGTGACGACCACGAGGGGGCGTTCGTCCCGCGGACGCTCCCCACCGCAGGCCGCGAGCAGGCCGGCCAGCACGACGCCGACGAGCCCCCTCCGTCCGGTCCCGCGGAGCGCCGGCCTCACCGCACGACCCGGAGATTCACGCGCCCCTCGTCGCCGGCCTCCACCACGTAGCTCTCGAGGCCGGGGAGGAGGCGCTCCAGGGTCTCCAGGTAGAGCCGCTGCTCGGTCACCTCGGGCGCGCGCGCGTGCTCCCGCGCCACGGAGTGGAAGCGCGCGGCCTCGCCGCGGGCGAGCTCGATCCGGCGATGCCGCAGGCCCCGCGCCTCGGAGCGGAGTCGCTCGGCCTCGCCTTCCGCCTCGGCCAGGACCTGGCGGCGGTAGCTCCGGGCCTCGAGGACGAGCCGCTCGCGGTCGGCTCGGGCGCTCTGCACCGCCTGGAATGCGCCCCGCACGTCGCCGTCGGCGGGAGGGGCGAGCTCCTCCACCGTGACCGATTGCACGAAGATCCCCACGCCCTCGCGGTCGAGCGCCGCCTGCACGTCCTCCCGCACCACGGTCCGCAGGTCCGACCGGCGCGCTCCGAGCACCGTGTCCACGCGTTCCGACATGAGGAAACGGGTCAGCGCGCCCTCGGCCACGTGGCGAAGCAGCTCGCGCGGCTGCTCGTGCGCGATCGAGAAGTCGGCCAGGCTGCGGATGCTGAACTGGACGTTCAGTCGGATCGTCAGCAGGTTCGTGTCACCCGTCAGCCAGAGACTCGAGATCGGCGGCGCCATCGCCTGGTCGACGCGGTAGCCGATGGGCATGAAGAAGTTCGTCGCCGTCTTCTGGACCGCCACACGCCCGAAGGGCCACGGAGGGTTCCAGTGGATCCCGGGAAGGACGTCGCGGGCCACGGCGCGACCGAAGACGTACGCAACCGCGCTCTCGTCGGCCTCGACGTCGTAGAGGCCCGTCCCCGCGAAGGCCAGCACGGCCGCCGCGACGCCACCCCACGCCAGGGTCCGAACGGACGGCGGACGCCTCATTCGCGCCTCCGCCGACCGCCGTCGGGCCCGTCCGACAACAGGAGCTCGAGGAAGGGGGAGTCGGCCGGGAGGACCAGCGTCGTGTTTCCCGCGAGCACCTTCTCGTAGCTCTCCAGGGTGCGCACGAAGCGGTAGAAGTCCTCGTGCCCTTCGTAGGCGTCTGCGTAGATCCGGGCGGCCTCCGCCTCGCCCTCGCCCAGCAGGCGCGCCGCCTCGCTCTCGGCGCTGGCGAGCACCTCGGCCCGCTCCCGGTCCGCCTGGGCGCGGATCTTCTGGGCCTCCGCCTCACCCTCCGAGCGGTACCCGTTCGCGATGCGCTGCCGCTCCGCGCGCATTCGCGCGAACACGCTCTCGAGGTTCTGCCGCGGGAACCCGAGGCGCGTGATACCGAGACTGACGATGTCGATCCCGTAGTCCCTGGCTGCCACCTCGGCGGCCGCCTCCCGCACCCGGGCCTCCAGGTCGGTCAGCCCGCTCGCCGATCCCTCCGCCGGAACCAGCGCCGCGAAGGGGATCTCTCCGAGCGCACTGCCGAGCTCGGACTGGACCAGCGCCGAGAGGCGCGTCTCCGCGAAGTCGCGCGTGCGCAGCGCCGTCAGGTAGCGGACGGGATCGGCGATGCGCCAGGAGGCGTAGGTCGCCGTGAGGACGTTCTTCTTGTCCTCGGTGAGGAGCTCCGTCTCCGATCCGGTCGTGAACAGGATGCGCCGGTCGAGGCGGGTCACGCGCTGGATGGGGGTCGGGAGCTTGAGGTAGAGGCCCGCCTCGCTGTGCACGGCGACGGGACGCCCGAACTGGGTGATGACCGCGTGCTCCGTCTCCTGCACGACGAGCATGGACGTCGCGACGATGATCAGCATCACGACGGCGCTCAGGACTGCAATCGTAGTCTTCATCGGTTCTGCCTCTGGATCTGGAACCTCGTGTCCCGGCCGGGCTCGCGGCCGGCTACGCCGGGCGGGATGCCGGCGAGCCCCGGATCGGCACCGTTGGCGCCGATCCAGAGATCGAGCTCGCCCCCGCCTCGCGAGGCACCGTTCACGTACTTGTGCTGCTCCACGAGCGAG
>JBNLVK010000053.1:0-4708 GCA_050618055.1 Myxococcota bacterium
CCACCGGCGCCGCCGGCGGCGGCTCGGGCAGGAGCCACGGACCCGGCCGCGCCTCGACCGCCGCGCCGGCCTCGGCCCGCGGCAGGTCGACCGCGAAGGAGACGAACATCTCGCGGGGGCCGCCCTCCGGCGCACCGCCCACCAGCTGGAGCACGCCGGCGAGGCTCCGGTCCGGCCGCACGTCCTCGTCGAAGGCCTGGCCCTCGAGCGTCACGATGCGCGCACCCGGGCCGGCCGGATGGGCGCGGCTGCCGCTGGCCGTCACCCGCAGCGAGGGCATCTTCTCGGGCGCGAAGCTGCGGCCCGGCTCCGCCGGATGGCGCAGGCCGCGGACCTGCGGGCAGCGCGCCGCCTCGGGGTCGCAGCGGATCGACAGCGCGGCCTGGAAGCGGTCGCCCGGTCGGATCGCGCTCTGCGAGTAGACCGCGTCCACCACCAGCCCCAGCTCCTCCGCCGGACGCGGCGTGAAGAGCTCGGCGATGGCGAACTGGGCGAGCGTCGCCGCGTCGGCGGGGACGGCGGCCGTCGCCACCGGCAGCGCGCGGGAGAGCGTGATGCGCCCCGGAATGCACTGCACCTTGCAGACCAGGAAGTCGGCGTCGACCGACACGTCCAGCGACGCGCCCGGCGGCGCCGACACGTGGGCCTCGTTGCGCAGCAGCACCACGTGCTCGTAGCCGTAGGTGGTGAGCGTGTCGTCCTCGGTGAAGACCTCGGGCACCGGCCACCGCGTCGGACCGATCTCCAGCCCCGGCGCGTGCCACGTGAGCCGCGTCGGGAAGCCGGTGTCGCCCGGGTTGCGCCAGTAGAGGTGCCAGCCGGGCTGCGCCTCGAACAGCACGCCCAGGCGCAGCGTCTGGCCGGACGCGGCGGTCGCCGCATCGAACAACAGGCGCGCCTCGACGGTCGGCTGCTCGTCCTCGTCGGGCGCGCCGCCGCCGATCGCGCCCGGCGGCACGTCGGGCAGCGCCGCCAGGGCCACGGGGGCCGGCAGGAAGCACGCGAGCACGAGCGCGACGAGGAGGGAGCGCATCGGATCAGGACCCTAGCTACCGACGATCCGCCGGACCTCTTCCAGCAGCGGGTCCGGCCGCACCCGGATGCGCCAGTTGTCGGTCAGCGCGCGCCAGCGGACGGTGCCGTCCTGCACGATGAAGACGGCCGGCCGCGGGATGTCGGCGAAGTCGGGCGGCGGACCGCCGCCGGCGTGCAACAGCCCGAGCTCCTTCGTGAGCGCCAGGTCCGGGTCGGAGAGGATCGGGAAGCCGAGCCCCAGCCTTCCGGCGACGCCCCGGTTCTGCTCCACGCTGTCCGGACTCACGGCGACGATGCGCGCATCCAGGGTCTCGAAGTCGGCGATCCGCTCCTGCAGCCCGTCCAGGGCCGTCATGCAGAAGGGTCACCAGTGTCCCCGGTAGAAGACCAGCACCAGCGGACCGTCGCCGGCCTCACCGAGCGCCAGGCTCGATCCGTCGTGGGCGGCCAGCGTGACCGCCGGCAGCGGCTCGCCGACCTCCACCACGCCGTCGGTGGCGGGGAGCTGGTAGGAGAGGAAGTAGAGGTAGCCGACGAAGCCGGCCAGCAGCAGCGTCGAGACGAGCACGCCCAGCACGCCGGCGATGCGCCGGCCGACGCCGCCCGGCCAGCCGCGGCGCAGGGCCACGACCGACAGCGCCAGGGCGGCCAGCAGGACCACCAGGTTCAGCGCCCCGGTGTCGCGCAGCACGGGCCAGCGCACGAAGAAGCCGAAGTAGGAGAAGAAGCCGGCGATCGCCAGCAGCGGCGCGATCCAGAGCAGGTGCCCGGCGCGGGAATCGGGGGAGTCGGTCACGCTTCCTCCTCGCCGGCGGACCGGCCCTGGGGCGCGCCGACGATGGTGGAGGCCGGTCAGTGCGCCCGCAACTTCTGGATGCCGCTGGCCCGGTAGAAGTGACGCAGCTCGCGCAGCAGCCCGCCGGTGTGGCGCCGCTCCGGGTAGCGGCGCGAGAGCCCCCGGCAGTAGCGGTGGGCGGCCTGGTGGGCGGCCTCGTAGCGGCTGCGGGAGGCCGCATCCAGGCCCTCCTCCCAGCGGAAGCGGCGGAAGTGGCGCAGGCCGTCGCGGCCCCGCAGGCGGTTCACGACGTAGCGGTCCACCTCGCCCTGGAGCTCCAGCAGCAGCCGCGAGACCGGCCGGCGCTGGGCGGCGTGCCAGGCCAGGCAGACCAGGTGGCTCGTCTCCTCGACCACGCTGTCGGCGTCCTTCTGGTCGCGCGGGTCCAGGTAGACGCCCAGCCAGAGGTCGCCGTCCTCCTCCAGGGCCAGCACCCCGGAGCGCGGGCTGCGACCGGGCACCAGGGCGCGGGCCTTCTGCGGGCACATGA
The DNA here is from genome assembly GCA_050618055.1 of Myxococcota bacterium. GTDB lineage: Bacteria > Myxococcota_A > UBA9160 > UBA9160 > SMWR01 > CALDCK01. Next base: position 2,361 of record JBNLVK010000053.1, read on the forward strand.
CCAGCCGCGCGGCGTCCAGGTCCAGCTCGAGCCGGTAGATCGCGGTCAGCCAGCGCTGGACCACCGCCACGCGGCGGGCCACGCCGCGCCGGGCGCGCCGGGAGCGCTCGGCCGGGCTCACTGCCAGCGCTCGCCGTCGGCCGCGTCGCCCGGCGGGACGCAGCCGGCGCGCAGCAGCCGGGCGCGGTCGCGGCGGCTGCCGGTGGCCAGGTAGCGCTCGTAGAGCCCCAGCAGCCAGGTGGGACGCCCCCGCCCCTGTCGGGTCCGGTCGCTCACGTCGGCCAGCACCTCCATCAGCTGCGGAAAGCGGTCGGCCAGCTCCTCGAACAGCTCCGACCAGACGGGCTCGCGCGGACCGGCCAGCGCCGTCGCCACGGCACCGTAGGCGCTGCGGCCCATGTCCCGGTAGTAGCGCCGCGAGACGACGCTGCGGTCGAGGCTCTCGCCGAAGAAGCCGGCAACGAACAGGGCGCGATCGCCCAGGCCGCGCAGGCGCCGGATGCGCGCGCCGCCCCGGGCCTGGCGGGCGGCCAGCCAGGCCTCGGCCAGGGTGGGCGTCTCGGGCTCGGCGGCCCGGACGCGATCGCCCAGCAGGTCGATCAGGTAGGCGGTGGCCATGGGGCTCGGCTGCACGCCCACGTCGCCCAGCGCCTGGGCCACCAGCCGGGCGAACAGGGCCCTGGGCGTCGTACCCAGCGCCAGATCCGTCTCGGGACGCTCGGAGAGTCCCATCCGTCCCCTCCCAGGGGTGCGCATCGGACGTTCCGGGGCGGCGGCTTAGCCCGCCCGCGGCCTTTGCAGAGCCGGGCCCGCGCGATACCCTGCGGCCCTCGTTTGGCACTCACACGCCGCGACTGCCAGACCGCGAGCAGGGTGCTCCCCCGGGCCAGGTCGGACCGGTCCAAGGACACCCTGGACGAGAACGGGCCCCGACCCGGGCACGGGCGAGGGACCGCGGAGGAAACGACATGAAGATCCGTCCGCTCCAGGACCGGCTCATCGTCAAGCGCATCGACGAAGAGGAGACGACCGCCGGCGGGATCATCATTCCCGACACGGCCAAGGAGAAGCCCCAGGAGGCGAAGGTCGTCGCAGCCGGCAAGGGCAAGGTCGGCGAGGACGGGAAGGTGCAGCCGATGGACGTGAAGAAGGGCGACATCGTCCTGTTCAGCAAGTACTCGGGCACCGAGGTCAACATCGAGGGCGAAGAGCACCTCATCATCCGCGAGGACGACGTCCTCGGCGTGGTGGAGTAAAGGAGCCGACATGGCCAAGGAAATCTTCTTCGATCAGGAGGCTCGTTCGAAGCTCCTGTCGGGGGTCGACCAGCTCGCCAACGCGGTGCGCGTCACCCTGGGCCCGAAGGGCCGTAACGTCGTCATCGAGAAGAGCTTCGGCTCGCCGACGGTCACCAAGGACGGCGTCACCGTCGCCAAGGAGATCGAGCTCGAGGACAAGTTCGAGAACATGGGCGCGCAGATGGTGAAGGAGGTGGCCTCCAAGACCTCCGACGTCGCCGGCGACGGCACCACCACCGCCACCGTGCTGGCCCAGTCGATCTTCCGCGAGGGCAGCAAGCTCGTGGTCGCGGGCATGAACCCGATGGAGCTCAAGCGCGGCATCGAGGCCGCCGTCGCGAGCATCGTCGAGCAGCTGGCCAAGGCCAGCAAGCCGACCCGCGACGCCCAGGAGATCGCCCAGGTGGGCACCATCTCGGCCAACAACGACGAGACGATCGGCGAGATCCTCTCGGAGGCCATGTCGAAGGTGGGACGCGAGGGTGTGATCACCGTCGAGGAGGCCAAGTCGATGGACACGGTCCTCGACGTGGTCGAGGGCATGCAGTTCGACCGGGGCTACCTCTCGCCCTACTTCGTGACCGATGCGGAGCGCATGGAGGTCGCCCTCGAGGAGCCGCTGCTGCTGCTCCACGAGAAGAAGATCAGCAACATGAAGGACCTGCTGCCCCTGCTCGAGCAGGTGGCGCGCCAGGGCAAGCCCCTGCTGATCGTGGCCGAGGACATCGAGGGCGAGGCGCTGGCCACGCTGGTGGTGAACAAGATCCGCGGCACGCTGAACGTGGCGGCGGTGAAGGCCCCCGGCTTCGGCGACCGGCGCAAGGCGATGATGCAGGACATGGCCATCCTCACCGGCGGCCAGGTGATCGCCGAGGAGCTGGGCCTCAAGCTCGAGAACGTGACCCTGAAGGACCTGGGCAAGGCCAAGCGCGTCCAGATCGACAAGGACAACACGACCATCATCGACGGCGCCGGCACCAGGAAGGACATCGAGGGCCGCTGTGCCGAGATCCGCAACCAGATCGAGGAGACCACCTCCGACTACGACCG
>JBNLVK010000054.1:0-8840 GCA_050618055.1 Myxococcota bacterium
TCCGATCTGCGCACCTCGAGGTCGAGGAAGGCGTCGTCCACGAAGGACCAGTCCTCGACGGGCTCGCGGACCACCTCGCCCGACAGCGCGCCGCCGGGGAGCATCAGGAAGGGGCCGCCGCAGCCCAGGACGGCGGCGGCCCCTTCCTGATGCTCCCCGGCGGCGCGCTGTCGGGCGAGGTGGTCCGCGAGCCCGTCGAGGACTGGTCCTTCGTGGACGACGCCTTCCTCGACCTCGAGGTGCGCCCGTCGGACCCGTACTCGGTGGAGCTCAACTACGTGGTAAAGGACGGGCAGCTCTTCATCGACCCGGCCGAGGGACGCACCTGGTTCGAGTACCTGCGCCAGGACCCGCGCGTGCGCGTCCGCTTCGGCGGCAAGGTCTATCCGGCCACGGCGGTGCTCGTCGGAGAGCCGGGCGAGATCGAGGGCTTCGACTCCGACCGCTGGGTCTACCGCCTCGACTCGACGCCCTGAGCGCGCGGGACTTCGCGTCGGGTCGCGTGATAGGCTGCCCGGGCGACGCCCGGACAGGAGACCCGCCATGGCCATCGAACACATCCAGCCGCCCGACGTCTTCGAGAGTGCCCGCTTCGGCTTCACCCAGGTGGTGGCGTCGCCGCCGGGCCGCCAGGTGTTCGTCTCGGGCCAGGTGGCCTGGGACACGAGCCTGAAGATCGTGGGCGAGGGCGACGTCGGCGTGCAGGCGGAGCAGGCGCTCGAGAACCTGCGCAACGCGCTGGCCGCCGCCGGCGCAGGCCCCGCCGACGTGACGTCGATGCGCGTCTACATCGTCGACCTCACGCCGGACAAGATCGCGAAGATCGGGGCACCGGTGGCGCGCTTCTTCGAGGGCGTGACGCCGCCGGCCAGCACATGGCTGGGGGTATCGGCCCTGGTGGGCGAAGGCCTGCTGATCGAGATCGAGGCCACGGCGGTGGTCGCGACCTGAGCCGGCCGGTGACGGCGCTTCCCCCGGAGCTCCGGGAGCGCGTGCTCGCCAGGCTCGGCGTGGCGCGGCCCCGCGCCGACGAGGACGGCCTGCGCGAGGTCTACGCCGCCTGGTGCCGGCGCGTGCCGTTCGACAACGTGCGCAAGCGCATCCACGTCCACGCGGGCCGGCAGGAGGCGCTCCCCGGCGACGAGCCGGCCGGCTTCTTCGAGGACTGGCTCGCCGACGGCACCGGCGGCACCTGCTGGGCGGGAAACGGCGCCCTGCACGCGCTGCTGACGTCGCTCGGCTTCGACGCGACCCGCGGCATCGGCACCATGCTGGTGGTGCCGGACGTCCCGCCGAACCACGCCACCGTGGGCGTCGACCTTCGCGGACGGCGCTGGCTGGTGGACGCGTCGATCCTGCACGGCGAGCCGCTGCTGCTGGACGCGGAGCGCGAGACGTCGGTGGAGCACCCGGCCTTCGGTGTGCGCTGCACGCCGGACGGCGAGCGCTGGCGGGTGCGCTGGCGGCCGCTGCACCTGCCCGACGGCATGGACTGCCGCATCGAGCGCTTCGGCGCGACCGCCGACGAGTACCGGACGCTGCACGAGGCGACGCGCGCCTGGAGCCCCTTCAACTACCAGCTCTCGGCGCGGCTCGTGGCGGGCGACGCGGTGGTGGGCGTCGGCTTCGGCGCGCGCGGCGAGATCCGTAGCGACGGGAGCATGGAGGGCGGCGCCCTCGACGACGCCGGGCGCCGCCGCACCCTGTGCGACGTGCTCGGCATGAGCACGCGTATCGCAAAGGACCTGCCCGACGACGTACCCACGCCGCCGCCGCCCGGCTCGCGGACCGCCGCTTCCTCGTGACCGACCGCGTCGTCCGGGCGCGCCCCGAGCACGTGGCCTGCCTGCCCGCCATCGAGCGCGCCGCCGGTTCGCGTTTTCGCGAGGTCGAGTTCCTCGACGACGACGTGGGAGAGGGCGACGAGACGTCCCTCGAGGAGTTCCACGAGGCGCAGCGGGCGGGCCAGCTCTGGGTGGCACTGTGCGACGACGCGGTGGTCGGCTTCGCCCTGGCCCACCGCCACGGCGATCGCGCCCACCTGGAGGAGGTGGACGTCCACCCGGACCACGGGCGGCGCGGGCTGGGTGCCCGCCTGGTGCGCGCCGTCTGCGACTGGGCGCGCGGCGCCGGCTTCGCGGAGCTCACGCTCACCACCTTCCGCGAGGTCCCCTGGAACGCGCCCTTCTACCGCGGCCAGGGCTTCGAGGAGATCCCGGACGCGGAGCTGCCCACGGAGCTGCGGGAGATCGTGGAGGAGGAGGCCCTGCGCGGGCTCGACCCGGAGCGGCGGGTCGTGATGCGCTGGCCGGCCCGGAAGGGCTAGCGTCGGGGTCCGCATGCGAAGTCCGACGCTCGTGAGCCTCCTGCTGGCGCTGCTCTGTGGCTGTGCGGGCGACGCGCCGATGGTCGGGACCGCGTCCTGCCCGCCCGCCCCCGATCCGGTGGCCGCCGCGGCGGGCGCGCTCGTGGCGGTTCCGCCGGGCGATCCGGCCAACGGCGCGGTGCTCTTCGCGCGCGAGTGCGCGCGCTGCCACTCGCGGGATCTGGCCCTCCGCGGCTCGCGCTTCTTCCGCGACTACCCGCGCCTCGATTGCGCCGACTACCTCGCCGCCGCGCCGCCCGGCTACCTGTGGCGCTCGATCGCCCGGGGCGGTCCCGCCGTCGGACGCGACGAGGCGATGAAGCCCTTCGCCGAGCTGCTCAGCGAGGAGGAGATCGCCGACCTGGTGGCCTTCCTGCGCGAAGGCGTGTGATAGCCTGCATCCATGTCGGTCGGACGCGTCGCGGGGATCTTCCGCTATCCGGTGAAGAGCATGCGCGGCGAGCGGCTCGAGCGGGCGCCGCTGGGAGAGCGCGGCGTGGTGGGAGACCGCGCCTGGGCGGTCCGCGACGAGATCAACGGCGGCATCCGCGGCGCCAAGAAGCTGGCCCGCTTGATGGAGTGCAGCGCCCGCTACACGCAGGAGCCGCCGACCGAGGGCTCCGGGGCCGCCGAGATCACCCTGCCCGACGGCGCGAAGCTCTCGAGCGGCGACGCCGACGCCGCGGCGCGCGTGTCGGCGGCGATCGGCCACGAGGTGACCCTCTGGCCGCTGGTGCCCGCCAGCCAGCTCGAGCACTACCGGCGCGGCGCGCCGAGCCACGCCGACATGGAGACCGAGCTGCGCAGCATCTTCGCCCGCGAGGCGGACGAGCCGCTGCCGGACCTGGGACTGTTCCCGCCGGAGATCCTCCAGTACGAGTCGCCGCCCGGCACCTACTTCGACGCCTTCCCGCTGCTCGTCGTGACCGACCGCTCGCTCGCCAGCATGCAGCGGCGCGCGCCCGGCTCGCGCTTCGACGTGCGCCGCTTCCGTCCGAACCTGCTGCTCGAGGCCGAGGGCGACGACGACTTCCCGGAGCAGGCCTGGCACGATCGCAAGCTCCAGGTGGGCGGCGCCACGCTGCGCGTCACGGTCGAGTGTCCGCGCTGCGTGATGGTCACCCACGCCCAGGACGACCTGCCGAAGGACCCGAAGGTGATGCGCGCGCTGGTGCGCGAGGCCGGCGGCAACCTGGGCGTCTACGCCCGGGTCGAGACGCCGGGGCCGGTGGCGGTGGGCGACGCCGCACAGCTCGTCTAGGCCGTGCCCGAGCCCACCACCTGGGCGCTGGTCGGAGCCTGGACGCTGGTGGTCGTCGGTCTCGCCGGCTCGGTGCTGCCGGTGCTGCCCGGCGTGCCCGTCATGGTGGGCGGCCTGGTGCTGGTGTCCTGGATCGAGGGCTTCGCCTACGTGGGTCCGTGGGCGCTGGTCGGTCTGGCCGGCCTGGGCGCACTGACCTACGCGGTCGACTTCGCGGCCGGAGCGCTGGGCGCGAAGCGCTTCGGCGCGTCGCGGCGGGCGGTGATCGGTGCGGCGGTGGGCGCGCTGGTGGGCCTGTTCTTCGGACTGCCCGGCATCCTGCTCGGCCCGTTCGTGGGCGCGGTGCTCGGCGAGCTGTCGGCCCGGCGCACGCTCCAGGAGGCGGGCCGCGCCGGCATCGGCACCACCATCGGCCTGGCGCTGGGCGCCGCCGCCAAGCTCGCCCTCACCATCACCACGCTGTGCATCTACCTCGTGCTTCGCTTCTTCTGACGGAGGCCCCATGACGATCTTCCTCGCGCTGTCCGCCGCCGTGTGGCTGCCCTACGGCCTGTACTGCCTGGCGCTTCCGGGCTTCCTGGCCGACGCGGCCGGCGTGGCGGCGGCGACGCCCACCGGCACCACCGAGCTGCGCGCCATGTACGGGGGACTCCAGGCGGGCATCGGGACCTTCGCGCTGGTGTCGCTGTGGCGACCGGCGCTGCGCCGGCCCGCCCTCCTCTGCATCCTCTTCCTCACCGCGGGGCTGCTGTCGGCGCGGCTGCTCGGCGCCGGACTCGACGCCTCGTTCACGTCCTACACGGTGACGGCGCTGGGCTTCGAGGGACTGTCGGTGGCCTTCGCGGCCTTCCTGCTGCGGGGCGCCGCGCCGGCGTGATCGGCGTCGTCCTGTGCATCGCGGCCGTGGGGCTCCTGCTGGCGGCCGAGCGGCGCGCCTCGCGGCGCGGCGTACGCATCGCCAAGCCGCTGGCCTCGGCCGCCTTCCTGCTGGCCGGCTGGGAGTTCGGCGCCCTCGAGTCGGGCTACGGGCGGGTGCTCTTCCTGGGTCTGGTGCTGTGCGCCGCTGGCGACGTGCTGCTGATCCCGAAGGGCCGCTCCGCCGCCTTCCTGGCCGGGCTCGGCTCCTTCCTGGCCGGACACGTGGCCTACGCCGCGGGCTTCGTCGGGCTGGGGCTCGACGCCACCGCGCTGGCGCTCGGCGCGCTGGCCACCGGTGTCTTCGCCGCGGTCGTGCTGCGCTGGCTGTGGCCCCACCTGATCGGCGAGAACGCGTCGCTGCGCAAGGCGGTGGTGCTCTACGTGGTGGTGATCTCGGCCATGGTGGCGTGCAGCGCCGGGGCCGTCGGCCAGGGTGCGACGCTGCGCGTCGGCCTGGGCGCCGTGGGCTTCGCCCTCTCGGACCTGGCGGTCGCGCGCGAGCGCTTCGTCTCGCCCGGCTTCGCCAACGGCGCCTGGGGCCTGCCGCTCTACTACGCGTCACAGCTCGTGCTGGCCAGCAGCGCGGCGTTCGCCTAGCGCAGACGCGCGTAGGCCTCCTCCCAGTTGCGGCCGTCGAACTCGGTCACGGGGAGATCGGCCAGGTCGACGCCCTCCAGGCAGCGGACGTTCACCGCGATCTTGTCCGGGTCGGAGCGCGGGCGCCGGAACGGCGCCACGCCGCACACCCGGCAGAAGTGGTTCAGCGCGGTGCGGGTGCCGAAGCGGTAGGTGGCGAGCGTCTCGTCCGATCCCAGCAGGCGGAAGCGCCCGGGCTCCACGTACCAGTGGACGAAGCCGGTGCGCCGGCAGATCGAGCAGGTGCAGGACTCGAGGCCCTCGGGCTCGCCGTCCACCTCGAAGGCGATCGCCCCACAGTGACACGCGCCGCGAACCGCCATGCGTCCCTCCCTCGGCCCGCAGCGTAGCCCGCGCGGGGGGCGTGGTAGCCTTCCGGGGTGCAGGGAACGCGACGCCGGCTCGCCCTCCTGCCGCTGCTCCTGGCCGCGGCCTGCACGCCCCCGGCCTTCGAGCTGACCGTCACCTTCCCCGGGCCGGTCGACATCGAGGCGGGCGCCGAGGTGCGCTACCAGGGCGTGCCGGTGGGGACGGTGGCCGAGGTCTCCCTCACCCAGCCCGACCCGGAGGAGCCGGCGCGCGTCGAGCTGCACGTGGTGATCCACGACGACACCATCACCCTGCGCCGGGACGACGTGTTCGAGATCGACTCGGACGGGCTGATGGAGGACGAGCACCTGAGCATCAGCGCCGCACCCGAGCCGTCGACGCCGCTGGCCAACGGCGCCGTGGTGGCCGGCCGGCCGGACCTGGCGGCCCGCATGGCCGAGTCGGCGGAGCAGGCCTTCGAGAAGCTGGGGGCGCTGGCCCGGGAGCAGGCCGAGATCCTGGCCGACACCATCGCACAGCAGATCGACCCGTCGTCGATGCGTCCGGACGAGCCGGCGCCGGACGGCGCGCCCGCGCCCGGCTCCGACCCGGACGCCGACCCGGACGCCGCGCCCGCCACCCCCTGAGCGCGAGCCGCCTCAACGCCCCCGCGCGGGCGGCCGATACGCCCGGCCATGGCGGCTCCCGTCGAGCGGAACCCGGGCCCGGCGAGCCGCATCGGCTCGCGCCAGCACTTCCGCTGGCTCGAGGGCATCGTGAAGGTGACCCTCGTGCTGAACCTCGTCGACGCGGTCTTCACCCTGCTCTGGGTGTGGGCCGGGCTCGCCTCGGAGGCCAACCCGCTGCTGGCCGAGCTGGTGCTGGAGCACCCGATCGCGTTCGTCAGCGTCAAGCTCGCGCTGGTGGGGCTCGGCTCGATGCTGCTCTGGTGGCGACGCCAGCGGCCGCTGGCGGTCGTCGCGATCTTCCTGGCCTTCCTCGTCTACTACGGGATCCTGCTGCTCCACATCGACTACCTGGCCACGGTGGTTGGTATCCTGCTCTCCGCCTGACGCATCCCCGTCCCCGTGGGACATGCGCCCCGCAGGAGGCCCCCATGTCCGAGCGCGAGTCGCTCTACCACCGCCACCCGGACTACCGCGTCGACCTGGAGCCCAGCCCCGGGCGGGTCGTCGTGCGGCTGGGTGGTCAGACCATCGCCGACAGCACCCGCACCCTGCGGGTGCTGGAGACCCGCCACGAGCCGGTCGTCTACTTCCCGCGCGAGGACGTCCGGATGGACCTGCTGGAGGCCACCGACCACCGGACCTTCTGCCCCTTCAAGGGCGAGGCCGCCTACTGGACGGTCCGGGCGGGCGACCGGGTGGAGGAGAACGCGGTCTGGGGCTACCCGGAGCCCTTCGAGCAGGTGGCGGGCCTGAAGGACTACGTCTCCTTCTACACCGATCGGTTGCACCAGGAGGAGCTGGACTGAGGTCCCCGCCGCCAGCCTCCCCGCCGGGGTGGGCTTCCGTCGGAGGGGTGCGATACGCTCTCGCGCTCAACCAGTCCCGCCCGGTCATTCCACCCGCTTGTCCTATTCCTCGCATTCAGCTCGGTCGCGGTTCTCAGCCAATTCCCCCGGAACGTGCATGCACGGACACGAGGTTGCGCGTGCTCGCTTCCACTGATCATCGCCTGCAAGGCAGGCACGGAGTCTTTTCTCGATGAAGAAGATCTATGTTGGCAACCTTCCCTGGAGTGCAGGGGAGGCGGAAGTCCGCGACTTTTTCTCCGCCTTCGGCGAAGTCCACTCGGTAGCGGTCATCACCGACCGCGAGACCGGCCGCTCCCGCGGCTTCGGCTTCGTGGAGATGGACGACGAGAACGCGGAGACGGCCATCAACGAGGCCAACGGTCGCGACATGGGCGGTCGCCCGCTGCGCGTGAACGAGGCGCAGCAGCGCGGCGGCGGCGGCGGGGGCGGCCGTGGCGGCCCGCGCGGCGGCGGCGGAGGCCGCTGGTAGCCCTTTCGACGTCCGGCCGCGAAGCGCCCCGTCCGGGGTGGCTTCGCGGCCGGCCCTCGTTCCCTTTCAGGGGACGTAGCCGAGCGCGCGCAGGCGCGCCTCGACCTCCGGCTCCGGTGAGCCGCGGGTCCCGTTGCGCGCCAGCGCCTGTTCGAACCCGCGGAAGCGGGTCAGGGCCTCCTCGTCCTCGGCGGCCGCGAGGCCCAGCAGGCGCTTGCCGTTGCCCTGGCGGCGACGGCCGTCGGTGCCGACGACGTAGAAGAGCAGGTCCGGAATGGGGCGCACGTTGCCGTCGAGCAGCCGCTCGCCCACGCCGCGGCTGCGGAAGGTCCGGCGCATGCCGGCCACCTGCGCCGGCGCGAGCTGCGGCGCCGTGAGGTCGCGGCCGGCGCCGGGCTCCGACGCCGGCGGCACGCCGGCCAGCGCCAGCAGCGTCGCGGCCAGGTCGACCGATCCGACCGGCTGCCGGCGCACGCCCCGCTCGAGCCTTTGCGACCAGACGAGCGCCGGCACGCGGACCTCGACCTCGCCGAGCCCGTAGCCGTGTCCCAGCGAGCCGTGCTCGCCCAGGCTCTCGCCGTGGTCGGCGGTGACCACCACGTGGGTGTCGCGGCCCGCGGCGTCGCGGTCGAGCCGTTCCAACAGGCGCCCGAGCTCCGCGTCGAGGAAGGCGACGTCGCCGGCGTAGAGGCGGCGCACCTCGCGCATCACGTCGGCGCGCGGCTCGCCGGCGCGAATGCGCGCGTGGACGTGGCTCTCCATCAGCTCGCCGCCCCGGCTGCCGCCGTAGGGCGCGTGCGGATCGAAGTAGTGGAACCAGAAGAACTGCCTCGCGGCGCCCTGCGCGTCGGCGGCGTCCAGGGCTTCGAGGGCCCGGTCGGTGACGGTGCGCGCGTCGGAGAAGAAGGTGCCCCGGGGCAGGCGGTGTCCCTCCCAGGCGCTCGCCGCGCCGAGCCCGGTGGTGAAGTCCTCGCGGAAGGTGGCGAAGCCCTGGGCGAAGCCGAAGGCGGCCGCCACCGGGTACGACGCCACCACGGCGTGGGTCGCGAAGCCGGCGTCGCGCAGGCGCTCCGGGACGGTCTCGAAGCGATCGTCCAGCACCTGGCCGTTGCGCGTGACGCCGTGCTGCCAGGGGTGCAGGCCCGTCAGCAGGCTGGCGTGGGTGGGCTGGGTGGTGGTCGACGCCGCGTACGCCCGCTCGAAGCGGGTGGCGCGCTGCGCACGGGCCCACAGCAGGGGCATGCCGCCCTTGGCGAAGGCGTCGTAGCGGAGCGTGTCCAGGGTGATCAGGACCACCCGCACCGGACGCTCGGTCGGCACCCCA
>JBNLVK010000055.1:0-39253 GCA_050618055.1 Myxococcota bacterium
GCGCGGCGTATGCGGGCATCGCGGCCGCCGGCAAGGAGGTGTTCTTCTTCGCCCCGGGCGCCGAGGCTTCGAGAGGCGTGCTCGAAGCAGAAGGCTTCACGGGCGCCACCACGGTTGCGAAGCTGCTGCGCGACACTTCCCTGCAAGAACGCTTGCGGGGCCAGGTGATTTGGGTCGATGAGGCGGGCACGCTCGGCGCGCGCGACATGGCGAAGCTCTTCGACGTCGCGGAGGCGGCGCGGGCGCGCGTGATTCTCTCGGGCGATGTGCATCAGCACGCGCCGGTGGCGCGCGGCGACGCCCTGCGCGTGCTCGAGAGCGAAGCGGGGCTCAGACCCGCCGAGCTCACGACCGTCTACCGCCAGACCCGCACGGCTTACCGCGAGGCCGTCGAGGCCATCAGCCGGGGCGATGAGCGCGGCGCACGGGAGGGATTCGAGCGGCTGGAAGCCATGGGCGCGGTGCGCGAGGTCGAAGACGAGAGCCGCTACACAGAGCTCGCCGGGGCCTATCTCGAGACCGTGCTTGGGGAGGGCAAGAGCGCGCTGGTCGTCTCGCCGACCCATGCGGAGGGTGCCGAAGTCACGGAGGCCATCCGCCAAGGCCTGCGCCAGGCGGGCCAGCTCGGAGATGCGGAGCGCGCGTTCACGCGGCTGAAGAGCCTTGGGCTCACCGAGGCTGAGCGCGGGGATGCGCGGAGCTACACCCATGGGCTCGTCGTTCAGAGCCATGGACACATCAAGGGGCTGAAGCCCGGCACGCCCTACGCGGTTGCGGAGGTTGACGAGGATGCGGTCTGGCTCGCCGCAGGCGAGCTGAGCCCACACGCGCCGCGCATCCCGCTGCCGCTCTGCGAGGCGGCGAAGTTCGAGGTGCTGGATCGCGATACGGTGCGGCTCGCGGCGGGCGATCTCATCCGCATTACGCGCAACGGCATGGCGAAGTCGCGGACGGCGTCGGGAAGAAGGCAGGAGCTCAGGAACGGCGCGCAGTACGAGGTCGAAGGCTTTACCCCCGCCGGCGATCTGAAGTGCGTCGGCCGCGACACGCGCGGCCGGATCACCAGCCGCGTGGTCGTCGACCGTGCGTTCGGCAATCTGACCCACGGCTACTGCGTGACGTCTCACGCCGCGCAGGGCAAGACGGTGGACCGGGTGTTCGTGGCGCAGAGCGCTGCCGCCTTCAGAGCCAACACCCGCGAGCAGTTCTATGTCAGCGTCTCGCGGGGCAGGGAGAGCATTGCGGTCTTCACCGACGACAGGGAGGCTCTGAGGTCTCAGATCTCCCGCAGCGCCGCGCGCATGAGCGCCAGCGAGTTCGCCCGCGCGCGCGAACGGGAACGCTCCCAGGAACTTCAGCGCCATGCGCGCTCGGCCTCGCGCCTGATCGAGGAGGCCCGCGCCTTCGCCCGCCGGCGCGCGGCCCAGATCATGGCGCTTATCGCATCGCCGCGCAGAGAGCGGACGTACCATGGACCACAAAGAGGGGTTTGAGCAGAGGGCGCGCAGGGCCTTCGGGCCCGCGGAACAGCCGCCTGAGCGCGGCGGGCCGCTTGGCTCGGGTAGTGATGCGCTGTTCGAGCGCCTGGTCCAGCCGATGGCCGAGGCGCTGCCCCGCGCACTCGAGTTCAGGCGTAAGGCCGGGAACTGGTTCAGCTTCCCCTATCACTGCCTGATGAGCGTCGAGTACAAGCCCCACAGCGAGATCCGCCTGCGCTTCACAACCCATGAGGTGAGGGTGGTGGGGCGCGATCTCACGGGGCTGTACCAGGACATCTGCGCGCAGCGCTGCGAATCAGCCGCCGAGACGGAGCGGGCGGAGGCGTTCGATCCTGAAGCGCGCGCCATCGTCGAGGCGATCGAAATCGAGGGCAAGGCCTAGCCGCGGGCGCGCCCCGGCCAGGCCCCGGGCGCGCCGCAGCGAGTGGCTGTCACTGAGCCTCGGCCCACTCCACGGAGCAGGGGCCATCGCAGTCGGCGCAGTAGTGGCCCTTGTCCATTACCTCGAAGAGCTCGAACCGGCCCGGTGCGTGAAGGTCGAAGACCGCCCAGGCGTCGAAGAGAAGATCGGTTCCGCTACAGGCGGTACATCTTGGCTGCTTGATCATGGGATTGTTTCCTTTCTGGTTGCTTGCAGGCACCGGCCCGGGGGCAGGAGCCCCCGGGCCGGCGAGGCCTCTAGGACTCGCCCTTGGGCGGCAGGGGCGCCCTCAGCGTGACGGAGCCGCCAAGAGGCAAGGCGTCCAGGCGCAGCTGAATGCCGTTGCCGTCGTTGTGCATCCAGGCCGATCCGATCTGGCGCCAGATGGCTTTCTGGCCATCGGTCCGGTCGATCACCTGGTAGGCGATGAAGTCAGGACCGTTCGGACTTGGGGCCTGATCGGCCGCGGCTGTTGATGGTTTCGTAGACATGTGAGTCTCCTTTCGGTTTGGTTTCGAGAGCTGCGTGCACCGCAGCCCTTTCTCGCCGAGCCCGAAATCACAGCGCGCGCCGAAGGGGTCATAGCTTCTTGGAGCGAAGCGGCCGCGAGGAGGGCGAAGCCCGGGGAAGAAGCGTCATTGACGCCAAGGCGGCTGTGATCGGGTGCTAGGCAGGAAGGGATGGGAGGGTGCTACTCAGACCGAAACCCCGAGGGAGGCTCGTCGAGCGAAGACGAGCGGCGGGCCGGCGATCAGCTTCTTGGGGGCAGACCGTAGGGGGAGCCAAGAAGCGCCCATCGCCGACAGGGGCGCCCGCCGTGCTACGGGCTCGGGGCAGGAAAGGGCCACTGCGCGCGCTGCGCCCAAACGCAACATATGAGGCGGCGGCCATGCCACGACACGACAACGAACCGGCGACTAGGGACGAGACGAAGCGGTTGGTACCATCAACGCGGCAATCGCGCGATGCGCCTTGCGCTTCATGTCCGGGGCGACGGTTCCGCCGTGCTTGTCGCCGATCTTGGTGCGCCGGTTCAAGTGCTACTAGCCAAACGGGCACGGCAAGGAGTGTTGATCGGGCTCGGGATCGCGGGCCAGTTGTTTCGAGAGGAGTTCCGCAGTGTGAAGCGACTATCAGGTGGACCAATGACAAGCCCCAAGTGCGGCACCAGCCCGATGTTGACGGGGGTCAGACCAAATGGTAGGCATGGCGTGGGCTCAACGGTGCTCTGATCCCAGATCAACGCTCGAAACGGCAGACTCGTTCTCAGCGTGCTTCAGGAGTCCCCCGGAGGCTCGGCGACCATTGGGCCACAAGGGCAACTGGGACTGGCGAGCCGCTCGAAAGACCGCGGGGGCCGAGCCGGCGGCGTCATTTGTCCTGCCGCAGCCTGGGGCCGCGGATGCCAGGAAGGCGCCTGCCAGCGCTCTGGCATGCCGCTTGTCGGGCGGAAGAGGCGTGCGAGTCGAAGGGGAATAGAACTACTGGGTCTGGATGAATGGAACCGCCGAGAGATATCGAAATTCGCGAGGTCTCGCTGACCTACTGGACAGACCAGGGACCCTTGCCCGTGATCGAGGGAATCGACATCGGACTCGAGGGCGGCGGGTTCTATTCGCTCGTAGGCCCCTCCGGCTGTGGCAAGACATCTCTCCTCTTGCTACTGGCAGGGCTCGTCTCTCCGACTGCCGGTGAAGTGCGACTTGGCGGCGAGTGCGCCGACGACGCTCGACGGAACCACCGCATAGGCTTCGTCTTTCAACGTTCACCATTCTTTGAATGGCTCTCCGTGCTTGAGAACGTTGCCTTGCCGGCAAGGCTCCTCCGCCTCACCGATCCCGAATCGCGAGCGATAGAGATCCTCGACGAGTTCGAACTTGCAGAGTTCGCAAGCCTTAGGCCAGCACAGCTCTCGGCCGGCATGCTTGCCCGCGCAGCGCTCGCGAGGGCACTGATCAATCGGCCGGCATACCTCTTCCTCGACGAAGCGCTCGGCTCCCTCGACGAACCACTTAGAGACGTGATCTCGGACAAGCTCCAGCAGGTCTGGATCGACTATGCACCCACTGTCGTTTCGGTGACCCACAACCTCGATGAGGCTGCCCTGTTCTCGGATGGCGTGATTGCATTGAGCTCGCGACCAGCTCGGATTGCGCACAGCGTGAAGGTGCAGCTGCCGAGGCCGCGAACCGGCTCAATGAGGAGCGAACTCGCGCATCAGAACGCGGTCGCTGAGCTACGCTCAACGTTCCGGCTCCTCGGGGACAGACGATGAGGCGTGTCCGGCCTGTGATTGCGCTACTACTGCTCGTGGCTTGCGCGGAAGCCACGGTGCGTCTGCTTAGCGTGCCCGAATACTACCTACCCGCACCCTCAGTGGTCCTTCGGGTCTTAGTCGAGAGGTTTGGCCAAATTGCCCCTCATCTCGGAGTAACCCTCACCGAGGCTATCTTGGGGTTCGTTGTCGGGAACTTGGCTGCCATTGGATTCGCGCTCGCATTCAGCGAGATCCGAGTGGTGAGGGAGAGCCTCTACCCGCTCGTCGTTGGACTGCAGGCGGTTCCGGTCGTTGCTGTCGCACCATTCGTCACGGTCTGGTTCGGCCCAGGGTTGGCGGGAAAGGCCTTCCTCGCGGGTCTGATCTGCTACTTCCCCGCGGTCGTAGTCGCAACAGATAGCTTCGCACGTGTGGATCGCGAGTCGTTCATGTTCCTTCGCTCCTTGGGAGCGACGCGCTGGGAGATCTTCCGGCATCTGCGGCTGCCCTCGGCCGTTCCGGGCGTCTTCTCAGCGCTCCGGATCTCGATAACTCTCTGCACAGTTGGTGCCGTCGTCGCGGAGCTTTCCGGTGCGGGCAGGGGCGTGGGCTACCTCATTGTTCGTGCTTCCTACGAGTTCAATACGCCACTGCTATTCGCTGTGCTGCTAGCAACATCCAGCGCAACATTCCTCTTGTTTCGCTTCGTCGAGAGGATAGGCGATCGGTACTCCGCCAGATTCGGATTCACCCATACAAACGCACAGGCCTAGCCCATGTTCGACCTAGAGCTATTCAATGGATGCAAACGAAGTCTCGAGACAAGGGATCGGAGGCTAGCTCTGGTCATCGTAGATGAGATTCTCAGATCTCCCATCAACAACGGCGTGCGTTTCTTGGACGTCGGAACGGGAACCGGATCGTTCTTGCGTGGGGTGTTAGACGGCATTCTCTCTCGTGCGCATGGAAGCAGGATAGAAGCCTTGTGCGTTGAGCCCACTAGCGAGGCATGGGCCGAGCTAGGCCAGCTCGCGCGCGACTACAACGAGCTTGATGTTGGCGTGTCGGTGTACAAGGGAAGCATCGAGGCCTATGTCGCAGAGGACAGGATGGAGTCCTTCTCAGCAGCAGTTCTTTGCCACGTGCTCTACCACATCCCGCAAAGCAAGTGGGTCCAACTCTTACTCCATCTTCAGAACATGCTCCAACCCAGCGGCCGTGTCCTGATCGATCTGGTGTCGAGGAACTCTGGGATCTATCGGCTTTGGGAGAAGGTCGAGCCCGTGGTCGAGGAGGCTGACGTCTTGCGCCGCTTCGATGAGTGCGGAGCACTCGTCTTCGCGGAAGACCTCGCAGAGACACTGGATGGAGCAGGAATCAGCTACAGAAGGGAAGTTGTACGAGCAAGGTATGATGCGGCTAGGTTGGGCGCGGGAGCATGGACAAACGCCTTGGCCTTCTTCTTTAGGTTGCACCCCGACGATCTGACGAGGGCGCTCTTGGAGGTCAGCTCGGGAGGGGTCGAGGATCCACGTGACCTGCTCGGCGAAGACCACCTTTTCGTGATCGAGGCGGCCGGATGAAGCGAGTTGCGATCTTGGTTTTGTTGCTCGTAGTAGCTGTCAGCTGCTCTGAGGGATCGGAAACGCGGGACGGCCTTGAACGTGTCTCCCTTCGGCTCTCCTGGTTACCGGGCGCCACCTTCGCTGGCGACTATCTGGCCAAGGCAGAGGGCCTGTGGAGGAAAGAGGGACTGAATGTGGAACTTCTTCCAGGTGGATTCGAGTTTGATTCAATAAAGTTGGTCGCTTCTGGCGCCGAAGATTTCGGGGTCGCGAGCGGTCCCGAACTCCTCGTGGCCCGCGCGAATGGTGCCCCGGTTGTCGCGATCGGTGCGGTGATACCCGATAGCCCAATAGGATGGGTTTCAAAGCAGGAGAGCGGAATCACCACCCCCGAGGACTTCGTCGGCCGCCGGATCGGAGCTCAGTACGGGACACACACCGAGATCACACTCGAAGCGATGTTCGCGGCTCTGGGCCTAGACTTAGAGTCGATCGAGCGCGTCCCCGTGAAGTTCGACCCTCGCCCGTTTGTTATCGGTGAGATCGACGTGCTGCCCGTCTACATCATCGATCAACCGGTGGATCTCCGCGCTCGCGGGATAAGTCTGAATGTGATTGATCCTCGAGAGTACGGCGTTGCACTGTCATTCGGGAATGTCTACTTCACGAGTGAGAAGGCGCTGGAAGAGCGACTCAGTGTCGTGCAAGCATTCTTGCGGGGAGCAGACGCCGGCTGGGAGCGAGCATTCGAAGACCGGGATGCGGCTGTTGACGCGCTTCTGGAGTCCGCACCTGAGTTGAATCGAGATGTGCTACGGCAAAAGATCGACGAGACCTTTGCATTCGTTATGACGGGGAAAGAGCGATACCTTGGTGTCTTCCCAATGACTGAGACCGAATGGGCCAGGACAGCCGAGTTGCTCCAACGGCACGGAGAACTGGGTGAAGTTCTGGTGCGAGACGTATTTCGGCCCGGTCTGATCGAGATGCGATAGCCGCCGGCGCGCCATGGGGCGCGATAGCTTCGGATGACGTTGTGACGTTCGTCAAGAAAGTGACTCTTCGGGTGGTGGTTCCGCTCCTCTGCACGCTGATCGTGGCGATCATCGCAGTTGTCACTGCTTTCGGTCGCGAGAACCTTGACCCGGCCTCTCTTGATGGTCTCCGGCTCTTCTTTACATCGCTCCCCCCCCACGAGTTCCCATTGTTTGTGGCGCCGCTGTTTACGATGTTTGTCTCGTCGAGTTCTGGGATGAAGTACGTCTTTTCCGTTCAGCAAGCCAAGGGAGAAGGCGTCATGGTCGTATGCTTCGTGGGCACGCTCGCAACAGCGGTTGTGTGCGTGCTCCTCGCTGTGAGTTCCTCATGGAACTGGCATATGGGCTTCTTGGCCATCCTGTTCGCGGTGTTCCTGCTTTGGGACGTCGTGTTGGCATGGGTTGGGAGAGAGGTACTCGACGACGAAGCCAAGGCGGACATCCGGGATGGTCACGTGATTGTGAACATCCCCAGCCTGGTCGCGATTGGTATAGCGTCATGGATACTCTGCGGCTTTGATGTTCCTGTTCCAGAGATGTCGGAGGCGCACCACCAGCCCGACTATAGGGACGTCTTTGCTTCAGGGTTGGTATCGTTCCACTTAGCCGTAGCCGCGGTGGCGTACCTTGCGTCGACTGTACTTGGGAAGAAGCGAAGAGTCTGGTGGATGCCAGAGTGAGTTGATCACTTCCCGTGAGTTGGACTGGCTGCGCAAGCGCAGTGTCGTAGCCGACTGCCACTCAGCTGCATTTCCTGGCTCCCTAGCGACCAGAAGCCGCGAACTACGGAAGCAAGCACGAAGGCCTCGGCCAAATCCGGCTTCGCCCGGCACCCCGGGCGACAAGTAAGAAGGCGGGGGGCAGAAACCGCTCGCATGACGTGCGGGCTGACAAGGACCGCCAGCGGGACTCGTGTTCTCCGGAGCTAGGCTTCCAACGCTACGGATTTGGTGTGTGTGATAATGTTTCTTACGGAAAATGGGAGCATACGCGGCCGCGCGTTGGCGGGCGGTTCCCATTCCGCGAGTTCCTTTGCAACGGGAACCGGCGAGTTCCAGAGAAACAGCGGTGCGCGCGGCTTCTCGTCTTCTTGAGCCTCCAGTGCCACTCGGGCGCCGCGCCATTGCAGTGAGGACGTACAGTGCGGCCTGGTCGCGTTTCCGGTATCAGCCGGCTAGAGGCGGATCCGTTGCGAATTCGCGATCTCGTCGAGCCTGAACCGGGCAACGGTCGAAGGGCTACGGTGCGAGCACTCTGAGCGAAGTTCGTTCACTGACTTCGATCCGGTGGTCCGGGAACTCGCGTTCCAAGGCAACTCGAATCGATTCAACCGCGCGCTGAGTGAACCGCGTCCTAGATCCGTTTCCTACATCCCGAACGACGAATGACATCTCCGTGCGGTCGGATTGGATGTACCCAGCAAGGTCAATCCACTCAGTTCCCGAAGGCGCCCACATGCTTAGGACCACCTGATAGGGCCGCTCTGGAAGCCCGAAATCATCCGATCTCTCTGCATAGTCCTCTGATCTGAAGCCCATCTGACGCGCCACCTCGCTCACCACCCGACTTGCGATCACCTCATCGCCGGCAGGCAAGGTCCCCGCATTCGCGCCCCCGACGTTGACGGTGGCTACGTACATCTGACATGCCGTCGCTGCAATCGCGAGAATGCAGAGTAGCTGTCGCGAAATCGGGCACTTCCTTCGCATCAGTCGTCGAACCCTAGGCCGATCAGTGCGCCGAGGGCACCAATCAGGAGAACGCGATAGACCTCACCATACGGTCCCAAGTCGTGTCGGCTCAAGACATCTCGGGAGAGAACGCGGTCTGCCCCGGCTTTCGTGGCGTCTCTGTCGTGTCGCAAGGTTGCTGCCTCGATCACGTTCTGATCTCCGTATGGGCCGTACCAGAATCCGAGCGATCTTTGGTTCGGAAGGCCCCAGCTCGGTCCCGACCAGAAGCCATATCGTGGAACGAGCGCCCACCCGGAGGTCGAGTGCCCAAAGAAGACACCATAGGGGTTGAGTTGGGTGATCGCGACGACGGTCAAAGCAGCCCCGATCGTGATGCCCAGAGAGGATGACGCGCACGCCGCGCGCAGCAGATCATCGCCCCGATGCGCGCGGCGGGCTCTCCAAGCGCGCGCTTTCCAGGAAATCCGCCGCGCTTACCCAAGAGGAAGTCGAGTGCGTTGAACACCTCTATGCGCTGGAGCCCGCGGCTCGAGATGTCGACGCGAGCCCAAAGGACGCCCAGCGGCGGTTTCACATCGGCGGCGAGGCAACGCCCAATCCGATGGCTCTCGAGCACGAGAGCGGCCACGGCACGGACACCGCTCGACGGCCACGCCGAGCAGGGCTCTGCGTCCGCAGGGCGGGGCCTCCGCGGTGGTCTCCCTAGCGCGGAGCACCGAGTCAGCTTCACGCCGTCCAGCAGCCGCCCTCCGCCTCCCCGCGCCGGAACCAGGGGCCGGAGACGGCTTTCGGCGCAGCGGCCAAGCAGTTCGCTTGCGGCTCTTGCGCGCAAGCCTGCTTGCACTTCCCAGAATCATCAATCTGTGCGCAGGCTGGTCATGCGCTCCGCAACAAACAGCCCCCAACCCAGGAGACTACCCATGCCGTCCAAGGTCGTCGATCTGTCGGCACGCTCCGCCATCATTCGCGACGAGCCGTTTTACGTTCACTTCTGGGAGTGCACGCCGGACGAGTTCCGCGATCAGCTCTGCAACCCCCGACGATTCCTCGCCGCCATGGGAGTTGAGCTTCCGGCCGAGTGCCGGGTGGAGACAACGATTGAGAACCACGATTGGATCGAGAAGCACACCGACGGACTTAGCCGCGCGAACGGGACCATCGTATGCAACGTCGGCGGCGGAAACGTTGCGCGCTCCGTTTACCGGATCATCAGCTACGGACACGATCATTCGACCGTAGGGAAGTTCAAGAAAGACCTCCTCCACAGCCCGGATGACGAGTCTCGATGAGGAACCGGCATGATGCGCCAGACGCTCGTCCCCTGCCTCGCTGCAGTCACGCTCATGACCTTCGTACCGTTCTGCGCGGCGGCAACGCCGCCCAACTACAAGAGCTTCGGCCGCGAGCAACGCATCAGCCACCATCCCGACCCCGATAGCGTCCTTCGCATCTGGGTGGTCTACGTGGGTCAAGGCGACGGCATTGTGATCCAGCTGCCCAAGGCGTACGACTACGACGCCTGGGAAGGTGATGACGAGGAGGTTTCCGAGCGCGTAGACATCCTGGTCGATGGTGGCTCGTTCCGGCGGAGCAACGCCAACAGGCTGAGGGACTTCGTCCACGCGCTCTACGCGCACGACGACAAGATCATCGAGCATGCCGTCGTCACACATCACGACATGGACCACGTCGCGGGGCTGACGCAGGTCCTGGCCGAGGATCCCGGCATCGGAATCGAAACCGTCTACCACAACGGCCTCGCCTCCTACCGCGGAGGCGAGAGAGGCTTTCCCAGGACGGGTGACGCGAGCGGATTTGTCCACAAGAAGAAGGGCCAGCGGATCGATCGCGCCATGGCCCGGTTCGAGGACGGTGTGCCGCCCGACGACGGCGAGCGACCGGCTCTCGCCTCCCGAGACCTCATCGGGAATCTCGCCGGACTCCGCAGAGCGCGGGACAACGGCGAGCTCCACGGCGTCTACGACCGGCTCGCGGACGCTATCCTCGACAAGGCAAGTCCCTTCCCCGTCGAGTCCTTTCCCAGGAGTTTCGCCGGCGAGGGGTTCATCTCTGAACGGGAGCAGGATCTCATGCGGGTGAGCGGCGAGGGTGCGCCCCATTTCGCGCTCTTGTGGCCGCTCCAAGAGCTGCGGCGATACACCTACAAGGGAAGGGGACAACGCGCGTGGAGCTACACGATCAATGGCAATAGCCTCACCTTCCTGCTGGAGTACGGCGGCTTCCGGATGCTCTTCACGGGCGACCACAACGACGACTCCGAGAAGGCGCTTCTCGCCCATCTCAAGGAGTCAGGCGATACCGCCCTTCTCGACTACGACGTTCTAAAGGTCCCGCATCACGGAAGCTCGCACGGGATTCCTTCCTTCTTCCGGCGGCAGACGGACAGCGGCTCCGCGCCGCGGCCTGTCGTCAGCGTGGCGTCCCAGGGAGAACACGGCGCGCGCTCCTACAAGCATCCCTCGCCCGAGGTCACGTCCTGGCTCGGCGGCGCCCACCGCGTCTATCACACCCAGGTCCACGAGAAGCGGTTTCAATGGAAAGACATCGAGACCCAAGCCGACTACAGGCGCCTCTATGAACGCAGCCATGTTCTCGTGGAGACCGACGGCACATGGTTCCGCGTGGTCGAGGTTCCGCTCGACTGGGGTGACCTAGACCACCCCCCAACCGTCGAGTCCACCGCGCGCGGCAACGGCACGCGCTGGATCGTTGCCGATTGACCTGGGGGAACGGGCCATGCTCCTTGACATCCTCGGTATTCTCCTCGGCTTCGTTGGCATCATGGCTCTGCTTAGCGTCGTGGTTACCAGCGTCGTTCAGGTTCTGCAATCGGTGTTCCGCATGCGCGGGCGCGCCCTGCGCGGCGGCATTCAGAGACTCTTCGGCGAGGCCGGCCTCGAAGCCGCCGGGCCAGCCTACAAGCTCGCAGACGACGTGCTGCAACGCCGCCTGATCCGCCCCCCTCGGTCGCGCTCCATGGCGCGCGTTGCCGGCCCCAGCTGCCCCGAGATCGAGCGCGAAGCTCTAATTGACATCACATCCGGTCTCACGGCCGAGCCCAGGACGCTTGCGAGCGTCGACGCCGGCTACGAGCCCATGATTCAGGATGTGGCCAGGCGGTTTCAGTTCCGGGTGCGTCTCCTTACCGTCGGCGTCGCGCTTCTGATCGCCGTGGCGTTTCAGGTGAGCACGCCGGCCCTTCTGGCCAAGCTCTCAACGGATCCCGAAATCCGCGCCAAGGCCATCGCCTTGGCCGAAGACCTCCGATCCGAGGCGGAGGGCGAGGACGGCGCGCCTGAGCCCCGCTTCGCGCTTGCACGTGGGCTGAGGCCCTCCCTTGCCGACGAGGCCATCCGAAAGGTCGCGGCGGACTTCCCGGATCTGGCCACCGGGCTGGAGGAGTTCTCCGGAGCGGGGCCGCGCCTCGAGGACGATCTCGCTGAGATCTCCCTCATTCTGTCGGACGCCAACGCGTCGGATCGGCGCAAAGCCGTCACCGCCGCCTACGAGCGCTACTTCCTCGAGCTCGATGCTAAGCGCACCGAGGAGGCGCTTCGAGACATGGGGCTTGCGTCCGACATGCTCGCTCCGCTCGGGATCTCCCTTTGGAGTCAGGGCGACAGCTTCTACGTTGACCAGGCGGGGAGCCTTGATGCGCGGAACGTCGCGGGCGTGCTCATCACCGGGGTTCTGTTGAGCCTCGGGGCACCGTTCTGGTTCGAGCAGCTCAAGACGATTGCCCGCCTGAGGGATGTCCTCCGGACGCCCGCGCGCCGCGCCGCGGACGACAGCCCTCAGATGACCGGCGATGCCGTACGGCAGTGAGACCATTGAGCCGGGCGCGGCCCTCGCCCTCTCGGGTGGGGGCTTCCGCGCGATGCTGTTTCACATCGGCGCCGTCTGGCGGCTGAACGAACTCGGCCTGCTGCAGGGCCTCAAGCGCATCTCGAGTGTCTCGGGGGGCTCTATCTTCGCCGGACGCCTGGCCGTGCGCTGGAAGCATCTGAACTTCGACCCGACAACGCTCCGCGCGCTCAACTACGCCGAGGAAGTCGCGCAACCGCTCATGGCCTTCAGCACGAGGCATGTGGATGCGCCGGCGTTCTTGCGGGGCCTGCTGCCCCTGTCCTCGGCCGCTGACGCGGCAGCGGCAAGCTACCGCAAACACGTCGTGGGTCCCGCGACCCTCCAGGACCTTGAGAGCGAGGCAGTAGCTCCGCGCTTCGTCTTCAACGCGTCCCATCTCGGGGTTGGAACGACTTGGCGCTTCTCCCAGCCCTACATGGGCAGCTATCGTATCGGCCTCATCCGCGAGCCGCGCACCGAAATCGCAACAGCGATCGCCGCCTCGGCGGCCTTCCCGCCAGTCCTCTCGCCGCTAGTTCTCAAGGACCTCACTCCCGATTCCTTCGAGAGAACAGAAGGCGCTGATCTCTTCGACGACGTGCGTCTTCGCATGCGGGCCTATCTGACCGACGGCGGCGTCTACGACAACCTCGGACTGGAGACCGTCTGGTCACGCTACGAGACCCTCTACGTCTCGGACGCCGGGGGCGGGCTCGCACCGCGCCCCGGCCGGTATTGGATACCGGGGGTCAGCCAGCTCAAGCGAACCCTAGACATCGCCGTTGACCAGGGACGCAAGCTCCGGCGCTCGGCTTTCGCAGTCGATCTCAAGAACACGGACCGGGGCGGCGCGCTGTGGAGAACACGGCTCGATCCCAACAACTACTACGGCGAGGACCCGGTGTTTCCGGTCGAGACGAGTTGGCCCGAGCACATGGCAGCGATCCGCACCCGACTCAACCCGTTCTCAGAGATGGAACAGAAGCGGCTGGTGAATTGGGGATACCTGGTATCCGACATGGCGATCCGGACGTGGGCGCACAAGCAGGCTCCTGAACCCACTCAGCTTCCGTTCGCGGGGTTTGGGTTCGATGGCACGCCCCCCTAGGCGAGGACTGTCTCCCATTGGCCCACCTAGCGCGCGGCGGGACCTGAGACATCACACACCCGGCCCGCTTGCGAACCATGCCTGTCCGCTGCGAAGCCGGAACAGCGCGTAGTCCTCTTCGAGGCTGCCTACGAGCAGGGCCAAGCGCGGTCTCGATCCCGGGAGTGCTGGCCCATGTCTGACCTGGAATCGCCACAACTACCTAAGTCTGGAGTGAGACCAACCGGTGAGTCTGATAGCGCGGATCGGTGGCGGCCGAGGAGTAGGCATAGGAGAGCGCCATCTGAGCCCACACGGCGGGGATGCTGGTCGGTGAGCGAACCAGAAGCCCGCGCATTCGCGAGTCGGACCGCGCCCGCGACAGACGGATCAGTGACAGTTGCCCATCCTCGAACCACCTCTGGGTCTTCGAAGATGCGGAGGTCCGCGATCTGAGCGCAGCCGTCGCGTTCCAGCGCATTGCTTGCGCGTCCCAGCATTCCTCGAAAAGGATGCGCGCCCATGTGACGAACCATGCATCCGGTTCGGAGAGAGAGGCTCCAAGCGCTCGAGCAGCATCGATGCCGCGACGAATCACGTCGGATGACGCGACCATCCACGCCTCCGGAATGGCATTCGTCACGGGATATCTCCTTGACGCCTCCGCGCTGAGGTCTGCAGCACCAAACTTGGTTCCGTGGAGACCATCGCGAATCGTAAAGACAAGCGATTCCACAGCGCGAAGCGTATTGGCGTCGTCATGGCGCGGAAGATTGGGAGCGTCGGGATCTCGCGAATCCTCAAGAGAGAAGACCCGGATTCCTGGCCACGCCCTCTGCGTGTGATTCCACCGCTGCTCGAAGTCGCCAACTATCTGGCTCGCGATGTCATGATCGATGCTCCTACCTCTTGCCATCGCGGGAAACCTAGGCAAGGCGGCGGGTGGACTTGACATCCAACGCACGCCCTTCTCGGAGACCACCAGCGTGATGGCCTGCGAGTGCTTTCGCAGCATATCTCCGATGTCCGTGGCCCTCCTTGCGTAGGTGTTGGCGAGAACGTCATTTCGGTACAGGCGCGCCGCCTCGTAGTGAATCCCGAGGTCTCCGGAGAAGATCGTTGGAACGCGCGAACGAGTGATCCAAACGTGCGTGCCGTGCGATGGCTCGGACGCCGAGTCCCTTATGCTGTGCGACGCTTCGAGGTCGAGCTGACCTGCTAGCGTTTCGAGTGCGTTCAGCAGGCCGTCGGTGTCAAGAGCCGTATCAAGGAGTTCGCGACGGGACCCTCGGCGCTTGATAAGCTCGAGTGCATGATCGGGGTGCGAGAGGTGGCCTTCGCCGCGCTCCGCGAACCCATCTATGAGCAGGGCTATTGAAGGAAGCCAGAACTGCTCGAAGTCAGGATCCTTCGAGTGCACGAAGTGCGAGAGATTTGCAACCTGAACAAGGTTGTGACCACCCGACGGACCCGACGCGAGGACCGTCTCGGGACGAATGATCGCATCGTTTCCCCCAACGACGAAGAGCATCCGATCAGAGAACTCGCCAGAGCGGGCAGCGTACTCACTGCGAAGCTCCTGTAAGAACACGTCGTAGAAGATCCGCAGGAAATAGCGGAACCGGGAACGCGGAAGGCCGAGCACGGAATCAACCGCATAGGAGCTGGGCGGCTCCTTGTCATCGAATTCGACCTGTATCGGCTCTTGCGAGGGCTCCGGGTGAGACAGGAAGCTGTTGTCAACCTCGTATTTCAGGCCGTGCATGACCGCATCCCATTCTTCGGGCTGCGCGAAGCGCTCAAGTCGGATCGCGCTCAGCGGCCCTCCCGAACATATAGATGCGCAGCTGCCCACTAGGGACGGCCAGGAGAAGAAGATGGATTGCCCGAAGAAGCCGCCAAGGCTGTAGCCCACCGAGTGGATCCCCGGCGAACTACGCCGCTTTCGCGTCGACCTCATCCCGGATCTGTCGGGGAACAGGACGCGCCGCAGAGCCGCGACGCTGACGCGAATGTCATCGAGGGAGAGATCCGCCTCCTCGGGGACGGCGCTGATCGTCGAAGCCTCTGGCTGGCGCCGGGCACTGAGTTCTTGAAGAATCCGGAAGTCGCGGAAGATCGAACGGGCTCGATTCTCGACTTCACGCCCATGCGGGCCGGTTCGCCGCGACCTCAACATCCAGGGCCGACCAACTGGGTGCAGCTCGCCCCCTTCGTCAGCGTAAGGGGTGAGTCCTGTCAAGGCATCCCGTGCCTTCTCCAGCACGGCGGTCAAGAACCACTGTGTCTCGAACATGTAGCGAAGGAACTGCCGGAACAGATCACCCGGGTCTGCCAAATACGTGTCCAGGGCTGCTTCGCCAAGGTCACCCGGCAGTGGAAAACGAGAGAGGTGTCCTGGTGTCGGCAGGATCGCCACTGCGCTGCCACCATCGTCCGAATCGTGAAGGTCGATCAAGAGGTCGGCCAGCAGGTAGTAGAAGCGAAGCGAGCTCACTTCGTTCAGCCCGTTGTGCAGAAGGAACAGTCTGTCCACGGGAGCGTCCGAAAGGGACCGAATGACGCGAATCGTATGGAGGTGAGGACGAGGCCGGAGGGTGAGCTCGTATCCCGGCTTGCGGTTGAGGCCATGAATGGGAGCACTCGGCCATCGAAGAAGGTACTCGTCGAGCGCTCCAGTTACCGGGAGCCTCAGATGACGATGGTGGGCCGCGGCCTCGCGGCCGAGGGCCTTTCGCGTCCAGCCATTGATTGCCGGAAGCGAGCGGGATCCTCCAAGCCAGGATTCGTCGTGGAGATCGAGCTGGTGGTCCCGCTCCCCGGGAAGAATGATCGACTGCTCCTCCCAAAGTCGGCGGCTCATGGGGAACGCCGCCTAGGCCACGCTGCGAGCAACGAGGGAGGGTATCCTCCCTCAGGAGAGGAGCTGGAGCTTGATCGAGGCCTCCTTAGCGATGCGCGAGCGCGACTTCTTGGTCGACAGCAGGCGGTCGACTTGGATGCCCTGCTCCTTCGCTTCGCGAAGCAGCTGTTTTCGGGGAATCGGGGTTCCGCCGGGGCCCTGGACCTCAAACGACTCTGGGACAAGGACGCCCCTTCGTGCGCACTCCATCCAGAGCGACTTCTTGATCACATCTTTCTCCACTGAGGTGACCTCCTGCAGAGAAGACCCTTGTGACCGCGCGCTTGCGCGGCAACAGATCTTCTCGACAGGACGCCCGCATCATTTTAGGGAAGCCTACGCAGCTAGAACCCGCAAGTCCAGGTAAAACATCAAGAAATTTCCTGGCCGGAAGGCAGGCCGGTGGGATTAGTCGACGCCCCGGTAATACCTGCTGAGTTCACCGAGCATCTCCTCGAAGATGCGCGATTCGGCCAGCGGTACGTCAACGCGTTCTCGCCGAGCGTAGTGGATGAGCTCAAGGCGGACGCGCCGAAGCTCACGGTAGAGTTCGTGGGTGTCGGACCTATCGGCCCCCGCCCGAAGGCCAAGCTCAAGCCTGGCGGCAAGAGCGCCAATCCGGTCGACATACTCCTGGGCCTGCGGATCGTTCGCGAATGCGCTCGTGCTGCCGGATAGGGTCTGACCGGCGGTCTGATCGGCGATGAACGCCGCGACATCAGCCGCATCCGTACGTCTCTCGAGCTCGGATCGGGCTGATGCCGCTGTTGCGAGCAGCGCAACGATGGCAACAAGGGCGATGCGTCCAGCCATTGCGATCGACTCCTGGCCTTACTGGAAAGCCGGCGATGTGGGCAAGACCTCAATGAACCAGTTCGACGTGGACTCAGCACCATTCTCGTCATAGCCCTTGAACGAGTCCGAGACCATCTGGAAGTCACCGGCCACGGCCCTTGCGCCACACGTCTGCTTGTAGTTCGCGAGTTCGAAGGCCACGTTCACGGTACGCGTGGAGAGGCTGGGGTCTACGACCTGGATCGAGAGCGTCTGGGACGGCGTGCTGCAATCAACGGTCTGCGGGTCGGTTCCCGCATCCCATTCCACGATCGCCGCCCCCGGTACGGTGTTGTGCGAGGTGACCGTCACGATGCGGATGCGGCTCCGCGGATATGTGAACTCGACCTGCCAAGCAGCGGGTGGGGATCCTGGCGGGGAGGCCTCTCGAGCCGCGATGCGCGCTACGGGATAGGGGACGAGATCGTCAATCTCGTCGGTGACATCGCTCCATGCGAGGGGTGAGTACGGCGGAACGTCGTCCCAACCAGCGTTCGGTGTGAACAGGTTCTCCTCGCTAGGCGGGGCGCCGCGGTTGATGATGTGAATGTCGATCGGAGCCGAACCCGTTCCCGTCCCGCTTGCCCCCCCCACCGAATAGCCCGCTCCCCACCCGAGGAAATCAGCGGAACTACTGGTCAGCACCGGTAGCTGCTCGAAGTTATCCCGCACACCGACGCTCGGATCCTCTCTACGGTATCGGTGCACAGCGATGTGATAGTCGCCGTCCGCACTCACGGTGCCGAGGGGAATGTCCAATAGAGCAACGACCTGACCGTTGAGATACGCACTCGACAGACCACTGGTCATACCTGCGGTCTCCGCGCGTGGGCTCAGCCGCGTGATGTAGCGGAGCGGCAGGAAGATCCGCGGACTGAACGCATTCTCTTGGTCGTCAAGCAGCTCGAAGAGGAGCTCTCCGCGCTGAGGATCCTCGAGGCGGCCCGAATCTCCGTAAGCTGGGATCGGATCCGCCATGCTTCCTCCCGAGAGGGGGTGCTTTTGCGGATCTTCGAAGCCCGAAAGGGCACGCCCATACCCCACCGGATACGTCCCGGGGACGAGGACCATCGTGGTTGTTCCCTCGACTGCGATGCGCGGCACGGGCATGGTTCCGCATCCAATGAAGCCCATGACGAGAGCACTGGCCAGCGCGATGGACCACAGCCGGCCACCGAGCCGACCCATCACAAACCCGCGTCCTGCCAGACCTGCGAATCGCCGCATGGTGCAACTCCCGCTTGAACGGCCTCGGCAGCCAATCTACGCCCAGAAGCGCCTCCTGATCAAGCGAAGTGTTGAGCGACGCAAGGCAGCTTGCGTCCGGATCGGCGGCAATTTGCCCCGCCATCCGCGCGCCGGTGTCACATAGCCGTCACCGTCGGCGTTTCTCGCTTGAATCGCCTGCGCGTTCTCGCGTGTACTAGAGGGACGTGCTCGTCTGGCTTTGTGCTGGAGTGATCCGCCTGGTGCGCTGGGCAAGTGATGGTTGACGAGGGATGCGACGACATGGATCAGCCCTTCTGTCCGCGACGCTCTTCATGCTGGGGCTGGGTGGATTTGGCGGGCTTCTCTGGATCAAGCTCGCGCCACAGCCCGACGCCAGGTCCTTCACCGGGTCATCCGCCTGCGAGCGATGCCACGAAGAGATCACTAGGTCTTGGCAGGCGAGCCAGCACACCAAGATGATGCGGCCGGCGGATGCGCCCGGTGTTGTCGTCGCCGACTTCAGCGACGAGGCCGCCCGCAGCCGGATCGACCTAGATGAGGTCGTTTGGGCGATCGGCGGCAAATGGGAGCAGCAGTTCATGGGGGAGGACGATCAAGGAGAGACACTCGAGCCCGGGGCCTGGATGCATCTTTCTCGCGAGTGGCAGTTCAAGGGCTGGGATGGCTGGCAGGTACCCGTTCCCAAGAGACGTTGTCATGGCTGCCATACGGTTGGACTCGATGTCGAGACGGGCAGCTTTGTGGAGCCCAACATCGGATGCGAATCCTGCCATGGAGCCGCAAGCTGGCACGTGCGGACTTGGGGGCTCGGACGCGTAACGAGCACCGCGAGTGCCGACGCGTGCGGCCAGTGCCATAGCCGCGGGAAGGATCCGAGCGGGCGCTACTTCTTCCCCGTCGGCTACACGCCGGGCAGCAGGCTGGACGAGCACTTCGAAGCCTTGCTGCCAAGCCCCGGTCAGACGTCCAGCCAGTGGTGGGGCAATGGCCACGCGCGCGACCGCCACCAGGAGTTAGCGGCTTGGCGCCAGGGTGGACACTCGAAGAGCCTGGAGAGCCTCCGTGACGGCTACGACGGGCGGTTCGGCCCCGCAGCCGATGACTGCCTGAGCTGCCACGCGGCGGAGGCCGTTCTCCAGCCCTGGCTGGACGTGTCACTAGAGACTGCACGAGAGCCCATCACCTGCGCCGTGTGCCACAACGTCCATGGCCGGCTAGATGAGCCTCGCATGGCGTGCGGCGAGTGCCACGGCGGGGCGGAGAGCGCCTTCCACCACACACCCGATCTCAACCCAGGTCATGTGCCCTGTCCGGAATCTGCCCAGGTCGAATGCGCGGACTGCCACATGCCGCAGACCGCGAAGATCGGCGGCGAGTACGCGCTTCACAGCCATAGCGCCGGCATCGTGACGCCGCGCCAGGCGGAGACATGGGGCATGCCGAGCAGCTGCCAGAACGGCGGCTGCCACGTGGGCGACCCGCTCGAACGATTTGATGCGTTCTTCGAGGGAGGGCGTCGGGCAATGGCTCTGGAGGAGAAGGACACGGTGCAATGACGACTCGCGGTCTCATCCCCGCTCTGGCGCTGTTGCCTCTTTTGCTGGCGGGCGCCATCGGCGCACTTCCGAACCAGCGTCCGCCCGGGGATGTGAACGGGGACCGGGAACTCGACGTCGCCGACACCCTTGCACTCGCGCAGCATCTCCGCGGGCATACCCTACTGGATGCGGCCGGCCTGGCTGCGGCAGACATCGCACCGGTCGTCTCGGGGATCGTCTCGCCTGATGGCGAGGTCAACGTGGCGGACCTTATGGTCTTGACGAAGGTCGTGGGCCGGGAACTCGGTCCCGACGCGCCAGCGCTGGATCCCGTATCCCCGACACCGCCAAACCCTGCGTCCGTCAGCGGTACCGCCGCCCCCGGCGCACTCGTGCACCTATTCGTCTCAGACGGCGCGGGAAACGCCGTGCACGTCGAAACGGCGACGGCGGATGGGCTGGGGACCTTCTCGGTCGCGAGCCTTCCACTGATCTACGACGGCACCAACGAGATCTTCGCGATGGCCGAGGACGCTTCGGGCTATCTGAGCGCCGCATCCCTGATGCAGACCGTCAGCTCCGCCAATGCGGCTCCTCAGCTGGCTCCGAGCCAGATTGCATCAGGGGTCCAGGTCTGGACCAAACATCAGAACGGCCCGTATGAGATCCCGAGCGGGGGGCTTTCGATCGCCGCGGGCGCGACCCTCGTGTTGGGCCCTGGCGCGGTCCTTGAGTTCAAGACCGGCGACACGCTTGACGTTTCCGGTGAGCTCGTCGCGCTTGGATCGTCGACCGAGGCGGTGGCGTTCAGAGCAGAGACAACTGATTGGGACGGCTTCGACTTCCAGGCGGCTGCGAGTTCGCTCCTTTCCCACGCAACCATCCACCAGGTTCACCAGTCGGCGGGCCGCGCTGTCTACGTCAGGAGCGGGGCGGATCTCACCATCCGGAACTCACTGATTGACGTCTCGAACGTGAACCTCCGGGGAGTCCAAGTGGATTCGGGCTCGTCGCTCTCGTTTGAGTGGAGCGAAGCCCGTGGCGCCAGCGAGCGCGGGATATTCTTCAACTCCGCGTCCGTTTCGAAGATCTCACACTCGTTGATCTCGGGTTTCAACATCTGCCTCGACCTCAACTTCGGCGGGGCTCACGTGATCGAGAACACGGAGATCACTGGCTGCTCGACAGGGGCGTTTGCACGGGGGACGCGCGCGAAGATGTTCCCGGGGAACCGTTTCCACGGGCTCACCACGGGAATCCTGCTGTTCGCGGAGAATTGCCCCGGATTCGGCTGCTGGAAGGCCGCTGACAAGTTCCCGGCCGTACGCGACTCGGTGTTCGAGAACAACAACACGCACATCAACGCTGGGGCAGCATCGCAGTGGACCGGTGACAACGACGGCCGCCGCGCGGTGATGGATGCAAGGCGGAACTACTGGGGAGAGACGGATCCAGACCTGATCGCGGACAAGATCACGGACGTCACGGACAACTTCATCGCCGGCAGCGAGGGCTATGTCTCCGAGTCTAGCGATGGCGCCCTGGTCGACTTCACGCCGATCCGCACCTCCGCTGGCGGTCCGCTCGACTACACTTACGTGTCGGGTCGGATCGACCTCGACTTCGACCCAGCGATCTCCGCTCCAGCTGTCCGCGAAGCCGTAGGGCCGCTTCTGCTCTGGGACGGCCTAGAAGCGACAATCCCGGCGGGCACGACGATCGAGACGTTCGTCGACGAGGTCAATGGCGTTCCGATCGACATCTTGATCAGCGGTACGCTCACGATCGCCGGAACAAGCGCCGATCCCGTGGTGTTCACGGGCCCGGGCCCCTCCCCGCTCCCCGGCGACTGGTGGGGGATCAGGTTGGATGCCGACAGCACAGCCAGCGCGCTCGACTACATCGAGGTCAGCCACGCCATTGAAGCGATTCGCGCCGAGTCGACCGACATCTCCATCAACAACGCCGACCTTGCGCTGTTCAGCCGAGCGGGCGTGGTGCTGGATCAGGTTGCATCGAGTTCGGAGGTCACCGATTCGGTCATCAGCGGTGTCATCTCGAGCCCGCCGCTGGTAACGGTCAAGGACGACCCCGATGGCAACGTCACTGGCGTCGAGATCATCGACTCCTTTGCTGGGTGCGCAGCGAGTCCGGGCACGTGCGGATCCATCTCCGGGAACGCGATCAACCATCTGGTGACCGGCATCCACGTACTGGGAGGTTCCGATCCGGAACTGATCGGCAACTACATCCAGAACAACATCTGGGGTATCTGGCTGCAGGCAACGGCGAGTGGCGAGCCTCTGCCCCGCCTTCGCCAGAATGTGATGGACGGCAATGCGGGCGCCACACCGCCGATTCCGCCAGGCAATGCGGGGGAGAAGCAGTTCCGCTTCTGCTCGGTTCTCGGAGGGTCCAATCTCTGCCTGTCCGACTATGTGACCACGGGTGCGAGCGCGATCATCGATGCGAAGGAGAACTACTGGGGCTCGTCCGTTGTCACCCCGGCAGATGCTCTTGCCACGATCCAGCTGACGGAGGGCCAGCGCGTCGCGGTCGAAGCGTCGCGATTCACGAACATCCTGGGCACTGTGATCAACACGACACCGCACGTGTACAGCGCAGTCCTCGTGGACATTACACGCTCCAGCCCTTCGGGCCTCGGCCAGACGAATTCGGTGATCCGGCCCGGCGTGCTCGGGGAATCAATCGACATCACCTTCAACCTGGTAGATGACGCGGATGTCACGCTGGAGATATTCCCAGAGGACAAGTCGGGTCCCGCCGTCTACACGGCAACCGCCGGGACCGGCCTCTCGCCAAGCGGAAACCCGCATACGATTCAGTGGAACGGCCGCGACGACGCGAACGCGTTGGTGGCCGACGGGGCCTACGCGTATGTGCTGACGGCTACCACGGCATCCTTGACCGACACGTACGATCCCGATCGGAACGAGGGGACATTCGTCGACCCCGACAACATCTTGATCGGCGACGAGGGAAGCGGGACTTCGGCGTCGTTCGGCCAGGTCGTCGACTTCAACACCTTCGAGAACGACCAGTACTCGGTTTCCTACGAACTGCAGGAATCGCCCAAGCGCGGGGCCCCCTTCCCTTCGCGCGTCACGGCACGTCTAATGGAGAGGGCAAGCGCAACCGACGTCTGCGATGCAACGAATGGCGAGGGCACTCTCGTCGCGAAGCCATGGCGCGAACAGGCCGTCTGGATCGGCTTCCACGACTTCCTGTGGGACGGCAGAGCCGATGACGAGAACGTGAATCCCGGCTACTCCGCCGGCGAGATCGTCCGAGATCCGGATATCCCAGGAGAAGCCGGTTTCTGCTTGTTCTTCGAGGCGCCGAGGGCGCTGAGGCCCAACACGGTCATTGTCACCGGCAATGCGCCGCGTCTCACTGGGTCCGCGCCGGTCGTTGAGATCCAGGCGAACCCCTTCGTGATGCGGCCGACCTATGAGCAGACGACAGAGATGATCTTCACGCTGGATCAAGCTGCCACGGTCACTCTGTACATTCTTCCCCCGGGTGTGACCGATACCCAGCAGGCGATCGGCAAAGTGCTCGCGAATGGAGGTGCGAGCATCCCTGCGAGCACACCGACTGCCGTGAACTGGGAGGGCTGGGAGATGCCGGACGACCCCGAGGAGCGGGTAAACCTGCTGCGAGCGACCGCCGACGGGCCGCACACATTCGCGCTCGAGGCCGTTTCCGCCCTCTCGGGGCTATCCTCCATCTACCGGGGTGTCTTGAACATCCGCGGCGAGATCCCGCCGGGCAGCTGAGCATGCGCCTTGCTCCGCTAGTCCTCGTCGCCGGCCTGTGCGTGCCGCTGGCGGGCCACGCCGAGGACCGGATTGCCTTCCTCGCGCACGACGGCGGGTTCTGGCAGGTCTGGACGATGGCTCCCGACGGAGGCAACCAGCGGCAGATCAGCAGTTCCCAATACGAGAAGGCGCGGATCTCGTGGTTTCCGAGCGGTGACGAGATTGCGGTTGTGCCCTTACAAGGGGCACCCATCCGACTGAACCGGACGAGCGGCGGAGAGGAGAGACTGGAGCTCGGACTCGACAGCGTGCACGACGTCGCGGTTTCACCCGACGGAACGACGTTCGCCGTCTCCGCGATGGTCGGCGAGGTGCCCGACAACCACGACATCTGGATCGTGCCCGCACGGGGCAGTGGTGCGCCGCGGCGCCTCGTTGGCATGCCCTGGCTGCAGCACGAACCTCGTTGGACGGCGGATGGGAGGAGCGTGGTCTTCGTCTCTGGCGATGGCCAGCAGGATCACGATATCTGGCGCGTCGACGTTGCGTCAGGCTCGCGCGAACAACTCACAGTGGGATCCAGGTATCACTTCGAGGTCGACGTGGCGCCTGACGGGACCTTGGCTTTCTCAAGCAACCGATCCGGTGACTATGAGATTTACACCCAACACCCGAACAAGCCGGCTGTGCGCTGGACGGATTCGCCGGGCCTCGACGGTCATCCAACCTGGTCGCCCGATGGGCAGAGCCTGGTCTTCCACTCGATGCGAGGCGGCGTTCTCAATCTCTGGCGTCAGGATGGCCCAGGCGAAGGCGCGCTGCAGCTCACATCTTTCGAGAACGGAGCTCGGGCTCCCGAGTGGTGGAGCCGCAAGAAATGAAGGCATTGGCCTGTTGCTTAGGAACCGCCACCTGCCTCGCACCCTTGACCGTGGCGGCATTGCAAGGCGTATCGCACGAGCCCATACGGTTCGATCCGCTCAAGGGCGAGACCGTCACCATTCGGTACATCCAGACATCCGAGGGGCGCGTGGACCTCGAGATCTACGACGCGCGAGACCTGATGATCCGAAGCGTCGAGGGACCCCAGCAGCCCGCTGGCGCGCATGAGGTCGAATGGGATGGACGGGACCAGTCGGGACGCCCCGTCCCTCCGGAAGCCTACAGCTATGCACTCGTGGAGACCGGATCTGGTGGCGAGCAGATCCGCTGGGATCCTGCGGATGGGGCAGGCGCCGATCTCGAACTCGCCGGCCTGGTGTGGGATCCGGTATCCGGCCAGATGGCATATCGGCTCGCCAAGCCAGGGCGCGTCCGCATCCGGGTCGGGCTTCAGGACGATGGGCCCCTCCTTGCGACCATAGTTGACTGGGCGGCACGCGAGGCTGGCGCGCACCGCGAAGCATGGGACGGGCGCGATGAATCGGGCTCACTGGATCTAGCCAAGCACCCTGCCCTCACCTGGACAGGTGAGGCGTTCGAACTCCCCCCGAACACGGTTTTCGCGGGTTCCCGCACGCGATACGCCGCGTTTATCGAGGATTTGCCTCCGTCTGCGCGAAGGCGGGACCGAGAGCGCTCGGGCGCGCACCAGATGCTCGACTTCGCCCGACAGGACGCGCAGCAGCGGCGCGACTTCCAGGTGTCTCTGGCGCTGCCGCCAGAGCTGCCGCGAACCGCGGACGGCGTACCGATCGTCGATGCACCTGTTCCCGTACGACTTGAGGTCGGTGAGAAGGCACTTGCGCATGCACTCAACGCACGCTCAGAAGCGGTGTTTTACGTCGATGGCCGCTTCGTATTCGAGCGCGAAACGGGCTTTCTTCCAATGACGTGGGTTTGGGATCCCGCTGGCCATGCGCCAGGTCTGCATCACCTCACGGCAAACATCCGTGGCTACGAAGGCCACTTTGGGGTTGGCACGACCCCCGTTTGGGTCTCCGGCGCCAGCGAGGCCCAGGGAGATCAGGAGTAGGTTCATGCGCATGTCGAATGCTGTTCGGGCGATGGTGACGTCACTGGGCCTGATCTCGCTGCTTGCGGGTCCCGTGCTCGCGAACGACTTCGGCGTGAAGGGTAAGGGGGGGCAGGAACCGAAGCCTGAGCCCACGGCCCCGCCCGAATGTGATCAGTGCCCCTGGCCCCCTCCCGAGTCGGATCAGAACAACGGCGAGACGGGGCGGAAGTCAGGCAAGGGATCCGGGAGTCAGCGCCCGACGGGGGGCGACCCCGTGGACGCCTATACGGGCCGGATGTTCCTCCAGAAGACCGATCTGGTTGTGAATGGCGTCGTGCCCATTCGGATGACGCGGCAATACGACTCACGCTCCAACTACGATTCGCCGCTCGGCTACGGGTGGTCGTTCACCTACGACATGCGGTTGTTCGAGTACCCGGA
The DNA here is from genome assembly GCA_050618055.1 of Myxococcota bacterium. Taxonomy (GTDB): domain Bacteria; phylum Myxococcota_A; class UBA9160; order UBA9160; family SMWR01; genus CALDCK01. The sequence continues at coordinate 26,112 of JBNLVK010000055.1, forward strand.
TGACACGGTGACCGTGCGCGGATGGGAGGGACGCCGTTGGCGCTATGCCGCGCCCGATCCGCAAGGACTCTACCCGGCTCTTGATCCCGCCCGCGGTGCCCTTCCCAAGCTTGAGGAGGTGACCCAAGGAACGGTCACGCACAAGCTGACCTTCCAAGACGGGAACCGGGTGCTCTTTGACGCTGACGGCAAGATCTACGCTTTCGAAACACCGCAGGGGAACCGCCTTCGATTCTCGTACGCGCCGCAGAAGGCGGCGCTGTCCGGCATGAGTCCATACGCCCTCGATCCAACGACGGCTCGCACCGTGGCTCAGGTCTGGCAGATCACGTCGATTCGCGAGCAGCTCAAGTATCAGGTCGGAACGAACCCAGAGGAATTCACCGATCGGGCGGTAGCGCTCGACTACGATCCCACTACAGGCCGGCTGAGGTACATCCAAAGCCATGACGGCCGGCGCGTCGACTACGCGCACCTAGAAGCGGAGTTCCACCCGGCCGCGACACCGCCCTCACCTGTGTTTCGCGGGAATCTTGCGAGCGTCGCGGGGCCCTACAACCCGATACTCACACCGCCCGAGAGCGCAGCTGAGGGCGTGCTCGAGACCTACCGCTACCCCGGAACCCCTCTTGCCGGCTCCTCCGCCGAGGCGTTCGAACACATCCACAACCTCACCTACTACGACGACGGTGAAGGAACAGAGACCCACATCACGGAGTACGACATCTCGTCCGATCGCGTGACCGCGCAGGATTACGGCGACTCGCACTGGGACTTCTCCTATGTGGGTGATCCCGCTACCCAGACGACGATCGACCGGACAATCGTCACGCCGAACTTCCCCGATCCCGGGACGAGCTCCGCGATCGCCACAACCGTCTACAGCTTTAGCGCCGAGGGCTTCCTGATCGAGAAGCAGGACGCGTTGGATCACGTGTTCAAGTACCCCCGCGTTAGCGGGAGAGACATCGACAGGGTTGAGGTGTTCGATGCGGCTGACCTCGTAACGCCAATTCGAAGCTTCGAGCTGTCGCACTACTCCAGCGGCCTCTTGCAGACGCGCGCCGTGACGCTTTCGCGTACAGGGGAGACAATCACCGAGAACTGGACCTACACCGGGCCCTTCATTGGCACCTACGAGGTGAACTCCAGCATCCCCAACGCCAACGGCGCCTACACCGAGTTCCAGTATCTCGATCCGATCTTCTCGGAGAACGTCTCGGCGATCAGGCGTCGCGAGTCGAACGGCGGAACGCCGAGCTTCGTGACAACGACCTTCGCCTATGATGACGAGCACGGCCAGCTCGAGACTGTGACCCCCCCAGCTGTTCCGGGCGACAGCATGAGCATCCGCCGTGTCTACTACGACGAGAACGACGATGATCCGGTCGGTTCCAATCCGCGCGTGATTCGCAACGGGTTGCTAAAGCGCATTGAGATCCTCGATGGGGTGACGGTTGATGATCACTTGGCGCGGGAGTTCGACTACGACGCCGCGGGAAACGCGATCAAGATCACCGACGCCCTAGATGAGGTCACGGACTTAGCGTGGGACAGCCGGGGACGCGTCGTCCGCGTCACGACACAGATGGGCGGCGACCCAAGCGAGTGGGAGTCCACCCTTCTTCGCTACGGAGCGCCAAGCGACGACACAACACCTGGCTCATTCCTCTACGAGGTCGAGACCGGAGCCCTGGGGCCGACCGGGGGCGATTCGGAGGGCCAGATACGCCGGTTCGAACGCGACGCCCGCGGGCGGGTCAGCGAAGTGAGGCGCAAAGACGGCGGCGCCTATGCGCTGTTCGCCGAGTTCAGGTACGACAGCGACGACAACCGCGTGCACTCGAGCCAGCCCGCCGAACCCGGCGTGAACCGCACCGTACACAGCGGGTACGACAGGATGAGGCAGCTGACCTCTGTAAAGGACGACGCGGGAAACGAGACGCAGTTCGCGTATGACGCGCTCGGCAACCGCAAGCAGGTAACCGATGCGAACGACCAGGTGGTGGACTTCGTGTTCGACGAGCTCGATCGGTTGGTCGAAGTGATCCAGCGGGGGAATGTGCCCATGGGCTCCCCGCTGGCTCCGCTTGCCAACGATCTCTCGACAAAGTTCGCCTATGACGTCTCTGGTAACGTGACCAGCGTCACGGACCCGAAGGTCAACGAGACGATCTACGCATACGACGAGCTGTCTCGCCTCGTGAAGGTCACCCAACCGCTCGGAACGCCAACGGAGGTCACATACGACTACGATGACCGCGGGCGCCTCGAGACAGTGACCAACGGACGAGGCCAAACCCTCACGTACACTTATTTCCCGTGGGGCGGTCTAGACGACATCGAACACGATCTCAACGACGGCGGCTCTACCGAAGACCGAACTGTCTCGTACACCTACGATCTCAACGGCAACTTGAGGGCAACCGTCGACGACGACTTCTTGACGTCAGCCGCAGCTGGATCACCGGCAGGCGAGGAGCCGGCGCAACGGCTCTATACCTTCACCTATGATGAGCTGGACCGGGTTGAAGGCGTGACTGCGCATTACATCTCTCCGAGTCCACAGCTAACGTCGAGCTATGATCCCTTCGGCAACCGCGATACGCTCACCTTGTCCCAGGGCGCCGAGAGCCTCGTGCACGGCTGGAACTACGACGACCTCAATCGGCTCGCCAACCTGACAGCTCCGGGTGACAGCACACCAACAGTCTCGTTCACGTATCTCGGGAACGACGACCTGGACACAATCACCCACGGCAACGGCTTGGTGACCGACTACGACTACCATCCGGAAGGCGTCATCCAGGCGGTCACGGTAGGACCGGTAGCAACTCCGCTGCATCGGCTCGCCTACACGATCGATCCTGCGCTCAACATCGACACGGTCACGGAAACGATCGCGGGCGTGCAGCAAAGCCCCGCATATGGCTACGGCTACGACGCTGTCTATCGCCTCGTAGGTGCGAGCTATCCGACCGGACTGGGTCTGCCAGGCTCAGAGGCCTTCCCTTATGACGACGCCGGAAACCGCGATGATGACCCGCTAGCCGCAAGCCCTTGGGAATACGACGCGAACAACCGGATCCAGAAGAGCCCAAGCGCGGGGACACTCGACGTGGCCTATGGGTTCGACAACGACGGGAACATGACGTCTCGGGATGACAATGGAGCGACCCGCACGCTCAGCTGGGATGCGACGAACCGGCTGCGCCAAGTAGTGGACAGCGCGTCTGGGACCACTACGTATCGCCACGATCCCTTCGGCCGGAGACTCGAGAAGACCACTGGCGGAACCACGACACGCTACCTGTGGGACGGAGACCAGCTTCTCGCGGAATACGACGGGTCGGGCAACAGGCAGCGTCGCTACGGTCTTGCCGGGGGGTTCTCCCCCGTCCAGATGGTTGAAGGCGCCGGCGGCCAGTGCAACGACGGGCAGGACAACGACGGGGATTCGCTAAGCGACACAGCGGATCCTGACTGCACGTCGGCGAGCGACCCCACAGAGGGAACCGAGCTAGAGGTCCATGCGGACCATCTCGACACGCCTCGGATGCTCACCGACCGATCCGGAGTCGCGGTATGGCGAGCCGCCCAGGAGGCATTCGGCGCGGCGATCGTTGATGAGGACCCGGACGGTGACAGCGCCAAGGTCACATTCAACATCCGCTTCCCCGGCCAGTACTACGACGACGAGACCGGGCTGCACTACAACCGGTTCCGGTACTACGACGCGGCGATCGGGCGGTACGTCTCAGCGGATCCGATCGGGCAGGCGGGTGGCCCAAACGTGTTCAGCTACGCGAAGAATAACCCGCTCAACTGGCTTGACGCCCGAGGGGCCGAGCCGACGCCGCCGCCGCGAGACTCTGGCGGGAATCCGTCGCCGCCGCCAGTTCCACCACCGCCGGACAAGCACGGCAACGAGCAAGGCTGGAGACCGGTGCCGGGTACCGAGGATCGACCGACAAAGTGGGTTCCAGAGAATCCCGTTCCATCCGATTCCGGCGGACAACCATCCGGTAGCTGGGACGCCGACAATGGGCATTGGGATATGGACGACGGCCAAGGCGGGAGAAGGCGGTACCTCCCGGACGGAACAGAGGTGGATCACGATAACAACCCCGTCAACTCGGACTACAGCGTGCTAGATGACCTTCTTGGTACAAGCTTCTGCGCGCAGAACCCGAGCGTATGTGCGGGTGTTGCGACTGGCCTATTCCTCGGGTATCAGGCAGGTAAAGCATGCGTCGGCGCCGCGATCGGGCTGTTCGCAAACTAGGGCAACGCTCCTGCTTCTGGGTTTCAGGGCCTTCTCTGCACTAGGCGAGTTCAGTTCAACGATGGTAGGAGCTGGTCATTCACATGAGAGTCCTAGCGACCAACGAGATCTGGGAGTGGTGCCGCAACCAGGGCATCGTGTTGTCGAGCGACGGGCATCTGCAAGAGAGCGACCGCCTGAGTCACAGAGATCGCATCGTCGTGTCGCCGAGAGGAAGGACTGGAAACGAGAGAGAGGCCGGCGAGCGATGTGCGAAGGCTCTGGGAAGGTGGAGAGAGTGTTTGGTATGGATCGTCGGTTGGGGCGCTTGGCCGAACGGCGAGGATTGGCCAGCGTTCTACGGGATTCGCGAAGCGATTGGAGAGCGCCGCTCCGTCGAGGAGGCGCCGGGGCACGTTCTCACCCGCGACGAGGACGACATGCTGGTGGAGTTGATCACTCTCTTATTTGAGAACGGCTGGGACGCGCATGTACTTCCGTTGTCAAACAACGGCCAGCCGGCACGGCGTCTTCGAATCTCCCACGATGGATGGGCTGAGATCCATGCGTCTGTGCCCATTAGCATTGATTGACTCGCGTCGAACATGGCCCCCTGCACGACTTCCCTCGCCCTCCACGCTGGCCCCGGGCTGACGATCCTGTCTTCGGGTAGGTAGGCGACCATCGACGAGGACCCGGACGGCGACACCACCCCGATCACGTGCAACATCCGCTTCCCCGGCCAGTATTTCGACGCCGAGACCGGGCTGCACTACAACCGGTTCCGACACTACGACCCGGAGATTGGTCGCTACATCAGCGCGGATCCGATGGAGCAGGAAGCAGACCCAAACCGATATCGATGTGCGCTCTCCAACCCGGCAACAAATATCGATCCGGAGGGCTTGGTCGCGTTCGCCAGCGCTGGAGCGGCAGGCGGATCGATAGGGCTTGGCTCAGGAGCTGGCGCCGGAACAATCGGATCCATAGGACCACCCGCTCCCGTGGTTGCAGCCGGTGTGGCTGGCGCAATAGTGGGGACTACGATCAGTGAGCGCCGAGTTCTTCCTTGGACGGGGCGGAAGATTCCGTGCGGGCTTCACGAACGACGATGGCCGCTTCTTCGCTCAATTCGGCTTTGGATAACGGCCTGGGCGGTGGCTTCGGGTTTGACCCACTCGGAGAACCTGGGGCAGCCGCAGCCTGTGGGTCTGGAGCGGGGCTCGCCGTGAGCGGCGAGCTGAGTGCTGGTACCGATCTCGGGCCGGCCGGTGCCAACGCTTCAGCAGAGGCAGGTGGCTCTAGGTTTGCCGGAGACAATCGCGGCCGTCCGGGCGATAGCGGCGGCGGCGGATTCGCAGACGCCGGCGCTGACGCGGGAGTATCATCCAATCGCGCCGGGTTCAAAGCGTCAGCATCGGCAACGGTGAACGTCGCCTTCATCGGGAAATGAACTTGGTCGGTCTCATGCTTGCATCGCTCTTTAGCCACCGGAGGGCGCCCCTCCTTGTCGCGTTGGCGATGCCTGCGTTGGTCGGAGGTGCGATGGCCGCCTGCGCGGGCAGCGACCTACCGATGGCCTTGGCCGTACTCACCATCTGGATCTGGTGGCTGGCTCTTGGAGTCCATTGGCTGGGGCCAGGAGGTGTCCCCGATCGTTTCGGCCGATGGCGTTCTCATGCAAGGGTGGTGGCAATGGTGTTTCTGGGTTTGTGGTTCTTGGCGGCTGTCTTAGCGTCCTTCCTCGTCGTCCGCCAACTCGTCTAGCCGGTGGAGTTCCTTGAAACCGTCATTGCAGTAGGACTCATCGGGATCGGTGTGCACTCGTTCTGGGCCGGGAGTATGCCCTTCGGCCACTTGGGGCTGCCCGAAACGCGGCGACTCTCGACTTGGGAGAGCAGGTTCGCGGCCACACTTGCAGTTGGGATCGGCGTTCATCCTTCTTCGCTGATGAAAGCCACAAGGCTCGTCACCCTGGTCACCTCCAACATACGGTTCTGAGAACAGCGGACTTACCCCGTTCTCGTGAACACCGACAAGAACGAGGATTCAGTAGGAACCCAGTTGATGATCATTCAGATGGATTGCGACCAGCCGGGCCCGACATGCGACTAGTCCTTGTACTGTGGGTCGCGCTGTTGTCGCTACCGGCTGCGAGTGTGGCCGGCGGGGCAGACGGAGTAGCCACGACTCTCCGCCCGTCGTCGGTATCGATGGAAGGAAGTCTACGAGACGATCTCCGCTACCGACTCACGATCGAACTTCGCGGGTATTCAGGAGAAGCGAGCGACAGGTTCTGGGGCACAGATGGTTCGCCCCCGCGAGACCTGGTCCAGGCTCTTCACTTGAAGCTGGGCGCCAACGAGGTGTCGATCCCCGAGTCCGCCTACTGCGACCTCGCGAATGTGGATGCCATGAGCACGCGCCTAATCCGAGGGGAGTCCAGCATGTACATGTGGATGCGTGGTGGCGACGGTGCTGGCGCCTATCGCGCGAAGATCGAGATCGTTGACCTCACCGTCCGGAGGCGGCTGATATCCCACTACAAGCCCAACGGCGATTTCGCGGAGGAGGAGGTCTTGCTCGCGACGGACTGTGGCGTCGGGTCGGAGCCGTAGTGATTCGGGCGGACTCCCGTCGGAGATCCGCACACCAAAGCGGCGTCCACCCCAGGCCTGATGTGCCACTGTCGGACCACGCGGGGTGAGGCGAGCGTGGCGTTCAAGTTCTGCGGGGCGCAGTGCTACGTAGGCGTTCACGCGCGACTTCGAGACGGGCCCGCTCGAGTACGGCGCGCTGGCTCCGAGTTCCGAACCAAGACGGCGGGGTCGAGTGACGGAGCTGCGCTTCGAACAGAACGGACGCATGATCGGCAAGCCCTTGACGCTGCAGGACAAGCATATGGCTCGGGGCGCTCACCTTTCGACACTCAACGAGCACGCCGCTGCGCTCATCGAGGCCTACTACGAAGCGCGGCGCGTCCCGCTACCGGAGCCGCTTGACGGGCCCTGAACACTTCTCGCAGCGCACGGGATAGCCGGGAATGCCCTTCGCCTCGGCTTCGCCCTTCTCGAGTACCTTCGCCACAAAGCGGTGGCCGCAGCGCAGGCATTCAAGCAAGGCCTCTCTCACAGCTGCATGGGCCGGATGAACATCTCCCAGAGATGTTCGCCCGCCCCCTCCTGAGAGAGGCTCCGCTCCGCGCGATCACTGAAGCTGCCGAGGCCAAGGGCGCGGAGTGACGGCGCATAGCCATCGTGCTCAACGCCAAGAGCCTCGTTGAAGCCGCCGCCGATCGCGTCACCATGGGCGTAGGTGATGTCGCCGGCTAAGTCCGCGCCGAGCCGAACGGTGCAAGAAGTCCGCTTCTGACCAGCCAGGTAGACGGCAGCCGTGAACTCGTTGGCAGCGTTGCGGCGGAACCGGGTGTCCAGTTCGGGATGGCGGCGGCTGAGTTCCTCGAGGGAGTTCTCGAAGTAGTTCGCGATGTACTCAAACGACTGATCGCGAAAATCGTCGCGATCGCGGTCCGAGAACGGCGTCTTCACGCGAAGGTTGCTCGAGCGGGGCGGCTGCGGCTGCGTGGCGGTTCGCGGCACGTTGTCGAACCCCAAGCTGGCCGTCGCAGCGCCGGGCTTGGGCCCGACTGCAGCGCGGATGTCCGACACGACCTCAAGGTAGGCGTCGTGTGAATTCGCGAACTTGGAGATGGGCTTTCCATCGGTCGGCGTGGCGCGGAGCTTGCCGAAGGGCGCGCCGTGCCAGTCGCAGGGATGGAGGATGACGGGAATGACGCGGGCTTCCCCCGCTTCATGGCGCCTGAGCGCGCGGGTCATCTCGATGTCGTAGCAGTAGTCCGACGCGAGGAAGTACGGGCTGACCAGGAGCAGGACGAGTTCGGCGCGTTCGAGTTCGGCGCTGATCTCGCGATCGATGTCATTCCCGGCATCGATGCACCTGTCGTGCCAGACCTCGATGACGCCCTGGCGCTTGAGGGCCGCGAGATGAACCTCAAGCTCCTCGCGCATGGGCTCGTCGCGGTGCGAGTAGGAAACGAAGACGCGGATCATCTCGCCCTCTCTAGTGGGGCTACTCGCCTGGATGGGGGTCGCTGCCGGACGGCAGCCCTCCCCCGGGCCCGGCCGCCGAACCCCCGGCCTCTAATAGACCGGGCGCCTTGCAGAGGCCGGCCCGGAGGTGAAAATATAGCGAAACCAAGGAGTTGCGGCCGGGTCCTGAGAGGGCGAGGCAGGTTGACTTAGTGTTCAATAAATAGTACACTAAGCATGTTAATGAACTATTTACAGGTCACTAATGTCTCCTCGCCGGCCAAGATCTAGCATACCGATCCCGGTCAGACGGGCCCTCACGAAGCTGGGGGACGACATCCGCGACGCGCGCCGGCGGCGGCGGATATCCACCACCGTGATGGCAGAGCGCGCGGCCATCAGCCGGACGACTCTTGCACGCGCCGAGAAGGGCGATCCCGGGGTCTCGGTGGGCACGATCGCGTCCTTGCTCTTCGTCTTGGGCATGATCGACCGCTTGGCGGAGCTCGCGGACGTGCGCAGCGATCACCTGGGCCTTGAACTTGAGGAAGAGCAGCTTCCCAGGCGGGTCCGCTACCCGAAGCCGCAGCCCGTGCCGCACAACGGCGATGAGAACTAGCGATGGACTCCGAGGTGCTCGTCTACGCCGACCTCTCGGGCATCCCACTGCTCGTCGGGCGTCTTTGGACCCGGTCACGCAAGGATCGCGAGAGCGCCAGTTTTGAGTACGACCGAAGCTGGCTTGAGCGTCCCGAGCGCTTCGCGCTCGAGCCGGCGCTTTCGCTCGGTCCCGGTCCGTTTCACACAGATCGCGGCCGGCGTCTGTTCGGGGCGATCGGCGACTCTGCGCCCGACCGCTGGGGCCGCGTCCTGATGCGCCGCGCTGAGCGGCGCCGGGCGGAAGCCGCGAAGGAGACTCCGCGCGCCCTCCGGGAAATCGACTTCCTGCTGGGCGTGAGTGACCGCACGCGTCAGGGCGCATTGCGCTTCGCGCGACAAGAAGGCGGGCCCTTTCTCGCCGAAGCAGGCCCCCTGCCCGTCCCGCCGTTGATCGATCTCCCGCGGCTGCTTTCGGCGGCCGAGCGCGTTGCGGCGTCCGAGGACACGGACGAGGACCTGCTGCTGCTCATTGCGCCCGGCTCCTCGCTTGGCGGCGCGCGTCCCAAAGCCTCTGTCATCGACAAGGACGGAACGCTTGCGATCGCGAAGTTCCCAAGACGCGACGATGAGATCGACACCGTGCGCTGGGAGGCCCTCGCGCTCTCACTCGCGCAGAAGAGCGGGATCGAGACGCCCAAGTGGCGGATCGAAGAAGTCGCCGGCCGCCCTGTGTTGGTCCTCACGCGCTTTGACCGCGCGGGAGATACCCGGATCCCGTTCCTCTCGGCGATGAGCATGCTGGATGCCAAGGACGGGGAGCAGCGCAGCTATATGGAGATCGCCGACGCGCTGCGCCAGCACGGCGCATCGGCCAAGGAAGACCGGTGGGCGCTCTGGCGCCGCATGCTGTTCAGCATTCTGATCTCAAATACCGACGATCACCTGCGAAATCACGGCTTTCTGCATGAGGGCGCCGCTGGGTGGCGGCTTTCGCCTGCCTACGACCTCAATCCGGTGCCGGCTGACATCAGCCCACGCGTGCTGTCGACCACGATCGATCTGGACGACGGCACGGCATCGCTCGAGCGCGCGCTCGGCGTGTGCGAGTATTTCGCGCTGACGGCGGATCAAGCACGCGCGATCGCCCGCGAGGTAGGCGCAGCCGTGTCCACCTGGCGCAGAGAAGCCGCGAAGCTAGGTCTCAAGGATGCGGGGATCGAGCGCATGGCTTCTGCGTTCGAGCACGAGGATCTCGAGGCCGCACGCCGTTAGGCTCATCGCGCATGCAGCGGCGGGACATCGATCGCCGCTCAACGCTCAGGAGAGCGCCCATGCTCTACTACCGCTTTCGGCCGGCGAGCGAACTCGCGCTAAACGAGTTGCTCTACAGCGAGATGTTCTTCACATCCACAGAGGAGTGCAACGCGCGCCTGGGTCTTGGCTCGGGCTTCCAGAACCCATCCAAGAGCAGGGAGCGGAACCTGCGCAGTCCGCGATCCGACGAGTGGCTAGCCGCCGGTCGTGTCTGTGCATGATGAGCGGATCGCGCGATGTCTATCCCTAGCCATCAAGCTCGATGCCGAGCTGATAGCCTCCGCCCCGCGCACCGCCGAAGTCGAACTCGTACATTGCGACGCGTCCCAGTACCTGGCTCTGCTGACCCAGGAAGAACGTGAACCCGTTGGGCGCCGCAACGAAGAGATGGATTTTGCCGGTGACCTCGGACTCTGCGCGGAGCCGCGCCACCTCGCGCACGACAGATTCGGCGAGCTCCCAGGCGTGCCGTCCGCACTGCACGGAATGCTGGCCCGGAGCGTCCTGCGGCCTGCACTGGAGCAGGAGGCCGACGCCACCCGCCGTTGACTCGAGGTATCGCTCGACAGCTGGAGCCACATCGTGCGTCAGTCCAACCGCTACCGCGAGATCGGGCTGCCCCCTTGATACATCGACCCTCGCGAACCCGAGGTGAGCCCAGGCAGCATCCGGTGCCTGATCGGTCGCGGACCAGAATCTCCGGCCGCTGGTACGTTGCTCGATCTCGATACTCTTGCCCGATTTGACGTTCAGCGCGCTCCCGGCAGCAAACGCGAGTGATGCGTGTGCATCGAGGATGAGGCGCAGACGATCGTGGCTGCGGGCCTCCCCCGCCAGGAAGGTGCGGAGCTCGGGCAGGACGCGACGCTGCCAATCCTCCTCCTTTCGCATGTAGCGAAGATCAAAATAGGGAACGAGGTTGAGCAGCTCATCACACCGTGCATCGAGGGCATCGATGGGGTGCATGAAGGATCGGACGCCGATGGTCCGGACGTGCTCAACCTCGTCGGTCTCCGCGAGGAGCCCCTCGCCCTCACAGAGCCGCCGAAACCCGTCTCGGTCGAACTCGACTCGTCCCTGCGCCAACAGCTTTCGGGCGAGATCGTCATAGAAGAAGCTTGATTGCGACGCCGGTACGCGCCGCATGCCCACTGCGAAGAACCGGTCGTCGAGACGCTCCCGCAAGTCATCCAGCGACTCCGAGTGCTCCGCGATGGCAAGGCAACGCACGACCTCAAGAAGCGCCTCTTCTGTGACCTCCAGGTGATCGCGCCAAGCCTTGCGGACCCGGCCGGTCTCGCTCTTCGCGGTTGCACCCCGCATCAGCCGGTCCAGGTCGATCGCGTTGGTCTGCTTTCGAACCAAGGACAGCAAGGGGTCTTCTGCCTTGATCCGCCAGTTCGTGATGAACTCGAATGCGCAGCCGGGACCGCCACACGCGCGCTGAGCCGCACGAGCTCTCTCAAGGAGGGAATGCTGATTCGCGTTGATGAATGCTGGGTCGGTCAGGTCGGCATAACCGAACGTTCCGGCCACGGCGTGCCACTTGCACTGGATGTGCTTGCGCAGGATCGGCTTGCCCTCGTGATCGGGCGGGGCGCCTACTGGATCGTATTCGACATAGATGTCGTCAAACGCCCTGGGCCCCGTCTCATAGGCGACCTTGAGGACCGGGCTCTCGGGGTCCAGCAGTCGGGAAGCATGGAGCCAGAACATCCTCGCCTGGAAGTCGTCGCCCTGCTGGCGGGGAACGTTGGCGCGTGTCATCTGGGTCAACTCGTAGGGAAATACTTGCCCATGATCTCGCGCCAGAGCGCGAGCGCCGCGCCGTTCTTCCCCTGCTGTTCCAGCCGCACAGCGCGCGCGGCCTTGACCTCGGCTTCGCGCAGGGCCTCGGCAGCGGCTTGGCGTGCCTGAGGGTCCATCTGATCGGAAACGGGCGGCCCGTGGCCGGCGGGATCGGGCCAGTCCTGCATGATACCGTTCATCGCGGCCGCGAAGAACCGTCGCACCTCTCCCGGATAGGAGGTGAACGGCGTATCGACCAGATCGAGCGCCATGACCTCGACTAGGAAGGAGGGCGAGATCGGCTTGCCCGCGGACCGGTTCCACCTCTTCAGCATCTTGACCAGGGGGATCCATCTCCCCCCAGCTTCGCTGTTCTTGGCTGTGGCCATTTGGGCATGTACATCCGGATCAGTCCGAATCCACCTGCCGAGCGTGCGGTCGGGGATTTCGTAGCCATCGGCAAGCTCGAAGGCAGGCACGGCGTCGATGCTCAGCACCTTGCCTTCGTCGTCCGCGGTCGGCTTTGCCTTCTCGAACTCGACAGTCACGCAACGGCGGCCGAGGTCAACGTTCGTAGCTCCGAAGTTTGAGGTCAGCTGACCCTCGAACGCCAGGAGGACGTCGCCCGGCGGTTTCTGCCGCCAGTGCGCATCCTCGCCACCCAGACAGAAGAAGATGTCGACGTCCTTGAGCGGCTTCGTCTTGGTGTGCCTGGCGTACGAACCGGTCAGGAAGTCGCGTTCGAGGTCAAACTCGGCACGAAGGCAATCGCGCACGCTGTTGTGGCGCCGGATCGCATCCTTGCGTTCCGTCTCGCTGAGTTCGAGCCGCTGGCGGAACTTCTCGAAGGCTTCGGCGACAGAGATCATGATCGGTAGTACCTCGCGGAGGCCATGATGTCCGGTGTCGAGATGACGGTTCCAGCCTCTCGACCGACGAGCCCGTTCAGCGACAGGAACTTCGTGTATTCGACACCCGGGACATCGGGCCGGCCCGGGCTTGTGGTGAGGAGAATTCGGTAGCTGCAGCCTGCGGGGGGTGCCTTCGCCTTGGCGATCGATTCCTCGAAGAAGGATCGGTCGATCCACATCTCGTCCACTCCGTTTCCGTCGTAGCGAATCGGGAAG
>JBNLVK010000056.1:0-3646 GCA_050618055.1 Myxococcota bacterium
CTCGACGCGGTCGATGGTGTCGCTCACGTTGGCGACCCGGCCGGCCCGCCCGCCGGTGGCGACCCCCCGCGCATCCCGGCCCAGCTCGCCGCGGATGCGCGCGACCATCGAGTCGACGACGCCGGCGTAGCCGTAGAGCAGGCCCGACTGGAGCGCGCCGGTGGTGGTCTTGCCGATCACGCTCTTCGGCCGCGCGATCTCGACGCGGTGGAGCATGGAGGCCCGCTCGAACAGCGCCTCCATGGAGGTGTGCATGCCGGGGAAGATCACGCCGCCCAGGTACTCGCCCTGCTCGGAGACGCAGTCGAAGGTGGTGGCGGTGCCGAAGTCGACGGCGATCACCGGACCGCCCAGCAGCTCGTAGGCGGCCAGCGCGTTCACGATGCGGTCGGCGCCCACCTCGCGCGGGTTCTCGTAGCGCACCGGCATGCCGGTGCGGATGCCGGGTCCGACCACGATGGGCGGCCGGTCGAAGAGCTTGGTGCAGACCCGCTCGAAGATGGGCAGCAGGGGAGGGACCACGCTCGAGATCACCACGTCGGTCACCTCGTCGACGCCGCGCTCCGACTGGGCGAACAGGCTCGACAGCGTGAGGCCCACCTCGTCGGAGGTCTGCTCCCGGTGCGTGCTCATGCGCCAGTGCTGGGCCAGCTTGCTCTCGGCCGTCTCCTCGTCGGCGCCCTCGTAGTCGAACAGGCCGAGCGAGACGTTGGTGTTCCCGATGTCGATGACCAGCAGGGTCGTCACGAGGGCTCCTTCGCCAGCGTCACGTCGCCGGCGACCACGCGCTCCTCGACACCGCCGACGGGCTGGAAGCGCAGGGCGCCGTCGCGGTCGATGCCCAGCACGCGGCCCTCGCGCTCGCCGCCCTCCAGGTCGCGGACGCGGACCGTGCGTCCCGTCATGCGGAATCGGCTCTGGAAACGCGGCAGCACTCCGTCGAATCCCTCCCGGGCGCAGGTGTCGAGGATCGGTTCGAGATTTTCGTACAAACGGCGCGCGAAAGATACGCGTTCCACCGCGCGCCCCAGGTGGCTCGACAGGCTGGTGGCCGTGGCGCGGAACTCGTCTGGGAAGCTCTCGCGGTCGACGTTCAGGTTCACGCCGATGCCCAGCACCAGGTACGCCACGCGGGTGGCCTCGGCGCCCAGCTCCATCAGGATCCCGCAGCTCTTGCGGCCGCCCAGCAGCACGTCGTTGGGCCATTTGATCTCGACCTCGGACGGATCCGCCCACCCGGCCAGGGTCTCGGCCACGGCGACCGCCGACGCCAGGATCCAGGCCGGCGCCTCGGCCGTGTCGACCCGGGGCCGCAGCACGATCGACGTGTAGAGGTTGGTGCCGGGGGGCGAGTGGAAGCGGCGCCCCAGCCGGCCGCGCCCGGCGGTCTGGGCGTCGGCCACGACGGTCGTGCCGTGGGCCGCGCCCGACTGGGCCAGCTCGAGGGCCACCCGGTTGGTGGAGTCGGTCTCCTCGAAGTAGTGGACGTCGTGGGCCAGCCACTGCGTGCGCAGCCCGGCCTGGATCTCCTCGGCGTAGAGCCGGTCCGGCACGCCGACCAGGCGGTAGCCGTCGCCGGCCTCGGCCTCGATCGTGTAGCCGCTCGCCCGCAGCGCCTGGACGTGCTTCCACACCTGGGCGCGCGACACCCCCTGCTCGGCCGACAGGGCCTCGCCGGAGCGGGATTCACCGCCGGCGCGACGAAGGGACTCGAGGACTCGCGCCGGCCCCGGATTCACCCGACCACACCTCCGGGTGCAGCGCCCGGGTCGAGGATCTCCAGGGCCACGTCGGCGGCGGGGGCCGAGTGGGTGAGGGCGCCGATCGAGATGCGCTGCACGCCGGTCTCGGCCATGGCGCGCACGTTCGAGAGGTCGATGCCGCCGCTGGCCTCCAGCAGGGCGCGGCCGGCCAGGCGATCGACGATGGCGCGGGCCTCGTCGGGCGTGCGGTTGTCGAGCAGCAGGAAGTCGGCGCCGGCCTCGACGGCGGCCAGGGCGTCGGCCAGCGACTCCACCTCGATCTGGACGCGCAGGTTGGCGGGCGCCGCGGCCAGGGCCGCCTTCACCGCCGGGGCGACGCCGCCGGCCAGGGCCACGTGGTTGTCCTTCACCAGGATACCGTCGTAGAGGCCGAAGCGGTGGTTGGTCGCGCCGCCGACGGAGGTGGCGTACTTGTCGAGGGCGCGCCAGCCGGGCAGCGTCTTGCGCGTGTCGACGATGGCGCAGCCGGTGCCGTCCACCGCGTCGACGAAGCGCCGCGTGAAGGTCGCCACGCCGCACAGGCGCATCAGGAAGTTCAGGGCCGTGCGCTCGGCGGTGAGCAGCGATGCCAGCGGACCGGAGACCGTGGCCAGCGGGGTTCCGGCCGGAACCCGGGCGCCCTCGGCGGCGCGGCGCTCGAAGGCCAGGGCCGGGTCGACCGCCGTGAAGGTGGCCTGGGCCACTTCGAGCCCGCACACCACCAGGTCCTGCCGGGCCTCCACCACGGCGTCGCCGGTGCGCTCGGGCGGGATCAGGGCCGCGGAGGTCACGTCACCGGGCCCGAGGTCCTCCTCGAGCGCCAGCCGTAGCAGCTCTCGCCAGCGGCGCGGGGCGGGGGGCTCCACCGAAGCCGTCATCGCCGAACAGACTAGCAAGCCGCTCGGCCGGCGGCGGAGAGCCTACTCCTCGGTCTTGAGCTTCCGGATCTCTTCGGCGATCAGCGTCTCGGCCAGCTTGGGGACGACTTCCCAGGCGATCTTCTCCAGGCGCTCGACCGCCTGGTTCACCACCGTCTCGGTCACCTGCCCGAAGGCCTCCCAGGCGATCTTCTCGAGCGTCTCGTGGAGCTGCTCCTGGAGGGCCGGGGCGATCTGGGCGAGAGCGTCGTCGGTCACCACCGGCTCGGCGGCGGCCACGGGGGCCTCCGGCTCCGGATCCGGGCTGGTCACGTCGTTCGGGCCGGGCAGGTCGAGCGGCTCGCCCAGCGACTCGGCCATGGCGTCGGCGGGCGCGCCCCGCTGCGGACCGGCCGTGGGCACCTCCTCGACGAAGCCGGAGCCGGGCTCGATCGGGCCCGCTTCCATCACCGGGTCCGCGTCGAGATCCGGCACCGGCGGCGGCTCGGGCACCGAGACGGCCTCGGCCACTGGCGGCGGCTCGGGCACCGAGACGGCCTCGGCCACGGGCGGCGGCTCGGTCACCGAGACGGCCTCGGCCACGGGCGGCGACGTCACGGCGAGCTCGCCCAGCGAGGTCTCGGGCGAGGGCGGCGCGGGCTCCGGCGTGTCCAGCAGCTGGGTGGCCGCCACCGGCTCGTCGGACGTCAGCTCGGAGGGCACCGGCGTCACCGCCAGGTCGCCCAGCTGCGACGACGAGACGTCGAAGGCGGAGTCGCCGTTCGGGTCGAGCAGCATCGACTCGGCCAGGCTCTCCGAGACCCCGGTTGCCGGGGCGGCCTCGGCAGCCGGGCTCGCGCTCTCGAACTCGAAGTCGAAACCCTCGCCGGCGCTGGAGGCGCTGGCAGCGCCGGACGCGTCGGCCGGCACGGGCGGCGGCGCCGCCGGCTGGAGCGGCGGAAGCGCGTCGTCGGCGAACGACGGGTCCGCCGGCGGGGCGTCGTCGGGAAGGATGGCGACGGTGTGGGCGGCCGGCTCGGGAGCGAC